>NZ_NEIU01000034.1:0-14522 GCF_002113595.1 Pseudomonas sp. B3(2017)
GAAATCTCCCACGGGTCTGTACTGCGTCAACAGTCAGAATCCAGCCTAGTCCCTCCTCCTCCCTTCAAGTACCAGCATACAAGCCAGCCTGCTGGCGATAGCGTCAGTCCTGGCACCGCAGGACCGGCGCGAGACAGTTGCTCCCACATTGGATACGCGTCGTGCATATGCCCGCGAAGAGGCCCGGGCCAGCGCCCTCAGAACCTCGGCTTGACCGCTTTCCAGTCCGGCTTGTAGCGCTGCATCTGGCGCACATCGTCACGCTGGCGGATCCCGCAGGTCAGGTACTGGTCATGCAGCTTGCCCAACTGCGCGTAGTCCAGTTCGACGCCCAGCCCCGCCGCGCGGGTGATCTTCACGCAGCCGTCGACGATCGGCAGCTTGCCGCCCTTGATCACCTCTTCGTCCGGCTCTTGCCATGGATAGTGGGTGTCGCAGGCGTAATCCAGGTTCGGCACCGACGCGGCCACATGGGCCATGGCCATGAGGCTGATGCCCAGGTGCGAGTTGGAGTGCATCGACACGCCGAGGCCAAAGGTGTCGCACATCTTCGCCAGGGTCTGGGTGTCACGCAGGCCGCCCCAGTAATGGTGGTCGGCGAGCACGATCTGCACGCTGTTCTGCTCGACGCTGCGGCGGAACTCGTCGAAATCGGTGACCACCATGTTGGTCGCCAACGGCAGGCCGGTGCGCTTGTGCAGCTCGGCCATGCCGCCGAGGCCCGGGGTCGGATCCTCGTAGTACTGCAGATCGTCGCCGAGCAGTTCGGCCATGCGGATGGACGTCTCCAGCGACCAGTTGCCGTTGGGGTCGATGCGCAGCGGCAAACCGGGAAACGCTTGCTTCAGCGCCTTGATGCACGCCACCTCATGCTCCGGCGGCAAGGTGCCGGCCTTGAGCTTGATGCTCTTGAAGCCGTAGGCCTCGATCATCCGCGCCGCCTGGGCGACGATCTGCTGTTCGCTCAGCGCCTCGCCCCAGTTGTCCGGCCTGTAGGGCGAATCCACGTGCTGCGCGTACTTGAAGAACAGGTAAGCGCTGAACGGCACCTCATCGCGCAGCGCGCCGCCCAACAGGTCCACCAACGGCACGTTCAGGTAACGCGCCTGCAGGTCGAGAAACGTCACTTCGAACGCCGAATAGGCGTTGCTCACCGCTTTGCTGGCGTGGGAGCCGGGAGCCAGTTCGGCGCCGGACACGCTGGCGGGTTTGTTCGCGGCGACGGTGGCCTGCACGATGCGGCGCAATTGGTTGAGGTTGAACGGGTCAAGGCCGATCAACTGCGCCTGCAACTGCTGCTGGATCGCCAGCGCCGGGGCGTCGCCGTAGCTTTCGCCCAGGCCGATGTAGCCGTTGTCGCTTTCGATCTCGATGATCGAACGCAGCGCGAAGGGTTCGTGGATGCCGCTGGCGTTGAGCAGCGGCGGATCCCGGAAGGCAATCGGGGTGACGGTCACACGGGTGATTTTCAAGGGAACGCTCCTGCTGGATCGGGATCAGTGGCTGGCAGCCGTTTTCGCCGCCGTTGCGACGGCGGTGTCACGGCCGGGCTTTGCCGGGGTTTGGCCCTTGGCGCCGGGCGCCATGCGGGCGAAGAAGATCACCACCGCCGCCACCAGCGAAGTGGCGGCCAGGCCGTACAGGCCGCCCTCGATGGAGCCGGTGGTCTGTTCGAGAAAACCGAAGGCGGTCGGCGCGACGAAGCCGCCCAGGTTGCCGATGGAGTTGATCAGCGCGATCACCGCCGCCGCGATGCGCGCATCCAGGTAACTCTGCGGAATCGGCCAGAACAGCGCCGATGCCGCCTTGAAGCCGATGGCGGCAAAACAGATGGCGACGAAGGCGAACACCGGTCCGCCGGTGGTAGAGATGAACATGCCAATCGCCGCGATCACCAGGGTCAACGCCACCCAGGCCTGCTGGAATTTCCATTTGCCGGCCAACGCGGCGAAGCCGTACATCGCCGCGATGGAGATGATCCATGGGATCGAATTGAGCAGACCGACCTGGAAATCGCCGAGGTTGCCCATCTTCTTGATCATGCTCGGCAGCCAGAACGTCGCGCCGTAGATGGTCAGGGCGATAGAGAAATAGATGAAGCAGAACAGCGCGATCTGCCGGTCCGCCAACAGCTTGAAGACCGACGGCTTGACCGCCTGGGCCGCTTCCCGGGCCCGCTGCTCGTCGGCGATCGCCGCCACCAGCGCTTCGCGCTCTTCTTCGCTCAGCCACCGGGCCTGGCGCGGGTGCGATTGCAGCCAGAACCAGACGAACCCGCAGAGCACCACCGACGCGGCGCCTTCGATCAGGAACATCCACTGCCAGCCGTGCAGGCCCATCCCGCTGATGTGCAGCAGCGCCCCGGACACCGGCCCGGAAATCACCGACGCGATCGCCGAGCCGCTGAGGAACACCGCCATGGTCTTGCCCCGCTCGGAGCCCGGCAGCCACTGGGTGAAGTAGTAGATGATCCCCGGAAAGAACCCGGCCTCGGCGGCGCCGAGAATGAAGCGCAGCACGTAGAAACTGATCTCGCCCTGCACGAACGCCATCGCCATGGCGGCGGCGCCCCAGGTGAACATGATCCGTGTCAGCCAGGCGCGGGCGCCGTAGCGCTGCAGGAGCATGTTGGACGGCACTTCGAACAGGGCGTAGCCGATGAAGAACAGCCCGGCGCCCAGTCCGTAGGCGGCCGCGCCGATGCCCAGGTCGGTTTCCAGGTGGCTGCGCACGAAGCCGATGTTGACCCGGTCGATGTAGTTGACGATGAACATCACCACGAACAGCGGCAGCACATGGCGCTTGACCTTGGCGGCGGCCCTGGCGAGGACCGTGATGTCCGGCGGACTCTGGAGGGTATTCAAGGGGCGACTCCCGATCATTGTTTTTTTAGGGAAGCTTGAGGCACAGCCCGATCATGGACGCCGGTATTGATCCCGTCTAATCTAACTTGGCACTTGATTGATACCCGGATTGGATCAATGTTCGAACTGACCCAGCTGCGCTGCTTCACCACCGTCGCCACCGAACTGAATTTCCGCCGCGCCGCCGAGCGGCTGAACATGACCCAGCCGCCGCTGAGCCGGCAGGTCCAGCTGCTGGAGCATCACCTGGGCGTCGAACTGTTCACCCGCAACACCCGCAGCGTGGCGCTCACCGCCGCCGGCCGGGCGTTCTTCATCGAAGCGCAGAACCTGCTGGAGCGCGCCCAGCAGGCGGCCGTCACCGCCCGGCGGTTCGCCGAGGGCGACATCGGTTCGGTCAACATCAGTTTCGTCGGCAGCGCCGTGTATGAGTTTCTGCCCAAGGTCATCGCCGAGGCGCGGCTGAACCAGCCCCAGGTGAAAATCGACCTGACGGAAATGAACACCTACCAGCAGCACGAAGCCTTGCGGGCCCGGCGCATTGACCTGGGCATCGTCCGCGCGCCGCTGCTGGAGCCGGGCTACGCCACCGAATGCCTGGTTCGCGAACCGTTCGTGCTGGCCGTGCCGAGCGGCCATCGCTTGGCGGAGGCGGCTGAGGTGTCAGTCAGCGACCTCGACGGCCAGCCGTTCCTGATGTACTCCCACGCCGCCTACCCGCCGTTCAACGAACTGCTGACCGGCACCCTGCGCTCGGCCCGGGTCGCCCCGGACTACGTGCAATGGCTGGGGTCTTCGTTGACCATCCTGGCGCTGGTCAACGCCGGCATGGGCCTGGCCCTGGTGCCGCGTTGCGCCACCAGCGTGGTGTTCAGGAATGTGGTGTTCCGCGAGATCGACCTGGGTGACGGGGTGCAGAGCGAGCTGCACCTGATCTGGCGGGAGAACAACGACAACCCGGCGTTCGCGATGCTGCTGGAGGGCATTCGCCGGGCGGTGAAGGAAGGTTGGGGGTGAAAAGGTGCAGGCAGGACTGATCAGCGTTTGAGCGGTGGTGGCGCCTTCGGCCCCTTCACCAGCGGTTTCTCCAGCATTTTTCCGTCCGGTCCGTAAAACAGGCGCACGATATGGGGCGGCATGGGTTGTGGTGCTCTGGCGGTCATGATGAACCCTCTGATTTCGGGTTGAACTCAACCCACTTAACTTTCGCGGAATCTATCAGCAAGAACTCGGCGCCAAAAGGTACCTCAGTGCCATCATCGTTCAGCCAACAGGGTGATTGCATCAGGAACTGCCCGCTGCTCGACTCCGGCGGCCACTCGACGGGCCAGCCTAGGACGCGCCTTTCGTCATGCAGATGCAAGGTGATGAGCCGGTCAAACTGCACGAACGCCCTGAACCATTCACTCGGGTAAGAAGATTGTTTCGTCACGTTTCTGCTGCGCAGCCAACGGTGCAATCGGTCATTGGTGGCCAGGCAACAGGCGAACAACCCAAGCACCAGCGACACGGCAAACGCCCAGAACGCCTGCGCCCCGCCATCCCACTTTCCTACGGAAAAACCCCACGCTCCCACCCACCGGCAGACGGCGCCAATGCCCATCACCACGCCATGGATCACAAACGTGAAGATCAGCGCCTGCACGATCTGCCCGAACGTGTCGGGCCGCCTGAACGCCGTGAGGGTGTAGAACACCCAGGTCGAGACGAACCCGGGGATCAGGTACTGCAACAACGGAATCACTTCCTTCACCAGATCATCCATGATCCGCGGCTCCTCAAAACAGAAAACAGACCTCCCTCAATGACGATGCCGGCCCCCAAAGGAGCCGGCATCCGAAGCCTAGCCCAGGCAGCGAAACCGCCCCGGGCCAAGTGTCACATCTCATTGCGCAGGCACCGGCCTTACGCCTCCTGCAGGATCAGGTCCGCCCCCTTCTCCGCCACCATCAGCACCGCCGCATGGGTGTTGCCGGATGTCACGTTGGGGAATACCGAGGCATCGACGATCCGCAGCCCTTGCAGGCCATGCACCTTGAGCCGCTTGTCGACCACCGAGACCTGCTCGTCCGCCCCCATCGCGCACGAGCCGCACAAGTGGTAGATCGAGCCGCAGTTGTCGCGGAAGTACTGCAGCATCTGCTCGTCGCTCTCCACCGCCGGCCCCGGCAGGACCTCATCGACCGTGATGCCCTTGAGCGCAGGCGCGCCCATGATCTTGCGCATCAGGCGGCTGCCCTGGATCACCTCGTCGATGTCCTTTTGCGTGCTCAGGTAGTTCGGGTCGATCAGCGCAGCGTCACGCGGGTTCTTCGAGGCGATCTCGATGTGCCCGCGGCTGGTGGGCCGGCACGGGTTGAAGCACAGCAGGAAGCCTGAATACGGCTCGGGCTTGAGGCTGGCCTTGTTGTTCTTCGGGATCTGGTACGACAGCGGGTTGAAGTACAGCTGCAGGTTCGGATGCGCCTGCCGCTCGTTGCCGCGGAAGAAGCCGCCGGCCTGGTTGACGCTCATCGCCAGCGCGCCCTTGCGGGTGAACAAATACCGGATGCCGAGCTTGAGCTGGCCGAACAGCGAGCTGAGTTCGTCGTTCAGCGTCGGGATGTTGGCCTTGTAGTAGTAGCTCACGCACAGGTGGTCCTGCAGGTTGCGCCCCACCGCCGGCAGGTGCTTGACCACCGGGATCCGGTGCTTGGCCAGCAAGGTGCGGTCGGCCACGCCGGACAGTTGCAGGATCTTCGGCGTATCGACGGCGCCGGCGCACAGGATGACTTCCTTGCGTGCGGTGAACGTGCGCGCCACGCCGTGCTGGGTGATGGCGATGCCGGTGGCGCGCTGCGCGCTGTCGTCGAACAGCACGCGGTCGACCAGCGCGTAATGCTCCACGGTCAAGTTCGGCCGGCCCAACGCCGGATGCAGGTGCGCGAAGCTGCTGGAGCAGCGCTGGCCGTTGCGCGTGTTGACGTCGTAGATGCCCGCGCCTTCGAACGTTGGCCCGTTGAAGTCGTCGCTGCGCGGATAGCCCAGCTCATCGCAGCCCTTGAGGAACACGTCGCAGATCGGGTGGGTCTGGCCCGCCATCGGGGTGATGCTGATCGGGCCGCTGCCGCCGTGGTACTCGCTGTCGCCCAGCGGGTGGTTCTCCAGCTTGCGAAAGTACGGCAGCACGTCCTTGAAGCCCCAGCCGTCGTTGCCGTTGGCGGCCCAGTCGTCGAAGTCATGGGCCTGGCCGCGCACGTAGATCATCGCGTTGATCGAACCCGATCCGCCCTGCACCTTGCCGCGCGGGGCGTAGATCTCACGGTTGCCGAGCTGTTTCTGCGGCTGGCTGTAGTACATCCAGTTGAACGTCGGGTTGTAATACATTTTGGCGAAGCCGACCGGGATCTTGAACCACGGCGAACTGTCCTTGCCGCCCGCCTCCAGCAGCAGCACCGAGTGTTCGCCCGAGGCCGAGAGCCGGTTGGCCAGCACGCAGCCGGCGGCGCCTGCGCCAGCGATGATGTAGTCGTATGTCATGCACGGTTACCGCGTCAGTCGTTGTACGAAAATCGAATGGGCAATGGCGTTCTCTGCGGGGGCCGACAGGTGGGCTCCCACAGGACCGCATCCGCCCTGTCAGCCCTTGGCCGGCGAGGTGTCTTTCACGTCGGCCGGGGTCGGGGCCATCTGCAGGTGCAGGCGCTCTCCGGTGTACGGCGAATGCCGGCGCACCACGTCCATGTCCAGTTCCACCCCCAGGCCCGGCTCGGTGGACGGGATGATGTAGCCGTCCTCCCACTGCAACGGTTTCTTCAGGACTTCGGCGTGGAAGCCGCCCCAGGTCTCGATGCTTTCCTGGATCAGGAAGTTCGGCGTGCACGCCGCCAACTGGAAACTCGCCGCCGCGCCGATCGGGCCGTTGTACAGGTGCGGCGCGATCTGCGCGTAATGCGCTTCGGCCATGCTGGCGATCTTCTTGCCTTCGAGCAGGCCGCCGCAGCGCCCCACGTTCATCTGCAGGATCGACGCCCCGCCGGCCTGCAGCAGCTTGAAGAACTCGTACTTGGTGGTCAGGCGCTCGCCCGTGGCGATCGGGATGCTGGTCTTGGCCGCGACCTGGGCCATGGCCTCTTCCTGGCCCGGCGGCACCGGTTCCTCGAACCACAGCGGGTCGTACTTCTCCAGGCGCTTGGCCAGGCGGATCGCCGAAGACGGCACCATTTGCCCGTGGGTGCCGAACAACAGGTCGCACTGGTTGCCCACCGCCTCACGGATCTTGCGGCAGAAGGTTTCGCAGCGCTCCAGCACCTCCAGCGAGATCTGGTGCCCGGAGTACGCGGTGTACGGGCCGGCCGGGTCGAACTTCACGGCGGTGAAGCCCTTCTGCATGTTCTGCACCGCGCACTCGGCGGCCAGGTCCGGGTCGTCGTAGTCGTATTCGCCGCGGCTGTTGAGCGGGTACAGGTAGGTGTAGGAACGCAGGCGCTCGTGCACCTTGCCGCCCAACAGTTCGTAGACCGGTTTGTTCGCGGCCTTGCCGATGATGTCCCAGCAGGCCATTTCCAGGCCGCTGACCACGCCCATCATGGTCAGGTCGGGCCGCTGGGTGAAACCGCTCGAATAGGCCTGGCGGAAGAAGCGCTCGATGTGGTGCGGATCCTGGTCGAGCAGGTAGCGCTCGAACACGTCCTCGATAATCGGCAGCATGGCCTTGGGGCCGAAGGTGGCGGCGTAGATCTCGCCGACGCCTTCGATGCCGCAGGCGGTCCTGAGCTTGACGAACAGCCAGTACATGCCGCCGATGTGCGGTGGCGGTACGGCGACGATGTGGGTTTCAAGGGCGACGATTTTCATCTCAGGCACCTGCCTTGTTCGAGGATTTGCGATTGATCCGGGCCCGCAGGGCCAGCGCGGCGCAGGTGCCGATCAGGCCGACGCCGGCGATGTAGCCGAAGTAGAGCTTGTAGCCGAGCGCACCCGGGTACTGTTCGGTGAGGTAGCCGTTGATCAGCGGAATGAAGGCGTCGGGCATGTAGCCCACCACCGAGACGATGCCGATGGCCAGGCCGGTGATGCGCAGCGGGATGTCGCAGTTGTCGAGGATCGCCCAGTACAGGCCACGGATCGCGTAGGTCATCAGGCCGATGAAGATCACCGTGCCGATCAGCAGGCCCATGCTGTTGAGCGCCGGGAACGCGATCAGTCCGACCATCGCCAACGAGGCCAGCAGCAGCGCCACGGTCAGCACCGAGATGTTGGAGAACTTGTCGCCCAGCCAGCCGCCGCCGATGCCGCCCACCGGGCGCATCCACAGCTTGATGGTGGTGATGGTGCCGGCCATCACGGCGGTCATGCCGCCCCCTTGCAGGTAGTCCGAGAAACTGTAGGTGGCCCAGAAGATGTGATAGCCGCAGAACACGATGGCGGTGACCAGCCACAGCTCAGGGATCTTCACCAGCGTGGCCAGGTCGGCCAGCAGGTTGAACTTGCCCTTCTCCACCGCCGGCGTGTCCTCCATCGACTTAGGGTCCTTGATCAGCACCAGTACGCAGCCGATGGCGATGCAGGTGAAGGCATAGAGGTAGACCACATGGCGGAAGCCTTCGGCGGTGGACTCGCCGCGGGTTTCGGTGGCGTAGGCGAACAGGCCCAGGGCCACCGTCGCCAGCAGCGCCTCGACCAGTCCGCGGCCGCCGTCGAGGATGCCGAAGAAACGGCCCTGCTCGGAGTGATGGGCGATCATCTTGACCCGTTTGAGCACCGAGGCCCAGAAGGTCAGGCCGGTGGTCAGGCCCCAGCAGCCAAAGATGATCATCAGGCCGGTCATCGACGGCGCCGTGGAGTACCACAGCCCCAGCGCGCCGGTGGCGACCAGCGAAAAGAAGATCAGGAAACGCGGTGCGATGCGGTCGGCCAGCCAACCGCTGGGCAGGTAGCTGAGCAGGAAAATCGTGCCGAGCATCGAGTACAGGTAGCCCAGTTCGCTGTGGCTGATCTGGAACACTTCGAGCATGGTGGTCTGGTAGACCTGGCGCAGGTACAGGATCGGGTAGATCGCACCGGCGGCCAGCACCAGCAGCATCAGTTGGACATAGCGACTTCCCTTGTCGCTGCGGCTTTGCGAAACCGAAGTGGAGCCCTGGACAGCAGCGGAGGATGCAGGCTTGGACATGGATGAGACCTCGGGCGACCCGGTGTCCGGGCGCCCCTGATAATTGTTTTTATAGGTGTAGCGTGAGGCGTGTCGCGGCGGATCAGTACTTCATGACCACCAGGCGGGTCTGGGTGAATTCGAGCATCCCGTGCTTGCCGTCGTCGCCGCCCAGGCCCGAGCGTTTCCAGCCGGCGTGGTAGCCCTGATACGGGTCGGCCGGGGTGCGATTGACGTACAGCTCGCCGGCCTCGATGGCGTTGGCGACCTTCTGGGCGGTGCGGTAGTTCTCGGTGTAGAGCACCGACGACAGGCCGAATTGATGGTCGTTGGCCAAGGCCAGGGCCTCATCGATGTCGCGGTACTTGAGCACCGGCAGCACCGGGCCGAAGATCTCTTCCTGGACGATTTCCATGTCCTGGCGGCAGCCGCTGAGCAGGGTCGGCGGGTAGAAATGCCCAGGCCCCTCAGGCAGCACGCCGCCGCTTTCGAGCACGGCGCCGTCGGCGACGGCGCGCTCGACCATGGCGTGGATGTTCTTCTGCGAGCTGGCGTTGGCCAGCGGCCCCATCAGACTGGCGTCGGTGGCGCGGTCGCCGAATTTCACCGCAGCGATTTTCGCCTTGAGCAGCGCCAGGAAGCGGTCGTGCACGCTCTCCTGCACGTAGACCCGCTCCACCGCCGTGCACAGCTGGCCGCAGTGGGTGGTCTTGGAACCGATGATCGCGGCGGCGGCGGCCTCAAGGTCGGCGTCGGCCTCGATGATCGCCGGGGTCTTGCCGCCCAGTTCCAGCGACGGCTTGGCGATGTTGGCCTTGCAGTAGTCGAGCACGGTGCGCCCGGCGTTGACGCTGCCGGTCAGGGTGATCAGGCCTACGGCCTTGTGGGTGCACACCACGGCGGCGGTGGCGTGGTCCATGGTCAGGATGTTGATGACGCCGGCGGGCATGCCCGACTGTTGCACGGCCCGGGCGATCTCGAACGCCGAGATCGGGGTGTTGTTGCTCGGGCGCACCACCACGGTGTTGCCGGCGATCAGCGCCGGGGCGACCTTGCGCAGCAAGGTGTAGACCGGGTAGTTGAACGGGATCAGGCAGGCGACCACGCCGATGGGTTCGCGGTGCAGGAACAGGTTTTCGTCCGGGCTGTCGCTGGGAATGATCTCGCCTTCGATGCGCCGCGCCCATTCGGCGTGGTAGCGGGTGATCTGCGCGGCGTAGCGGGCTTCGTTGCTCGCGTCGGCCAGGCTCTTGCCGGACTCGGCGGCCAGGGCGGCGCCGATGGATTCGGCGCAATCCTCCAGGGCGGCGGCGAAGGACCGCAGGTGTTCGGCGCGCTCGATGGCGGTGAGTTTGCCCCAGGTTTTCTGCGCGGCGGCGGCGGCCTCCACGGCGGCGGCGGCCTCTGCGGCGGTGGCGGCCGAGACCTGGCCGATCAGCGCTTCGGTGGCCGGATTGTGAACCGCGATCAGCGCGGCGCTGGCCGGCTCGGTGAAGTGGCCGTTGACAAAATTTCGCTCGACTCGCATGTGCATCGCCCATCGTTTGTTTTTATCGATGGCGCCAGTCTTGCCCCGTTGCCGGCGGTGGACAAACGACTTATCGGGCGGACAAACATGCGAAAAACGAACGTTACCCGGTCTGGAGCGCACCGGGCACCTTGGGCTGCGACCGGCAGGGTTGCCCTGCGGTGCCCGGGCGGGCGCCTTCGCCAGCAGGCTGGCTCCCACAGGGGTTTTGTGGGAGCCAGATTGTTCAGATGGCAGCGGTGGAAGGCTCCAGTTGCCGCTGCGCCAGCCAGATCTCTTCTTGCAGCCATTGGCTGAACATCTGCAACTGCGGTGTGTGCGTCTGCTCCGGGCGGGTCACCAGCCAATAGGACTGATGCCCCTCCACGTGCACGTTGAGCACCTGGGTCAGCTGCCCGCTGGCCAGTTCCGCCGCGACCATGTGCCAGTCGGCGATGGTGATGCCCAGGCCGTCGGTGGCCGCGCGGATCGCCAGGTCCAGCAGGTCGAACTCATAGCCGCCCTGGGTATCGACGCCGCTGATGCGCGCCGCGTCGAGCCAGTGCTTCCAGGTCAGGTAGCGCTGGTCCTCTTTGGCCAGCACGTGCAGCAGGGTCAGGCGATTGAGGTCGATGCCCTGTTCCCCGCCCTCGCGGGCATACAGCGAGGGCGCGCACACGGCGATGTGCCGCTCCTGGATCAGCAACGAGCTGTCGAGCCCGTCCCACTCGCCGTTGCCGAAGCGGATCGCGCAATCCAGCGTGTTGGTTTCCGCCAGGCTGTCCTGCAGACGGGTGGTGATGCTCAACTCCAGCTCAGGGTGCCGCTCGCGCAGGCGGCCCAGGCGCGGCATCAGCCAGCGGCGGGTGAAGGTCGGCGGCGCGTTGATGTGCAGGCGGTTGGAATGGGTCTTCTGCTGGATGCTGCGCACCGTCAGCTCGATCTTGTCGAACGACTGGTGCAGCGCCCGCAGCAGGATCCGCCCGGCCCCGGTCAGTTCCAGGTGATGGTGGCGGCGCTCCAGCAAGCTTTCGCCCAGCTGTTCCTCAAGCTGCCGCACTTGGCGGCTGACGGCGCTCTGGGTGACGTTGAGCAGTTCGGCGGCACGGGTGAAGCTGCCGGTGCTGCCGGCCACCTCGAACGCCTTGAGTGCGTTCAGGCCGGGCATTTTGCGTTTCATGGAAGGCACTCGAAACCACGGACAAGGCGCAAAGCTTCCCACGGATTCAAATGATTGTCCTACAGGATTTTCCGACTAACATGCGTTCGGCGAAGGTTTCCCCGCCGTTTTTATCGTTTGTTCTACCCCTGGCGGATCGCAAGACTGCGCGGCACTCCAATAAAAACAATCGAGAGCCGCTTTATGCCCTTCCCTGCTTCCTCGCGCCTGAACACGACGTCCCTCCTTCTGCTCTGCTGCGTCGCCGCCCCGGCGATGGCGGTGCAGGTCACCGACAACCTCGACCTGGGCGGCGCCGTCCGCGCCCGCTGGGACGTGGACCCAGACCGCGACATCCAGACCTTCGGCCTGGACACGGTGTTCCTCAGCGCCAAATACAACTCCGACACCTGGATCGGCGAGGCCCAGTACCGCTTCTACGGCCGCTCCTACCCCTACCGCTACACCAAGGACTACGGCGACATCCGGTTCGCCAAGTTCGCCTGGGCCGGCTACAAGTTCAATCCCGACCAGCAGGTGCAGGTGGGCCTGAACACCGTGCCGTTCGGCCTGCAGCCGTACTTCGGCAGCACCTTCTACGAGACCCTGGGCAACGTCATCGGCCTGGAGGACGTGCAGCAGGTCGGCGCCAAGTACATTCAGCAGTCCGGCGACTGGAACGTCCAGGCCGGCTACTACCTGCGCCCGGCGTGGCAAGGCAAAGGCACCAGCAAGGGCGTCACCTATTCCAGCGTGGTCTCCGGCGCCGACAGCTACGTGGCCGACGGCAGCGACAACCAGGAACGCAACACCGTGGTGCTGCGCGTGGCCCGGGCGTTCGACCTGGGCCCATGGACATCCGAAGTCGGCCTCTCCGGCCTGACCTCGACCCTGGAGAACAAGGACACCGACCACAATGGCCGGCGCAACGCCGTGGCCGTGCACTACCTGGGCAAGAACGGCCCCTGGGGCGTGCAGCTTCAAGCGGCGCGCCAGCAGATGTCGCCGCGCAACGCCGGCACCGACGAACTGGTGACCCTGGGCGGCTACGACGGCACCTACAACGTCGCCAGCCGCGGCAACCTGTACGTCGCCGACCTGAGCTACGACGTGGCCGGCAAGTACCTGTTCGATCAGGTCAGCGGCATCAAGCTCTACGCCAACTACAGTGCCTTCGACAAATCCGCCGACGCCTTCAAGACCTCCCAGCGGGTGATCCTCGGCAGCTCATTCTCGGTGAGCAAACTGTGGGTGGCGGCGGAATGGCTGATCGGCAAGAACGACCCGTACATCGGCGGCAGCAGCTACACCCAGAGCCTTGGGGCGGGCGGGTCGGATCAGTGGGAAAACCAGCTGTACGTGAACGTCGGCTACTACTTCTGATCGAGGATCTGCGGCACCTTCAAGCATGCCATCGCGGGTCGGCTCCGGGCGGCGGTCCGACGATGGCGTGCGCCCAAACAACGCTTGCCTGCGCCAGGCATCGATAGTCAGATAGGCACCCCCTCAAAACAAAAACAAACCGTCCGGTCCGGAGTCCCGCCTCCATGCGCCAACTGCCCTCCCTCAATACCTTGCGCGTATTCGAAGAAGTCGCCCGCCACCGCAGTTTCAGCCAGGCTGCACAGGGGCTGAACGTCACCCAGGGCGCGGTCAGCCGCCAGATCAAGCAGCTGGAAGATTACCTGGGCGTAGCCCTGTTCGTGCGCACCCCGCAAGGGCTGACGCTGACCGAAGCCGGCAGCAACCTGTCCCCGCACTTGGCCGAAGCGTTCGATCACATCGAGCGCGCCCTGCAAGCCGTGCGCGTGCCCAACCTGCGCCAGCGCCTGCGGGTGCTCGCGCCGCCGACCTGGGCCACCCGCTGGCTGTCGCCGCACCTGCGTGCGTTCTGTCAGCGTTACCCGGACATCAACCTCAGCGTCACCAACCACGCCAGCCACGAGAGCCTGGCGGAGATCGATTGCCATATCCGTTTCGGGCTCGCGGCGGCCAGCCATTGCGCGAGCCGCTTGCTGGTGATGGAACGGCACATCGCGGTGGCCAGTCCGGAGCTGTTCGACGCAGGCCAAGCGCCGGAACTGCGCAGCGCGCCGCTGCTGCACATCCTGCACGACGGCAAGCGCCTGAAGGTCTGGGAGAACTGGCTGGCGGCCATGGGCCGGGACGACATCGACGCCGGGCAAGGGATCGAGTTCAGCACCCTGGACCAGGTGATCCACACCGCACTGGCCGGCGGCGGGCTGGCGGTGATCGACCGGCAGATGATCGAAAAGGAACTGGCCAACGGCAGCCTGCTGCCCATCACCCCGGTCGAAGTGACCGGCCCTTACGGCTACTGGCTGGACGTGGCGAACGACAAGCAAGGCCTGTCGAAGGTGAAGCTGTTCACCGATTGGCTGGAAAGGGTCAGCAATCCCTGATCGGCGGCCTGTGCACTGCGGCCGGCACGGACATCCCTGTTGCCTGCCCCACCGCCATCGCCGGCAGGCTGACTCCCACAGGCATCTGCGGTGATGACAGATTCTGTGCCCACCACAAGACCCTGTGAGAGCTGGCTTGCCAGCGATGAGGCCAGCACTGCCAACATCCCTGTTGCCTGACCCACCGCTATCGCTGGCAAGCCAGCTCCCACAGATATCCCGGGTGTCCCCAAGATTCATGCACACCACCAAAACCTGTGGGAGCTGCGGTGCGACGACTCGACTTGCCAGCGATGAGGCCAGCACTGCCGACATCCCTGCTGTCTGACCCACCGCTATCGCCAGCAGGCTGGCTTGTATGCTGGTACTTGAAGGGAGGAGGAGGGACTAGGCTGGATTCTGACTGTTGACGCAGTACAGACCCGTGGGAGATTTC
>NZ_NEIU01000035.1:0-9735 GCF_002113595.1 Pseudomonas sp. B3(2017)
CACCCACCCTTCCCGCCTCAGCCGCAACCGGTTCCGGGCCGGCAAACGCTGATGGAGCCCCGACCGGACTGCGGCGAGCAAAGTTACCGCGGGGCGGGCCGGCTGACCGGCAAGGCCGCCTTGATCACCGGCGCCGACAGCGGCATCGGCCGCGCGGTCGCCATTGCCTTCGCCCGCGAAGGGGCGGACGTGGCGATCGCCTACCTCGACGAGCACGAAGACGCACAGGAAACCGCCCGTTGGGTCGAGCAGGCCGGCCGCCAATGCCTGCTGCTGCCGGGCGACCTGGCCCGCAAGCAGCAATGCCTCGACATCGTCGCCCGCACGGTGGAACGCTTCGGCCGCATCGACGTTCTGGTCAACAACGCCGCCTACCAGATGACACACCCCACGCTGGCCGACATCAGCGACGAAGAATGGCTGATGACGTTCGATGTGAACATCACGGCGATCTTCCGCCTCTGCCAGGCCGCGGTGCCACACATGCCGGCGGGCGGCTCGATCATCAACACCAGTTCGATCAACTCCGATGCGCCCAACCCGACCCTGCTCGCCTACGCCACCACCAAAGGCGCAATCGCCAACTTCACCGCAGGCCTCGCCCAATTGCTGGGCGAGCAAGGCATCCGGGTCAACAGCGTTGCGCCCGGCCCCATCTGGACACCGCTGATCGTGTCCACCATGCCGCCGGACAAGGTGACGCATTTCGGCGACAACACCCCGCTGGGGCGTCCGGGGCAGCCGGTGGAGGTGGCGCCGCTCTACGTGCTGCTGGCCAGCGACGAGTCCAGCTACGTGTCCGGCTCGCGGTTCGGCGTG
Organism: Pseudomonas sp. B3(2017); assembly: GCF_002113595.1. NCBI lineage: Bacteria > Pseudomonadati > Pseudomonadota > Gammaproteobacteria > Pseudomonadales > Pseudomonadaceae > Pseudomonas > Pseudomonas sp. B3(2017). The sequence continues at coordinate 820 of NZ_NEIU01000035.1, forward strand.
ACCGGAGGCAAGCCGATCCTGTAGATCCCCATGCCGGCCTGCCGGCCCTCCCTCCCACTTTCGCCCATCAGGAAACGCATCATGCCCAGTCCCCGCCAGCACACCCAGACTCTTGCCTGCCGCGAGTTCGCCCTGGAACAGAACCAGCGCCTGATCCGCCAGGCCCATGCCCTGAATGCAGAGGCCTTCGCGCTGATCGCCGACGTCCGCCCGAACGTCGACACCTTTGAGCAGTACCACCTGCTGCGCAACAAGGCCGAAGAAAAGTTTCAGGAGGCCAAGGAGCATCTTCGCTTGGTGAACGAAACGTTTGCCGAGCCTGCCGCACCGTCCGAGCGTCCCCGACCGTTGACCGCAGGAAAACCCCGTCAGGCCATCGCCCACGAGCCTGTCCTGCTCCTCACCGGGCGCTGAGCCACAGCCGGCCTGCCGCGCCGAGTGAGAGAAATACGGACATGAGTGAACCCCACCGCTTTTCGTTATCCGACCTGGAGGCCGCCTTGCAGGCGCAAACGCTGCCGCCGACCTTGACGCCCCTGGCGCTGGCGCACGTCCTGCAGACGCTGTGCCGCAGCGGCCTGGATGACTTGCCCCTGCCGGGACAGGGCAACACGCTGCTGCGCTGGCAAGCCCTGGCGCGGGTGGCGGCCTTCGACCTCAGCCTGTGCAAGCTCTACGAGGGCCACATCGATGCGCTGGCGATCATGCGTCACTGGGCGGCGCCGGCCATCCCCTCAGGCAGTACGTGGGGCATGTGGGCGGCGGAGCCGCCGCAGGCGCGGGTCACCGTCCGGACAGCCCACCCCGGCGGGTTCGTCCACTTGCAGGGCGTCAAGGCCTGGTGCTCCGGCGCCGCGACCGTCAGCCACGCCTTGGTCACGGCCTGGAACCCGGAGGGCCGGCAGCAACTGGTGGCGGTCGCGCTTGATCAACCCGGCGTGCGGGTCACGGACAAGGGTTGGCTAGCTGTCGGGATGTCGGCCACGCAAAGCGTGGAAGTGCAGTTCGAGGGCGCGCGGGGGCGTCCGGTCGGGCCACCGGGCGGCTATCTGGCGCGAGCCGGCTTCTGGCACGGCGGCGCCGGCATCGCCGCCTGCTGGTTCGGTTCGGCTCAAATCATTGCGGAAGCCTTGCGCGCGCACTGTGCCCGCAGCGAGGAACCGCACAGCCTGGCGCACCTGGGCGCGGTAGATTGCTCGCTGCATTGCACCGCGAACCTGCTGCGCGTCACGGCGCACTGGATAGACCGTCATCCCGACGCGGATGCCTTTCTTCCCGCACAACGCCTGCGGGCCCAATGCGAACACAGTGCCGAACAGGTGATCAGCCATGCGGGACGGGCGTTGGGCGCCACCGCCTATTGCCGTGACGCGCGTCTTGCCCGCCACTTGTGCGACCTGCCGGTGTACCTGCGGCAAAGCCATGCCGAGCGCGACCGCGCGGCGCTGGGCGCGGTCGCCGCCCGCGAGCTGCCGGGGAGCTGGATGCCATGAGCGCCGATCCGATCTCCGGCGAAGGCACCTCGCCCGAGGCCTGGCTTGCGTCGCGCCGGCTCGCCCAGGTCGCGTCGGTTCAGGCCCAGGCGCTGGTGCCGACAGGATCGCGCGCCGTCATCGTCGCGCCCCACCCGGACGATGAAGTGCTGGGCTGCGGTGGACTGCTGCAGACATTGGCCCGCGCGGGGCGGCACATCCTGCTGGTATCGGTGACCGACGGAGAAGCCAGCCATCCCGGTTCCCGCTGGTGGACGCCCCAACGTTTGCGGGCGACCCGTCGGCAGGAATGCGCGCAGGCCCTCACCCGTCTCGGCGTCCCGCACGAGCGGATGACATGGCTGCATGGCGGCTTTCCCGACACCGCCGTCGCGCGCCATGAACAGGCGCTGACGAACGTCCTGCTGGACTGCCTGCGTCCCGGCGACACCGTCTTCACCACCTGGCGCCACGACGGCCACTGCGACCATGAAGCCGTCGGCCGCGCCAGTGCCGCCGCGACGAGACAGATCGGCGCACGCTTGCTGGAGGTGCCCATCTGGGCCTGGCACTGGGCCTCTGCGCAGGATCCGCGCATCCCGTGGCGACGCGCCCGCAAGGTGCTCATGGACGAAGCAGCCCTGGCGCGCAAGCGGCATGCGGTGCAGGCCTTCGTCAGCCAGACCGAACCCGATCCGGCATCGGGCAACCCTCCCGTGCTGACGCCCCGCACCCTTGCGCGCCTGTTGCACGACTTTGAAGTGGTGTTTCTATGAGCGTCGCCAATGCCTATTTCGAGCATCTGTTCAGTCGCAGCCCCGATCCCTGGTCCATGCGTGAACGCTGGTACGAAAAACGCAAGCGCGACATCGCCCTCGCCGCGCTGCCGCAACACCGCTACCGCCGCGGCTTCGAGGCCGGGTGCGCCAACGGCGAGTTGAGCGTCAGGCTGGCGCAGCGCTGCGACAGGCTGCTGTGCTGCGATGTCTCGGCCCTCGCGGTCACGCTTGCGGCCGAGCGCCTGCAGGACGCCGGCCATGCCCGCGCCTATCAGGCCCGTGTGCCGGACCAATGGCCCGGCGGCGCGTTCGACCTGATCGTCATCAGCGAACTGGGCTACTACCTCGACGCTGCGGATCTGCGCCGGATGGTCGAGCGGGTGAGGGCCGCGCTCACCGCCGATGGTGCCCTGCTCGCCTGCCATTGGCGGCATCCGGTGGCGGTGTGCCCGCAGACCGGCGACCAGGTGCATGCGTGCCTGCACGAACACCTGCACCTGAACCGTTCGGTGCGCCACGAGGAAGCGGACTTTCTGCTGGAGGTCTGGGAAGGCAACGAGCTGTCCGTCGCCGACCGCGAGGGCCTGACGGAGCGCGCGCCATGATCGGGGTCGTGGTGCCGGCCCACAATGAGCAAGCGCTGCTGGCCGACTGCCTGCGCGCCCTGTGCCTGGCGGCATGCCATCCTGGCCTGGCCGGGGAAACCGTGCAGGTTCTGCTGGTGCTCGATGACTGCGTCGACGGCAGCGGCGCCATCGCCGCAGATGCCGGCGTCGAATGCCTGAGCGTCAGCGCCCGCAATGTCGGTTATGCCCGGGGTGTCGGCGTCAGCCATTTGATCGCCCTGGGCGCACGCTGGATCGCCTGCACCGACGCGGACAGCGAAGTGGCACCGGACTGGCTGGTGGCCCAGTTGTCGCTCGAAGCGGACATGGTCTGCGGCACGGTGCATGTGCGCGACTGGGGCGGGATCGGCCTGGCGATCCGGCAGCGCTACGCCGACGCCTATACCCACGCGGAGAACCATCGCCACATTCATGGCGCCAACCTGGGCTTTTGCGCCGTGGCGTACCTGCGGGCCGGCGGGTTCAAGCATCTGCCGGTGGACGAGGACGTGTGCCTGGTCAAAGACTTCGAGCGGTCGGGCGCCAGCATCTCCTGGAGCCAGAGGCCGCGGGTGGTCACCAGCGCTCGCCTTGAGGGGCGGGCCCGGGACGGTTTTGCCGGCTACCTGCGAAGCCTGGTGCGCGGCGAAGAAGCCGGCTCAGGCTAGCCGCTTCATGCCTGTTTCTTGAGACCCAGTTGTCTGCGCATCGCCGCAGTGATCGACTGGCGCACGTCGCCGTACCCGGCCCAAGGGTCTTCCACCTCACCCAACCGCTGCGCCAGATTGAACAGGGTCCATTGTCCGGCGCCTTTGATGTCCGCCAGCTCGTCGCGGTGGATCGGCACAGACACCGGCAGCCCCTCGCGGGCCCGCAGCGAATAAGCACAGGCGGTGGTGGCGCCCCGGCCGTTGCGCAGGTAGTCGATGAAGATCCTGCCCACACGGTTTTTCGGCCCGGAGACCGCCGAGATCCGTTCGGGAAACAGCGCGGCCAGGTGCTGAACCATGGCCTGGCTGAAGGCCTTGACCTCATCCCAACCCGCCCGGCGCACCAGCGGCACCACGACGTGCATGCCCTTGCCGCCGCTGGTCTTGAGGAACGCCTGCAAGCCGAGTTCATCGAGCAGGGTCAACGTCAGGCCGGTGGCCTCGACCATCATCTTCCAGGGCAGCGCGGGATCCGGGTCGAGGTCGAGGATCAGCCGGTCCGGCTTGTCGAAGTCCTTGGTCGTGGCGTTCCAGGTGTGCAGCTCCAGCGTATTCATCTGCACCGCACCCATCAGCGCCGGCAGTTGATTGATGACGATCGCCACCTGCCCCGCCTCAGCCTTCGAGTACTGACGCAGCCCGGGAATGGCCAGGTGCGCGGCGTGCTTCTGGAAGAACAGTTCGCCGGCCAGGCCGTCCGGCGCGCGCACCAGGGCCACCGGGCGCTGGGCCAGGTGCGGCAGGATCCAGTCCGCCACCTGGGCGTAATACTCGGCGACCTGGCCCTTGGTGGCGCCGCTGCTGGCGTCGACGATGCGGTCGGGATGGGTCAGGTGCCAGCGGCCGTCGGCCGGGCGGCCCTTGGCTTTCGCCTTCGCCGGCGCCGGGCGTTCCGCTGCCACGGTGTCGGCGGGCTTGTCGTCGCGCAAGCCATGGAACACCGAATGGCGCACCACGCCGTCACGGGTCATTTGGCCGTAAGCGACTTCGGCCAGCAGTTGCGGCTTGACCCAATGCACCTCACGGGCCGAAATGCCGGCCGGGGTTTTCTTCAATGGACTGCCGCTCACCGTCAACGGCTTCAGGCGTGAGTGAATGTGCTGCAGCGTCGTGGCGCTGAACCCGGTGCCGACCTTGCCGGCGTAGCGCAAGGTGCCGCTGTCCTTGTCGTGCAAGGCCAGCAACAGAGCGCCGAAGGCACTGCGGGAGCCTTTGGGCTCGGTGTAGCCGACGATCACGAATTCCTGCCGCTGGCTGCACTTGAGCTTGATCCAGTCGGGGCTTCGGCGGCTGACATAGGGGCTGTCGGCCCGCTTGCCGATCAACCCTTCGAGCTTCATGTCGCAGGCGCTCGCCAGCAAGGACGCGACAGGCTGGTCGAAGGACTCGGAGTAACGCAGCTCCGGGGCCTTTTCATCCGTGAGCACGGCTTGCAACGCAGCGCGGCGCTCCTTCAGGGGACGGTCACGCAGATCCTCGCCATTCAGGAACGGCGCATCGAAGACGTAATAGACGATACGTGCATCGGCCTGCTCATCGAACGCGTTCTGCAACGCCTGGAAATCCGCGATGCCGTCATCGCCGATCACCACCATCTCGCCGTCCAGCCAAGCGGACTTCAGCCCGAGCCTGGCCAGCGCCCGGGCCTGGCGGGGCATTTTCGCCGTCCAGTCCAGGCCGCTGCGGGTGAACAGTTTCACCTGTTTGCCGTCGATCCGGGCCAGCATGCGGTAACCGTCGAACTTGATCTCGTAGCACCAGTCGCCGGCGGGCGGCGAATCCACCAGTGTGGCCAGCTCGGGCTTGAGCGACGCCGGCAACGCCGAAGCGGGGGCGGCCTTGCCTTTAGGCTTGGCGGCGGCCGCTTTGGGCGGTTCCGCGATCAGCGTGCGGTCGCTCAAGACGCTGTCGGGCCGCGCTTCCAGCACGTCATAGTCGGCTTCGGCACGGGCCTGATCGTCATCGGACTTGACCAGCAGCCACTGCTCCTTCTTGCCTGCCAACCGGGTGCGGAACAGGTTCCAGGCCCCCGAGAGCTTTTCCCCCTGCAAGTGAAACCGTAGCTTGCCCTTCGTGTAGCCGTCATGGGGATCGCCTTCGGGCATCCAGACGCCGCGATCCCAGACGATCACGTCCCCGGCGCCGTAATGGCCTTCGGGAATGTGCCCCTCGAACGTCGCGTAGTCCAGCGGATGATCTTCGACATGCACCGCCAGCCGCCGCACGGACGGATCGAGCGAAGGCCCTTTGGGAATCGCCCAACTCTTGAGCGTGCCGTCGAGCTCCAGGCGGAAGTCGTAATGCAAATGGCTGGCGTCATGCTTCTGGATGCAGAACTGCAGCGCCTTGGCCTTGCTGCCGCGCGCCTGCTTGCCCGCCGGTTCCGGGGTGGCGTCGAAGTTGCGCTTGCGTTGGTATTCCGTCAGGGACTTGGCCATGGCGCGGCTCCACGATCCTGGGTGACTGTCCCGCTACGACGCCTTGCGGCGCGTGCGTTTGGGCGCAGATTTGGCCTTGCCGCCGCCCAGGCTGCGCTTGAGCAGTTCGGTCAGGTCGACGATGTTGGTCTCTTTGCGCTCGGCGGCGGATTCCGGCGCGGCCACGGTGGCGATCTTGCCCTTGCTCGCCTTTTCTTCGACCAGGGCCATGATGGTGTCCTTGAAATCGTCCAGGTACTGCTCCGGCTCCCAATGGCTGCTCATGTCGTCCACCAGGCGCTTGGCCATCTGCAGTTCCTTCTTGTCCAGTTTGGGCTGGGTGACGCTGGCGTCCAGTTCCAGGCCCTCCAGGCTGCGCACCTCGTCGGGCCAGCGCAGGGTGATCATCACCAGCGCATCCTCCAGCGGGCGCAGCAGGGCCAGGTGTTGCTGGGTATGCAGCACCACCCGCGCCAGGGCGACCTTGCCGGACGCCGTCAGCGTTTCGCGCAGCAGCGCATAGACCTTGCCGCCGCGCCGGTCCGGGCTCAGGTAATAAGGCGTGTCGAAATGCTGGAGAGGAATCTCGTCGGCCGCGACGAAGGAGAAGATGTCGATGGTCTGGGTCGCCTCGGGCCGGGCCTTGCGGATCTCGTCTTCGCTGATGACCACGTAGCGGCCTTTCTCGAACTCGATGCCCTTGACGATGTTGTCCTTGTCGATTTCCTTGCCGCTGACCTTGTTGATCCGCCGGTAACCGACCGGCTCCATGCTGCGCTTGTCCAGCCAGTCGAAATCCAGCCGCTGGCTGACGACGGCGGAACTCAAGGACACCGGGATGTGCACCAGTCCGAAACTGATCGCACCTTTCCAGATCGCGCGGGCCATGTCGGTCTCCTGTCGGCTGAACCGGTCTGTAGCCGCTCGCGGGAAATGGGTTTGGGGAGCAGCTTGTTGGGTTGAGCGCTGCGGTGAACCGGGAGTTCAAAAAGAATGCGGGCGGAGGACATCCTCTATCCGGCCTGCAAGCCAGACGGCGGCAAATGACAGCAAGTGATGTACTTCGGCAACGACTCAAAGCGAATCGATATCAATCTCCTCGCCGTCGTTTGCTTCCACGTGAGCAAGCAGATTCTTGTATGACTCGAACTCTTCTCGGGCCAGCCTGAATCTTTCCCTCGTCTCCTCCGGGCATGGAGGCTGAGGCTTCAGGCTTTGGGCGTATTGCCGGAACAGATGTCTTTTTCGTGTGCTCTGATCGTCGCCTTTGAGATAAAGATCAATGTTCTCTTGAGAAACAACGTTGTAGGAACCGAAAACAAAGGTCACATGCGCTTTGCAAACCGGGTTTTCGTTGTACCAGATAAATTCCTGCGAGGTACGTTTGTGAGGTTGTGACCTAGGCTTCGGGGGAACCAGGAAGACCACTTGCATTGCTTTGTCGTGCATCCCGCCCAAAAAACTGTCCAAATCCACCGGACTGACGCCAAGGCGTGTGGATGTGCGCGAATAATCGACCACGTCGAACGCCGTACGCAGTTCATTGAAGATACTGAACGGCATGATGTGGTGAACCCCCAGAAGCGTAATCTCGCTGTTTTCGCTTGGCGTATTCTGGTTTAGCCGTTCCAGCAGAGTAGGAAAATCGATGCATTGATCGCTGCAATACATCTTTGTTGCATCATCCGGAATGTCGGCCTCCATCTGAGACATCAGCTCCCGGTTCTCCAAGATCGGGATGTCGATAAAATCCTGAATTGAACCTTGTATCTCCGGCATGAAAGCCAGGTCGATGACACTGTGACAACCGGGGACAATTTCGAACTTATTGGTGCTGCGGGTCGGGCTGAACTCCATCCCGGCCTTCTTCACCAAAAACACTTCGTAGTTCCCCTCAGGTAACCCGCCTTTCTGAAAATACCGAGTCGGCTGGGATACAAACGAGCCCTCCTCGCTGCTGTTCAGTTCGAACTCGGTGTGCTCGGTGCTTTGTTCCTCGCGGATTCTCAGGAAGACACCATCGACCAGTTGATCCTTGTCGTCATATACGCGAATACACAGAACACCCGTTTTTTCACAAGGCTCAATTATCGAGCCGATCGGTTTGTCTTCCGGTGAGTTGGCTTTGACGCGACACATCAGAGCATCCCCCCACAGCGCAAATCGGCGTACTGCCTGACCATTTCGTAGCGCCTGCCTGGGTCAATGTCCGCCACGACCAGAAAGTCCTTAGCCCACCAGTTCTGCTCCGCCTCGATGAACCCTGCCCCGTAATACAGTGCGCACTCGATGAAGGTGAAAAACTGCATTTCGGTCATGGCACGGTAACGCTTCGCCCGTTCGAACTCCTGGTCGATAAAGGCATCCAGGGACTGGGTTCCCAAGGCTTGGATACGGTCGGCGTAAAAGGGCTCCAGCCGCGTACGCGCCCTCTGCTTGAAGTTGTCGATCGAAGAAAGCCGGAAAGCGTCCATTTGTTCTTTGCGCATGATCATAGGATTCCGTTCCACGCTCCGTTTAAGCACTACAGAATAGTGGCATCCGGCCATTTTGCAGACTATCTTGATTCCGTCGTATTGATTGCCCCGGCAGCCCGGCCTCCGCTCACCGCCATGCCCCCTCGGCCTCTCGTCAGCCGGGCCGGAAGCCGCGCCGTTTCATGAATGGATTCAGACCCGCACGGCCTTGCGCCATGCGGCACCAGGAAGGAGCCCAAGGCATGCTGGATGCCAACGCGACGCACATCACCCTGAACCTTGAAGGCGTTTCTAACGATCTCCAGGTCGTGAGTTTCGTTGGCCGCGAAGCCCTCAACCAACCTTTTTGCTTCGACATCGAACTGGTCAGCGCCCGCCCCGACCTCGCCCTCGAAGAGCTGCTGCACAAGCCCGGCGTCCTCACCTTCGGCGCCACCGGCGAGGGCAAGATCCACG
>NZ_NEIU01000036.1:0-9697 GCF_002113595.1 Pseudomonas sp. B3(2017)
CTGACCGTCTACGAGAAGAACCTCAGCGACGGCAGCGCGCCGGACTCGGCGGCCCTGACCCAAAGCGGAACCTTCACCATCACCGCGCTGGACGGCGTCACCACCCTGACCGTGGGCGGCATTGCCGTGGTCACCAACGGCGTGGCGGCAGGGTTCCCTCAGTCCGTAGTGACCCCATTGGGCAGCACGCTGACCATCACGGGCTTCAACGCGGCGACCGGTGTCGTGAGTTACAGCTACACGCTGGTCGACAACGAGGCGCATCCGAACGCCAACGGCGCGAACAACCTGCCTGAACAGTTCGCCGTCACGGTGGTGGACGACAACGGCACAACGGCCAACGGCACGCTGGACGTGAACATCATCGATGACCTGCCGAAGGGCGTGGATGACAGCAACACATCGACCGCCTCGGAAACCAATCTGACGTTGACGGGCAACGTGCTGACCAACGACGTGCAGGGCGCCGACCGGGTTCAGGTCGGGGAAAGCACCGGGCCGATCACCGCAGGGACTTTCGTCGGGACTTACGGCACGTTGGTGCTGAACGCCAACGGCACCTACACCTACACCCTCAACCCCAGTGATGCCGACTTCAAGGCCTTGCATGGCGGCGGCAACGGCACCGAAACCTTCACCTACACGATCACCGATTCGGACGGCGACACCAGCACCGCCAACCTGGTGCTGAACATCCACAACAACGACGATCCGGTGACCATCAGCGGCCTGGACGTGAACGGTGGCGAACTCACTGTCTACGAGAAGAACCTCAGCGACGGCAGCGCACCGGACTCGGCGGCCCTGACCCAGAGCGGCACGTTCACCGTGACCGCGCTGGATGGCGTCACCACGCTGACCGTCGGCGGCATCGCCGTGGTCACCAACGGCGTGGCCGCAGGCTTCCCGCAATCGGTCACCACGCCGCTGGGCAGCACCTTGACCATCACCGGTTTCAACGCTGCGACCGGCGTGGTCAGCTACAGCTACACGCTGGTGGACAACGAAGCCCACCCGAACGCGAATGGCGCGAACAACCTGCCTGAGCAGTTCGCCGTGACAGTGGTGGATGACAACGGCACAACGGCCAACGGCACGCTGGACGTGAACATCATCGATGACCTGCCGAAGGGGGTGGATGACAGCAACGCGTCGACCGCCTCGGAAACCAATCTGACGTTGACCGGCAACGTCCTGACCAACGACGTGCAGGGCGCCGACCGCATACCGACCGGCCCCAACGCCGGCCCGATCACCGCCGGCACCTTCACCGGCACTTACGGCACCTTGGTGCTCAATGCCAACGGCACCTACACCTACACGCTCAACACCAGTGATGCCGACTTCAAAGCCCTGCACGGCGGCGGCAACGGCACGGAAACGTTCACCTACACGATCACCGACTCGGACGGCGACACCAGCACCGCGAACCTGGTGCTGAACATCCACAACAACGACGATCCGGTGACCCTCAACGGCCTCGACGTCAACGGCGGCGAACTGACCGTCTACGAGAAGAACCTCAGCGACGGCAGCAGCCCCAACGCCTCCGCGTTGACCCAAAGCGGCACCTTCACCGTGACGGCCCCGGATGGTCTGCAAACCCTGACCGTGGGCGGCATCGCCGTGGTCACCAACGGCGTGGCCGCAGGCTTCCCGCAGTCGTTCACCACGCCGCTGGGCAGCACGTTGACCATCACCGGCTTCAACGCCGCGACCGGCGTCGTGAGCTACAGCTACACCCTGGTCGACAACGAAACCCACCCGACCGCCAACGGCGCCAACAGCCTCACCGAGAACTTCAACGTGGTGGCCACCGACGGCGACGGCAGCACCGCGAGCGGGCAGATCAATGTCAACATCATCGATGACCTGCCCACCGCCAAACCCGACACCGGCTCGGTGGCGGAGGGCGGCACGGTCAACGTCAGCGTGCTGGGCAACGACGTCAGCGGCGCCGACGGCGCGGCCACCGTGGTGGGCGTGCGGGCCGGCGGCAACACGTCGACCTCGGCGATCGGCGGCCTCAACAGCAACATCAACGGCACCTACGGCTACCTGACCCTGGACGCCGCCGGCAACGCGGTCTACCACAGCAACCCGAACTCGGTGAGCCCGCCCGGCGCCACCGACACCTTCACCTACACCATCCGCGACACCGACGGCGACGAGAGCACCACCACGATCACCATCAACGTCGCCGATTCCAACCTCAAGGCGTCGGTCGACCAGGATGTGACCGTCTACGAAAAAGCCCTCGACCTGACCAAGGACGGCCAAGACCTGGCCGCCGGCACGGTCACCGGCAGCGAGCCCGGCAACACCGGCGAAACCATGTCCGGCACCCTGGTCGGCTCGGTCACCGGCGGCAGCGGGGCGATCACTTACACCCTGGTCGGCAGCGGCACCGGCACCTACGGGCAGATCCTGCTCAACGCCGACGGCACCTACACCTACACCCTGACGTCGGCGCCGAAGACCACGCCCAACGCCAACGACGGGCCGAACGTGCTGAGCGAAAGCTTCACCTACAAGGCCACCGACGCCCTGGGCAACTCCACCACCAGCACCATCGTGGTCAACATCGTCGACGACGTGCCCAAGGCCGTGGCGTCCGACCGCTCGGTGGCGGCGGTGGAGATCGACTCCAACATCCTCATCGTGCTCGACATCTCCGGCAGCATGGCTGACGCCTCCGGCGTGCCGGGCCTGTCGCGGCTGGACCTGGCCAAGCAGGCGATCAGCGCCTTGCTCGACAAGTACGACGACCTGGGCGATGTGAAAGTGCAGCTCGTCACCTTCAGCAGCAGCGCCACCGACCGCACCTCAGTGTGGGTCGACGTGGCCACCGCCAAGACGATCCTGGCCGGCCTCAGCGCCGGCGGCGGCACCAACTACGACGCCGCCGTGGCCATGCTGCAGACGGCGTTCAACACCTCGGGCAAACTCACCGGGGCGCAGAACGTCGGCTACTTCTTCTCCGACGGCAAACCCACCACCGGCCAGGAGATCGGCACCGCCGACGAGGCCGCGCTGAAGGCCTTCCTCGACGCCAACAACATCAAGAACTACGCCATCGGCCTGGGCAACGGCGTGAGCAACGCCAACCTCGATCCGCTGGCCTACGACGGCATCAGCCACACCGACACCAACGCGGTGGTGGTTACCGACCTCAACCAGCTCAACTCGGTGCTGTCGGGCACCGTGCAGGGCGCGCCGGTCACCGGTTCCCTGCTGGGCGAGGGCGGTACGTTCGGCGCCGACGGCGGCTTCATCAAATCCATCGTGGTGGACGGCACCACCTACACCTACGACCCCAAAGCCAACAGCGGCCAGGGCTCGCTGACCTTCAGCGGCGGCGCCAACCACGGCACCTTCAACACGGTCAACAACACCCTGAGCATCGCCACCAACAACAGCGGCACCCTGGTGATCAACCTCGACACCGGCGACTACAGCTACACCTCGCAGAAGACCACCACCGTGGTCATCACCGAGAACATCGGCTTCACCGTCAGCGACAACGACGGCGACCTCGCCAGCTCGACGCTGACGGTCAAAGTGATCCCCAACTCGCCGCCGGTGGCGGTGGACGACCACATCATCACCAACGTGCTGTCGGGCAACATCGTGGTGCCGGGGGAACTGCTGCTGGCCAACGACAGCGACCCGGACGGCGACACTCTCAACGCCTCGCCCACCAGCTTCAACACCGGCTGGGTGGCCAAGGGCGCGGACTTCACCGGCTCAGGCGCCATCAACTTCTCCGGCACCAGCAACACCGCCGCCAACCAGAGCCTGGCCGACGTGCGCAATTCGTTCGCCGCCAACGCCGCGACCATGACCGCCGTGCTGGTGGTCAGCGGTTACCTGGGCGCAGTGACCAACGCCAACGCCAACGACGAGGACCTGATCACCATCAAGCTGAAACAGGGTGAGACCCTCAACCTGGACCACAACCTGGCGGCCGGGCACATCACCATGGAGTACTCGCTCAACGGCGGGGCGTTCGTCAGCATCGCCGACGGCGGCACGATCACCGCCGGCGCCGACGGCACCTATCAGATCCACCTGACCAACATCACCAACACCAGCGGCGGCAACGCCAACGCGGCGGAGAACTACCAGCTGACCATGACCGTGAACTACGCCGGGGCCCAGAACACCACCCCGGACTACCACGGCACCTACACCGCCAACGACAACCACGGCGGCAACGACACGGCCAACGTGACCATCAGCTACCAGGACGGCCACACCCTCACCGGCACTTCGGGCGATGACGTGCTGGTGGCCGGCAGCGGCGACAACATCCTCAACGGCGGCGACGGCAACGACGTGCTCACCGCAGGTTCCGGCAACAACGAACTGCACGGCGGCGCCGGCAACGACTTGCTCTACAGCGGGCCCGGCAACGACCTGCTCGACGGCGGCAGCGGCATCGACACCGCCAGCTACGCCCACGCCACCGCCGGGGTGACGGTCAACCTGAGCCTGCTCGGTGCGCAGAACACCGTGGGCGCCGGGACGGACACCCTGACCGGCATCGAAAACCTCGTGGGTTCGAACTTCAACGACACCCTCACCGGCGACAGCAACAGCAACGTCATCAACGGCGGCCTGGGCAACGACATCCTCAACGGCGGGGGCGGCGACGACCTGCTGATCGGCGGGATGGGCAACAACACCCTCACCGGGGGACCGGGGGCCGACACCTTCCAGTGGCTCAAGGGCAACAGCGGCCACGACACCGTCACCGACTTCACCCCCGGCACCGACAAGCTCGACCTGTCGCAACTGCTGCAAGGGGAGAACGGCACGGCGGCGTCGCTGGACGACTACCTGCACTTCACCGTCACCGGCAGCGGCGCGTCGGTGGTGACCACCATCGATGTGAGCGCCATGGCCGGCGCCACGCCGAACCAGACCATCGACCTGGCCGGCGTCAACCTGGCCAGCCACTACGGCGTGACGCCGGGGGCGGGCGGGGTGATCGCGGGCGGGGCGGATACGGCGACGATCATCAACGGGATGCTGAATGATCATTCGTTGAAGGTGGATACGGTCTGAGGGGCGGTTGAGGCAGCATAGCCCCGCGCTCACGGTGTACGGGAGCACGGGGCTTCGCTGATTACCTGATTCCAACACCAAAGGCGTGGTTGTTGAAGAAGCTGTTTACGATGGCTGCGCTCCTGGCTCCCGTTACAAGATGAACCGTGACCTTGGCCGGCTTCAAGAAATAGCTGGTAGGTGTGCTCGACCAGTAAAAGTTGCTTCCCATTGGCCAGCTTCCACCGTAAGTGCGTTGGATCTCGTGCATTTCATCTGCGTTAGGGATATGCGCTCCCAAGTTGCTGGCCGCTGAGCTCATTTGTGCCCAGGTGCCTGCCCCCACCCCTAAAACATGAATCACACCGCTGACGGACACCGAATAGCTCAACGATTGATTGGTCGCATCCCTCACTGTAATGCTTGCGGTTCCGCGCCCCCTGACGGTCACCAACCCGGTTGCGTCAACGACTGCCACTGCCTGATTGCTGGATGTGTAGGTGTAGGGTGGCTGGCCGTTGGATGCCTGGTAACGCACTGAGGTGCCAGGGCCAAAGGCCGGCAGTAAATTTGGATAGGCAGGCAGCAAATAGATTTTTCCGCTCAACGTCACCGGACTGGTGTTGAAGCTCAACGGCGAAATCACTGTAAAGCTCCGCGCATTGGACACCTGCCCGGTGCTCACGGCCTTGGCCGTGACCGAGTGCGCACCCAAGGCCACATTCAGCGTGGTGCTCCAGACATTTCCCACGGCCCGCACCGTGTGCTTGGGCACATTGTTGTCGTGGATCTGCACTTCGTGATTGGGGGTGACGCTGCCTTGCAGGGTCACGGTCGTGCGGGTCGTCCGCCCGCCGTTCGGCACTTCACCGTTCGAATCCCTCACCGAGGTGAGCGTCGGGGCAACGTGCTCGGCCACCACGAACGTGCGCGGCGGCGCGGACACCGGGCTGTCGCCGTACAGCGCCAGCGCGGTCAGGCTGTACGCCTTGGCGCTCAACCCGTTGACGACGTGGCTCCAGTCGCCCTGAGCGTTGGCAAGCGGCTCGCCCAGCGCCTGCGTGCCGTCGAGCAGCCGCACCTTCTGGCTCGGGCTGGCCGTCCCTCTGACGGTAACGGTCCGGTCATAGGTGGTGGCGCCGTTGGCGACGCTGCCAAGGGAATCGGTGACGTTGGAAATCACCGGTTTGTTGGCGACGGCCACCGTGAACGCCCACGGCGGGCTGGTCACCGGGTTGGCGTCATACAGCGCCCGGGCGGTGAGGTGATAGGCCTTGACCGTCAGGTTGTTCAGCACCTTGCTCCAGACACCTTCCGAACCGGTGCCGCCCGGGGCGACGTCCGCCGAGCCGTAGGAGTTGGCCCCGTCGAGAATCTCCACTTTCTGCCCACGGGTCGCCGTGCCCGTCACGGTGACCTGGTCGTTGTAAGTCACGCCGCCATTCGCCACCGTGCCCCATTGGTCGGTGACCCGGGTGATCGCCGGCGTCAGGTAGTCGTAGCGGGTGCGGATCGTCAGGTTCAGCCGGGGAAACTCAATGGCGGTGTGCTCCTGCACGTCGCCGTCGAACGTCACCTTGCACACGACCGACGCCGATGAAGCGTGATCCAGTTTCAGCAGCTCGGAACGGGGCAGGGTTTCCTTCAGACCGGCGCTGACTTGTCCGGCGGTGATGAGCGCACCGTCCAGCAACACAATGCGGTAATCACTGCCGTCCAGCGCCTTGCCTTCCAGGCGCAGCCACAAACGTTGCTCAAGCGCGATGTAAGGCCAGACCTTGACCTGTACATCCGGATCGCCGGCAAATTCCATCAGATCCAGCACCTGATTGACCGCTTGCGGCACCTCCGGGCGCGGCAGCTCGGTTTCCGGTGACTGGAACCGCAGCACGTTGAGCGTCAGCAGCTCCGAGGTGGTCCAGAAGTTGTAGCGCTTGACGTCATAGGTCACCGACACCGGCCGGCCGATGTTGGGCCCCACCACCGACGCCGGCAGATGGAACTGCACCCGGCCGCTGGCGTCGGCCGGCAGTTCCAGGTCCTCCGACGTACCGGCGCCGGGCGTGCCGCGCCACTTCAGGGCAATGGTGTCGAGTGCCGGATCCATGTTGGCGTACGCCACCGCCACATCCACCCCGCCCAGCGCCTTCATCGGGTCGAGGCTGTCGCCGTCGGCCTGGATCACGTCGGGCGGCGGCAGCTCCCCGACCAGTTGCCCGATCAGCAGCTCATACGTGGCCGAATAGCTCAGCAGCCCGGTGGCCGCATGCTTGAGGGTGTAGCGGATCTTCACGTACTGGCCGATGCTGGGCGTGACGAAGCGGGCGTCCACCCGGAAGTTCACCGGCTTGCCGGCCGACACGGTGGTGATGGGCAGCCAGTCGCTGGTGCTGATGTCCGAGTCCACAGCGGTCCAGTAGTAGGTCAGAATGTCGTCCTTCACCGTGCCGGTGTAGCCGACCCGCACCGTCACCTTTTCGTACACCCTGGCCGGGTCGAGAACGCCCTCGATGGCCTCGGGCACGTCCGGCGCCGGTAAGGTCGCGGGGATCGCCTGCACCTTCAGCAGCAGGTGTTCGGACTCGCTCGTGCCGTAGGCCGAGGTGTCGTTGATCACCCGGTACCAGAGATCCAGGCGCCCATTGGCCAGCAAGCCGATGTGCTCGCCCATGACATACAGCGTGACAAGCTTCGCCACGGCGTCGTTGCGGCTTACGTCGTACTGCACTGTGTACACATAGGGCGCGCCGTTGGCCAGGGTGCCTTCCCAGATCAGCTCGACAGTGTCGCCGTCCGCCATGCCGGGGTAATGGATGTCGACGGTGGCGTGGTTCACGCCCGGCTCAAGGACATCGCCCACCGCTTCGCGCACCACCGGGGCAGGGTGGGCGTACACATCGCCGATCACGTTGGCGAAGGTGTGCTTGGAGGCCAGCGGCGGTTGGCCGTCCTTCTTGGTCAGCACATAGAACACATCCACCGAGCCGTTGACCAGTGCCCGCACCTCTTCGTAGGGAACCCGCAGTTCGAGAATGCTCGGCACGTTGGCGATGACCGTCGACTGCGTGTGAACCAGCGGTTTGCCGCTCAGCGGTGTGCCGGTCCAGGTCATCGTCACCGTGTCGCCGACGGCGAAGTCTTCGGTGCGGACGTGGATCTGCACGGTGACGGGCTGCTGGTTGAGCTGTTTGAGGTCGATGACGCCATTGAACGATTCCCTGATGATCGGCGCTTCCAGGCGCGAGGCACCGGCCTCGACGTCGACGGTGGTGGTGAGCGACCACTTTTCCGAATAGTTCCAGACCTCGTCGTACACCTCATACGCGATCAGCAGGGCGGAGCTGTCGCCGCCGGCAAGGATGTCGGCCTGCTCGGCGCGCACCACGATGGGCAAGGTGCCGTCGACGTGGGCCTGCGTCAGCACCAGCGGTGCCAGGAACACGCTGCCCCACTTCACTTGGATCGTGTCGCGCAACGCGATGTTGGGGTAGCGCTGGATCGTCATCGGCACGCCCTTGGCGGCCCACTCGGCGTCGACGCCTTGCTCGATCACCTCCTGGGGCAGTTGCACAATCTTGAGCTCCGAGTGGCCGGGCTTGTGCGGCTCTTTGTCGATGCCGGCCGGGCGGTCGAGCTTGACCCGCAAGCGCAGCGGCACGGAGGGATCGTCCGGTGCCGCTTCCCCTGCGCGGTGCAGCAGGAAATAGCACTCCTCGATCCAGCCCGGCACGAAGCGGGCGGCCGCGACGAAGAAGAACAGCCGCTGATTGACGTCGTTCGCCGTCACCACCTGGTGATAGACCACGCTCTGGTCAAGGAAGACATCCACGGTGTCGCCTTCGGCCATGGAGATCCACGGGTCGATGACGAACATCACCCCTTGCTCATGGTCGCTGACCACCGCAATGCTGATGCCGCCGTCGCCGTCCGTGATCGGCCGGGTCATGCCGGCGATGAACAACGGCTGCAGGGCCAGCACGCCGAAACCGGGCGCGCTGCCGACGAGGGTGAGCGGGGCGGGCAAGTAGGAACGCAAGGCGGTCATGGTCAGCTCCTTGCCGAGGTGGGCATGGATGTGCAGGCGGGTCGTTGACCGGAATTAGGGACTGCGCAGGGGTGTTTGACCACTGTCAGATCTGACAGGGGGAGGGTGATTTCCGATGACCGGCTATGTGCACGAGGCTGCTTTAAGTCCACCACCAATCCTGTGGGAGCCAGCCTGCTGGTGATGGCGGTGGGTCAGTCGAATGTGATGCTGGCTGACACGCCGCCATCGCCAGCAGGCTGGCTCCCACAGGGTCTTGTATCTGCTCAGAGGACCGCGTCGGCCTTCAGCTCCAGGCTGTCCAGCACCCGGTTCACCGCCAGCTCGCCGAGCATGATCAGCTGCGTGATGCCTTGCGCGGTATGCCGGTGCTGGCCGTCCAGCAGCCCCGCAAAGTTGTTGGCCATGACCTTGGCCGAGGTCAGGGTCTCGCAGGCGTCGGCCAGCAGTTCCTCGTTGTCGGCGGCGGGGGCGATGGCGTAGAGCTTGCTGATCTTGAGCGCGGGTTCAGGGACGAACATCGGGTTGAGGTAATGGTCGAGGGCGCGCTCGGCGGCTTCGTTGAGCTTGCGCGAGTCGGGGGATTCGTAGGGGGACGTGGGG
>NZ_NEIU01000037.1:0-7282 GCF_002113595.1 Pseudomonas sp. B3(2017)
AGCGATGAGGCCATGCCTATCAGCACAAATTCCGGATAATCACTAGCGTTCGCGCATCGCCTCGGTCCGGGCTTTGAGCACTGGCTTGAGCAGGTAGTCCAGCACGGTTTTCTCGCCGGTGATGATGTCCACCGTCGCCACCATCCCCGGGATGATCAGCAGTGGCTTCACGTCCCCGCCCAAATGGTTTTTGTCGGTGCGCACCTGGATCAGGTAGAAGCTGTTGCCCTTGTCGTCGGTGATGGTGTCGGCGCCGATCAGTTCCAGCTTGGCGCTGAGCCCGCCGTAGATCGTGTAGTCGTAGGCGCTGAACTTGACCATGGCTTTCTGGCCCGGATGCAGGAACGCCACGTCCTGCGGACGCACCTTGGCCTCGATCAGCAGGTTGTCCTCCAGCGGCACGATCTCCACCATGTCGCTGCCTGGCTGCACCACGCCGCCGATGGTGTTGACCTTCAGTTGCTTGATCACCCCGTGCACCGGCGAGGTCACGGTGGTGCGGCTGACGCGGTCGTCGATGGCGATGCTCGACGCGGTGATCTTCGACAGGTCGGTGCGTTTCTCGTTGAGCTCCTTGGCCGCTTCGGAGCGGAAGGTCTGCTCCGATTCGTCGATCTTGCTGCGGATCTCGGCGATGGCCGATTCGGCCCGGGGGATCGCCAGGGTGGTGGCGTTGAGCGAGCCGCGGATCTCCACCGCGCTGCGCTTGAGCCGCAGGATCTCCACCGGGGAGACCGCGCCGGTCTTGACCAGCGGTTCGGACATGTTCATCTCCTGATTGACCAGCGCCAGGCTTGAGCTGAACTGCCCTTGCTTGGAGCGGAACTCGGCCAGTTCCTGGGTCTTCTGCCGCAGTTGCTCGCTGAGAGTGCGCTGTTCGCTGGCCAGTCGCCGCTGCCGTTGTTCGTACAGCGAGCGTTCGTCCTCGGCCACCTGCGGGGCCTTGCCGCTGACTTCGGCGGACACCGTGAACGGCCGGCCCTCGGCCTCCGCCGACAGCCGCTCGACCTGGGCCATCAGCGCATAGCGGTCGGCCTCGCTTTCGCCCTTGTTCGACAGGAACCGGGTGTCGTCCAGGCGCAGCAGGGTGTCGCCCTTGTTCACCATCTGGCCTTCGCGCACGAAGATTTCCGTGACGATGCCGCCCTCCAGGTTCTGGATCACCTGCACCTTGCTCGACGGGATCGCCTTGCCTTCGCCCATGGTCACTTCCTGGAGCACCGCGAACCTGGCCCACACCAGCGCGCTGATCAGCAGCGCCGCCGCCAGCCACACGGTGATGCGCGAGGCCCGCGGCGAATCCTGCAGCGAGGCGCCGGCGGTTTCCGGCATGAACTCGGCCTCGGCGCTTTTGCCGAAGCTGTCGAAGTAGCCGCGCTGTTTTGAAGACGAAGAAGCAGACATGGGGCAACTCCTAGACCGCAGCCGAGCCGACCCGGCCCTTGCGCAGCGCATCGATGACCGCTTCCTTCGGACCGTCGGCGACGATCCGGCCGTTGTCCAGCACCAGCAACCGGTCCACCAGGCTCAGCATCGAGGTGCGGTGAGTGACCAGCAGCAGGGTCTTGCCTTGCACCTGTTCGTGGAGCTTCTGGCGCAGGGCGTCTTCGCTGCTGTTGTCCATGGCGCTGGTGGGTTCGTCCAGCAGCATGATCGGCGGATCCAGCAGCAGCGCCCGGGCCAGCAGCACCGCCTGGCGTTGGCCGCCGGAGAGCAGTTGCCCGCGCTCGCCCACCGGCCGGTCGAAGCCTTGCGGGTGCTGGCGGGCCAGTTCGGTGACGCCGGTCAGTTCGGCCACTTCGAGCATCCGCGCATCGCTGACGTAGCGGGCGCCGAGGGTCAGGTTGTCGCGCAGGCTGCCGGCCAGCAGCGGCAGGTCATGGGCGACGTAACCGACCTGTTGGCGCAGGTCGGCCACGTCCAGTTGGCGCAGGTCCAGGCCGTCGAGCAGCAGCTGGCCTTCGCCGGGCTCGTAGAAGCCCATCACCAGCCGCGCCAGGGTGCTCTTGCCCGAGCCGCTGCGGCCGATGATGCCGATCCGTTCGCCGGGCTTGAGGCTGAAACTGATGTGGTTCAGGGCCGGGGCGTTCTGGCCGTTGTAATGGAAGGTCACGCCGTTGACGTCCAGCGCGCCTTGCAGTTGCGTGCGCTCCAGGGGCCGCTGCTTGCCGTCGCGCTCCTGGGGCAGGGCCATCAGGGCGTCGGTGCTTTTCATGGTCAGCTGCGCTTGCTGGTAGCGGGTGATCAGCCCGGCGATCTGCCCCAGCGGCGCGAGCACACGGCTGCCGAGCATGTAGCTGGCCACCAGCGCGCCGACGCTCAGGTTGCCGGCGATGATGCTGTAGACCCCTGCGACGATCGTCGCCATCCCCGAGAACTGCTGGATGAACAGCGTGCCGTTGGTCGCCAGCGCCGAGAGGTTGCGCGCATGGCTGTCGAGGCGGGTGAGGGCGCCGTGGGTGCTTTCCCACTTGTGCTGGCGCTCGCTTTCGGCGCTGCACGCCTTGAGGGTCTCCAGGCCGCCGAGGGTCTCGATCAGCAGCGCCTGGCGCTCGGCGCCCAGGCTCAGGCTCTTCTGCACGGTGTCGCGCAGGCGGGCCTGGATCACCAGGGCGAACACGATGGTGACCGGGAACGCCGCCAGCGGAATCACCACCAGCCAGCCGCCGAGCAGGCCGATCACCGCCAGCATCAGCACCACGAAGGGCAGGTCGATCAGGCTGGTCAGGGTGACGGCGGTGAGGAATTCGCGCAGGCCCTGGAAGTCGTGGATGCTCTGGGCGAACCCGCCGATGGTCGCGGGCCTGGCCTTCATCGCCATGCCGGTGATGCGCTCGAACAGGGTCGCGGACAGGATCACGTCGGTCTTCTTGCCGGCGGTGTCCAGCAGGTGCGCGCGCACCACCCGCAGCACCAGTTCGAAGCCGGTGCCGATCAAAAGACCGATGGCCAGCACCCACAGGGTCGAGGTGGCCTGGTTCGGCACTACGCGGTCGTAGGTCTGCATGACGAACAGCGGCACCATCAGGCCCAGCAGGTTGATCAGGAAACTGGCGAGGATCGCGTCGCTGTACAGCCATTTCGACAGCTTCAGGGTGTCGCGAAACCACGCCTGCACCCGCGGCACCAGCGGCGAGCGCAGGTCTTCCAGTTCATGGCGCGGCCGGGCGAAGAGGGCCTGGCCGCTGTAGTGCCCGGCGAGCTCTTCGTGGCTGACCCACTGCTCGCCGCCGTCGGCCTCGCTGGGCAGGATCAGCGCCTTGCCGTCGTCGGCCAGGCGCCGCAGCACGGCGGTGCGGCCGTTGTTCAACAGCAGCAGCACCGGCAGGTTGAGCGGGGAAATGTCCTTCAGCTCACGGCGCAGCAGGCGCGCCTGCAGACCGGCCCGTGCCGCTGCGCGGGGCAGCAGGTCCAGGCTCAGGCGTTGTTTGTCCAGGGGCAGGCCGGCGCTCAGGCTGGCGCGGCTGACGATGGCGCCGTGGAGTTTGCAGAGGATCAACAGTCCGTCGAGCAACGGGTCGTCGAAACTCAGCCGCGGATCGATCCCGGTGTTGCCGGGTTCCATGCTGGTCATACCGATCGCTCCCCTTGATGAAGGGCCGATGACCTGCGGCGAGGGAGCAAGCGCCCTCGCCGCAGCGAATCACTTCAGACGAGCTACTTCAGTTCGGGCAGACGCGCCTCGTTCTTCACTTCCGTGGCGGCGATCGCATCGGCGGGCAGCACCACCCGTTGCTTGCTCAGCAACTGGCCCATGTTCGCCAGCACCCGGTACATCGAGAACTCTTCGGTGTAGCGGATCTCGGTGTAACGGCGGTTGGCGTTGTACAGCTCGTTTTCGCTGTCGAGCAAGTCGAGCAGGGTGCGCTGGCCGAGGCCGAACTGGTCCTGGTAGGCGGCGCGCACGCGCTTGGTGGTCTCGGCGTATTCGCGGGCGGTCGGGGTCTGCTTCTTGGCGTTGACCATCGCGTTCCACGCCAGGTGGATGTTCTCGTTGAGCTGGCGCAGGGCGTTGTTGCGGATGTCCATCGCCTGGTTGATCTGGTGCGCGTCGGACGCCAGGCGAGCCTTGTCGCTGCCGCCGCGGAACAGGTTGTAGTTCATCACCACGCCCACGCGCCATTCGTTGTCGTGGCCTTCGTCGCCCTGCACGTTGTTGTTCGCGCCCACGGCGGCTTCGGCATCGAAGCGCGGGTAGAACGGCGACTTGGCGACTTCGTACTGGCTCTCGGCCGATTGCACGTCGGCCTGGGCGGATTTCAGGTAAGGGTTGTTCTCGACCATGCTCTGCTGGGCCTCGCGCAGGTCGGCGGGCATCTCGCCGCGGGTCGAGGGCGGGGCCTCCAGCTCGTCGGGCATGCGCCCGACCACGCTGTAGAAGTTCGACTCGGCGTCGGCCAGGTCCACCTCGGCGGTGTCGAGGTTATTCTGCGCCAGCGCCTTACGGGCCACCGACTGGTCGGAGTCGGCGGTGCTGCCCACGCCGCGTTCGGTGCGCAGGCCGATCTGGTCGTTGACCCGCAGGTGCGCCTGCAGGTTGTTCTTGGCCAGGGTCACCAGTTCGCGGCGCTTGAGCACTTCGAGGTAGACCTCGATGGTGCGCAGGGCCAGGTCCTGGGCGGTGCCTTGCGCATAGTAGGCGCGGGAGTTGGACACGCCCTTGGTGCGCTCGACCTCGTTGGCGGTGTTGAAGCCGTCGAACAGCATCTGCCGCAGGCGCAGTTCGGACTGGGTGTAGTTGAGGATTTCGGTGTGGTGGTTGCCGAAGGCCCGGGTATTGGTGTTGTCGCTGTAGCCGCGCCCGTAGGCGGCGTTCAGGTCCACCGACGGGTAGAAGCCGCCCTTGGCGACCTTCACCTGCTCATCCGCGGACAGGCGGGCGTCCACGCGCGAGGCCAGTTCCGGGTGGGTGGCGATGGTGCTCTGGATGGCTTCGGTGAGGTTCATGGCCTGAGCCTGGGAAGTGCAAGCCATGGCCAGCAAAACCGCACTGCAGAGGGGGGTCAATACGCGCATGGTTTACATCTCCCTGAGTCCTGATGGTGTTTCACTGTCGCCAATTTATTGACGATTTTTGTTGTAAAAAGCGTTTCATCTCTTTAACAACAGAGCTAAGAACATCCTGAAGCGTAGCTAAGAAAAATTTTTCATATGGGTTATGCCGAAAAAAACTTATGCGCTTGGCCGAAATCGGCACATTGTTCCTCTCGAAAGCCTTTGTTTTATGAGCTTTAGGGAGCACAGAAAGGCTTGAGGAAAGTTCCACTCACTTTGCGACATACGGCGAAGTACTGCTAAAGGGGAGGGACGCGTAGCGGTCAATGGGCGACAGTTTTTTGTCACTCGGGTGATTCACCACCGTTACGTAGCGCTAGTGGGCGTGCTGCAGTGATCAGGGATCACAAGTGCTTGAGGGCACTGACATTTCCCGGTCCTGCGCGACCTGCGAAACGAACTGCCGAGGTGCGAGAGCGTCGCCCCGGCAACCCGCTTGAGCCATGGGCTGCTTCGCGAACCAGCGCCGACGGTGGTCGGCAGCGGAGGAAATGCACATGGCAACGCTCATCGGGATCGTCACTAAGGTCGTGGGTCAGGTTTTTGCGGTGGGGGGCGACGGCAGCCGTCGCGCCTTGGTCGAAGGCGACCGGCTCTACGCCGGCGATCAGCTGGTCACGGGGGCCGAAGGCGCCGTGGCGGTGCACCTGCAGAACGGCCAGGAACTGACGTTGGGCCGCGACAGCAGCCTGACCATGACCGGCCAGTTGCTGGCCCATCAGGCCACTCATGTCGACACCCCGGAAGCGTTGACCCCCAGCGAAGCGCAGCTGACCGACGTCGAGCAGATCCAGAAAGCCATCGCCGCCGGCGAAGATCCGACGAAATCCGCCGAAGCCACCGCGGCCGGCCCCGGTGCGACCGGCGGTGCGCCCGGCGAGCTGGGCGGCGGCCACAGTTTCGTGCTGCTGACCGAAGTGGGCGGGCGGGTCGATCCGATCATCGGTTTCCCCACCGCCGGGTTCGGCGGCATTCCCGAGTTTCCCGAAGAGCGCCACAACGCCGTGATCGACAACGGCGACAACACCCCGGCGCCGGTCGTGCCGCCGGTCAACAATCCCGTCACCCTCAGCGGCCTCGACGTGCCGGGGGGCGAACTGACCGTCAACGAAGCCAACCTGCCTGACGGCTCCGCCGCCAATCCGGGGGCGCTGATCCAGACCGGCAGCTTCACGGTCTCCGCCCCCGACGGCCTGACCAGCCTGAGCATCGGCGGCATCAACGTGATCGTCGGTGGCGTGGCCGCAGGTTTCCCGCAGTCGGTCACCACGCCGCTGGGCAACACCTTGACCGTCATCGGCTACAACCCGGCGACGGGCACCGTGACCTACAGCTACACCCTCAACGGCAGCGAAACCCATGCATCGGGTGACGGCGCCAACAGCCTCGGCGAACACTTCACCGTGGTGGCCGGGGACAGCAACGGCGACACCTCGACCGGCTCGCTGGACGTCAACATCACCGACGACGTGCCCAAGGCCGTGGACGACAGCAATGCCTCGACCGCCTCGGAAACCACCCTCACCCTGACCGGCAATGTGCTGCCCAACGATGTTCAGGGCGCCGACCGCATCCCCGTCGGCCCCGACAGCGGGCCGGTGGTGAGCGGCACGTTCGTCGGCACCTACGGCACCTTGGTGCTCAACGCCAACGGCACCTACACCTACACGCTCAACACCAGCGACGCCGACTTCAAGAACCTGCACGGCGGCGGCAGCGGCACCGAGACCTTCACCTACACCCTGCGGGACGCCGATGGCGACACCAGCACGGCGAACCTGGTGCTGCAGGTCCACAACAATGACGATCCCGTCGTCATCGGCGGATTGAACGTCGAAGGGGGCGAAGTGACGGTGTTCGAGAAGAACCTGTCCCTTGGCAGCGCGCCTGATTCGGCGGCGCTCACCCAGAGCGGCACGTTCACCGTCACCGCTTTGGACGGCGTCACCACCCTGACCGTGGGCGGCATTGCCGTGGTCACCAACGGCGTGGCGGCAGGGTTCCCGCAATCCGTCGTGACCCCATTGGGCAGCACGCTGACCATCACTGGGTTCAACGCCGCCACCGGCGTGGTGAGCTACAGCTACACCCTGGTGGACAACGAGGCGCACCCCAACGCCAACGGCGCGAACAACCTGCCTGAGCAGTTCGCCGTCACCGTGGTGGACGACAACGGCACCACCGCCAACGGCACGCTGGACGTGAACATCATCGACGACCTGCCGAA
>NZ_NEIU01000038.1:0-6779 GCF_002113595.1 Pseudomonas sp. B3(2017)
TCCTTGATAACAGTCAGGCACCCACCGGGCGATTCCGCCTCCCGGGCACCCTAACTCAATCCGCAAGGAGCACCTCCCATGGCAACACCAGCGTACATGTCGGTCACCGGCGAAAAACAAGGCCTGATCACTGCCGGCGCCTTCACCGCCGACTCCGTGGGCAACACCTACCAGGAAGGTCACGAAGACCAGGTCATGGTTCAGGCGTTCAGCCACGACGTGATCATCCCGCGTGACCCGCAGTCCGGCCAGCCAACCGGCCAGCGCGTCCACAAGCCAGTGATCATCACCAAGGTCTACGACAAGGCTTCGCCTCTGCTGCAGGCGGCCCTGACCTCCGGCGAGCGCATGAGCGAAATCGTCATCCAGTGGTACCGCACTTCGGCCCAAGGCACCCAAGAGCACTACTACACCACCAAACTGGAAGACGCGATCATCGTCGCCATCAACAACAAGATGCACAACTGCCAGGATCCAGGCAACTCGCACTTCACCCACCTGGAAGAAGTGCAGTTCACCTACCGCAAGATCACCTGGACCCACGAAGTATCCGGTACTTCGGGTTCCGATGACTGGCGTGCTCCAGTCGTCTAACCACGGCTGACCGCTACACGCATCGACCAGCCCTGCTGGTCGATGTTGTTTACGCACCTCCAGAATTTCGCGTGCGCAGGACCGCTTGGCGAAGACCGGCGCACGCCGCTGCAGCACGAGGAACAAGGGATGTTCGCGCCGGCCAACGAAACACATTTTGCCCTGACCATCGAAGGCCTTTCCGCCGACTTCCAGGTATTCACCCTGCAAGGCCGCGAAGCCGTCAGCGAGCCGTTCGCCTTCCAGGTGGAACTGGTCAGTGAGCAGCCGTCGCTGGACCTCGAGACCCTGCTGCACAAACCGGCCTTCCTGCAGCTGTCGCCCGACGGCAGCGGCATCCACGGCCTGATCTACCGCGCCGCGCAAGGCGACTCCGGCAAGCGCCTGACCCGCTACTCCGTGACCCTGCGCCCGCAGCTGGCCTACCTCGCGCACCGGGTCAACCAGCGCATCTTCCAGAACCTCAGCGTGCCGAAGATCATCGGCCAGGTGCTGGAGGAGCACGGCATCCAGGCCAACGCCTACGCATTCAAGACCGGTTCGGTCTACCCCGAGCGGACCTACTGCGTGCAGTACGACGAGTCGGACCTGCACTTCATCCAGCGCCTGTGCGAGGAGGAAGGCATCCACTTCCACTTCCAGCACAGCGCCACGGCCCACAAGCTGGTGTTCGGCGACGACCAGACGGTGTTCCCGAAACTGGCGCCCGTGGCCTACCAGCAAGACTCCGGCATGGTCGCCAGCGACCCGGTGGTCAAGCGCTTCGACCTGCGCCTGGAAACCCGCACCAGCCGCACCACCCGCCGCGACTACGACTTCGAGAAGCCGCGCCTGACCCTCGAGAGCGAGAACCGCGGCGACGCCCTGCCCGACCTCGAGGACTACGACTACCCGGGCCGCTTCATCGACCGCGAGCGCGGCAAGCACCTGGCCAAGCGCGCCCTTGAGCGCCACCGCAGCGACTTCCGCCTCGCCGAGGGCAAGAGCGACCAGCCGCGCTTGGTCAGCGGCCACTTCCTGGCCCTGACGGCGCACCCCAAGGCGCAGTGGAACGACCTCTGGCTGCTCACCGAGATCCTCCACGAAGGCAAGCAGCCGCAGGTGCTGGAGGAGTCGGTGACCAGCGACACCACGGCGCTCAAGGACGACTTCCACCAGGGCTACCGCAACCGCTTCCAGGCCACCCCGTGGGACGTGCCCAACCGTCCGCCCCTGCGCCACCCCAAGCCGCGCATCCTCGGCAGCCAGAGCGCCGTGGTCACAGGCCCCAAGGGCGAGGAGATCCACTGCGACCCGTACGGCCGCGTCAAGGTGCAGTTCCACTGGGACCGCGAAGGCCAGGCCGACGACAAGACCACCTGCTGGCTGCGCGTTTCCTCGGCCTGGGCCGGCGCCCAGTACGGCGGCATCGCCATCCCGCGCATCGGCATGGAGGTGCTGGTCACCTTCCTTGAGGGCGACCCCGACCAGCCCTTGGTCAGCGGCTGCCTGTACCACAAGGAGAACACCGTCCCCTACGCCCTGCCGGCCAACAAGACCCGCAGCACCTTCAAGACCCTCAGCTCCCTGGGCGGAGGCGGCTTCAACGAGCTGCGCATCGAGGACAAGAAGGGCCAGGAGCAGATCTTCCTGCACGCCCAGCGCGACTGGGACGAGAACGTCGAGCACGACCAGAAGATCCGCGTCGGCAACGAGCGCCACGACACCGTCGAGAAGAACAGCTACAGCGAGTTCAAGGCCGAGGAGCACCACACCGTCTACCAGGACCGCAAGGTCGAGGCCCGGGCCGACGACCACCTGACCGTGGGCGTCAACCAGCACATCAAGATCGGCACCGGCCAGTTCATCGACGCCGGCCAGGAGATCCACCTGAGCAGCGGCCTGAAGGTCGTGCTCGAGGCCGGCAGCGAACTGACCCTGGTCGGCGGCGGCAGCTTCATCAAGATCGACGGCGGCGGCGTGACCCTGAGCGGCCCGGCGATCAACGTCAACTCCGGCGGCGGCCCGGGCAGCGGCACCGGCGCCGCCCCGCTGATGCCCGGCGCGCTGAAGCAGGCCGACGCCGACAAGGCCGGCGCCGTGCTCACCCCGGCGCAGGTCAACACCCTCAAGCGCAACGCGCCGTTCTGCGAAGAATGCGAAAAATGCAAGGCAGGTGCCTGTGCCCTCTGACCGACTGACACCCCGCGACTGGCTGGCCCGCCAGCCCCTGCAGAGCGGCGAACGCCTGTACCTGGTCATCAGCGCCGCCAGCGACGCCGACGGCCTGAAGACCCTGTACATGAGCGAACCCGCCACCCAGCTCGTGCCGATCTGGAACGACACCCCCTACGCCAGCTGGAAACCGGTGATGCCCTACGTCACCGAGCTCAGGCCCGACTCCCCGTTCCTGCCCTGGATCGCCGCCACCGACGCCCTCGACTGGGGCTGGCTGGCCGTCTCCCGCAGCGAACCGGACGAAGTCTTCGAGCACCTGCGCAGCCTCACCCAAGTGAAGATGCCGGACGGAACCGAGGTGTTCTTCCGCTTCTGGGACGGCCGGCACATCCACCCGATCCTCAAGGGGCTGGGCGAGGCGGCCGGGGAACTGCTGCCGGTGTTCGGGCGCTACCTGATCAACGGCCAGAGCCTGGAGGTCGGGCCGCGGGTGGTGAGGAAGGCGAAGGACTGGCCGTGGTGGGAGGTGCCGAAGGGGTTGTTGGATGGGCTGGCCAAGGACAATCCGACCACGCTGATCAGCAACCTCATGCAATGGCTGGAGGAGGAACGCCCGGACCTCTACACCGCCTGGCCCGAGAACAACCTGAAGCACAAGATCGCCCGTTTCGTACGTCGCCCGGATGCTCCGGACAACCTTAAAGAAGCACTGTTAAACCACCTGATTCTGGAGCAAGGCTGATGATCGCAAAGGAACGCATCGAGTTCATTGACGGACAACTCAACTCCTTCAAAGACAGCCTGAAGCTGTACCAGGAACAAACCAAGACCTGGTATGCAAGAGCCGCAGACAAGGGCAGCCGAGCCGCTGACCTGCCGTCCCTGCTCGGCATGGAACGAGTGATCAAAGTCGGCAACACCAGCAAGTCGGTGAGCATGACGGATGGCGACTTCACCTCAAGCGTCGCTCAGTGCCCGCTCAAAGGGCCGTTGCTCATCGAGAGCAAATTCGAATCGGTATACGACATTCCGGTGGGTGATATCGAAGTCGAAATCGTCGCCGTGGAGGGTGGTGCCGTCAGCAAAGTCAAACTGGACGCCAAAGGAAAGGCCAGCTGGACGGGAGGCATTCCTGGCAAGTACTACAAGATCCGGGTTCACAATGAAGTGACTCCAGCGCAAATCGATGCCTTGTTCAACTCTTACAAGGGCATCACGGCTGATCTGGAAGGTTTTCTGCGCAAGGAATGGGCTGGCTTCAAACCGCAATGGTCAACCCTATCGGCATCCACCATGGTGATGTCTGTCGGTAAAGGCATCCTTGAAGGTGGCTGGGAGGCCATCAAGGGTGTGTGGGATGGCATCAGCCTGGTTCTGGACATCCTTCAGGATCCAGGAAAGTTCAAGGAAGATCTCGGCGCCGGCACCCAAAAGCTGATTGACTTGGCCAAGCAGTCACCAGAGGTCATGAAGAAGGCCATGTTGCTGGCCAGCGATGAGGCGGCATTGTTTCTGCTGGTTCGGAGTGCCGTGATCTGGTTGGCAGGTTTGCCGCCGACCAAACTGGCAGGCGAGTCGGCGAAGATGACTACCGCTGCGGTTGTCGGCATTGCCATCGATATCGTGATCGGGATCGTACTGACCATCGCGGCCGAAGGCACTGGGATTATCTATCTCGTCGCGCGACTGAAGAAGTACGGCGAAATTCTCGTCAAGGCCGTGATTGGCTTTGTCGAGTCCGTGTTCAAGATCATCAAAGGCTTCATGGAGTATGTCGCCAAGTACACGGCCGTGGCGGCGCGTGGTGTGACGGCGAAGGTGAGAAACGGCATTTCTGAACTGCGTTTTGATGGAAAGAGAAACGCGACGCTCGGCAGAGGCAAAGCCGGTGACGATGCTGCCAAACAGGCTAAGACACCTGCCGACAAGAGCGCAGAGCCAGCTGCCGGAACCTGCACTGATGGATGTCCGGTATCGATGGTCACCGGTGAAGAACTGCTGACGCTTACCGACGGCCACCTCGACGGGCTGCTGCCGTTTGAATGGACACGCCTGTACCGAACCAGCGCAGTGGAAATCGATTGTGGCCTGGGCCATGGCTGGAGCCATGCACTCGCGCACCGGATCGAAATCGTAGGCGACGAGGTCATCTGGACTGACCATGAAAACCGTTCCACGCCTTTCCCGCTCCCAAGCGAACAGCGTCCGGCCATCACCAACAGCCTTTCGCGGGCAGCCATTTTCCTGGGTGACGATCCGTCCGAACTGATTCTGGCCCAGGCAAGCAAGCGCCCGACGTTCTACCACTTCCGCTTCAACAGCAAAGGCGCAACCCTGATCGCCATCAGCGACAGCTACGGCAATCGGCTGCACATCACGCGGGACATCCACGGACGCATCAAGCGCCTCGACAACGGTGCGGGCCGCGCCCTGCTGCTGCGTTACGACCGCAAGCACATCGTCGCAATTGATTATCAGCAGTTCCTTCCGGCGGACAACCTCGAAGACGCCTGGAGCACCGTCCAGACGCTGGTCTCCTACAGCTACGACGCTCAAAACCGGCTGATTGAGGCGAAGAACGCCGCAGGGGAAGCCGAACGTTATCGCTACAACGATCAACATGTGATCCTGGAAAGGCAACTGGCTGGCGGGGCGGCCTTCTTCTGGGAATGGGAGCACGAAGGCAAGCTCGCTCGCTGTGTCCATCACTGGGCGAATTTCTCGCAGATGGATACGCACTACGCCTGGGATGACAAAGGCACCGTCACCGTCACCAACGCCGACGGCAGCGAAGAAATCTACACCCACGACGACAAGGCCCGCCTGGTCAGCAAGGTTGATCCGGACGGTGCCGAGCACCTCAAGGCCTACAACGACAAAGGCCAGCTGATCGCCGAAAAGGATCCGCTGGGCGCCGTGACCGAGTACCGGTACGACGATGAGGGGTTGATGACTGCGGTCATCCCTCCTGAAGATGAAGCCATCACCTACGAATACAGCAATGGCTTCGTCAGCGACGTGCATCGCGGGAAGGCCAGCTGGAAGTATCAGCGCAACAAGCAAGGCGACGTCACCCGGCAAATCGATCCGGACGGTCATGCCACGCTCTACAGCTACGACCGACAAGGCCGATTGCTGGAAATCACGCATCCCGACGGCAGCCGCCACCAGTTGGGTTGGAACAACCTTGGCCAACTGCTGGAAGAGCGCCTGCCCGACGGCGGGCAACGCAAGTACCGTTACGATGCCATGGGCCGCCAGATCACCCGTCAG
This sequence comes from Pseudomonas sp. B3(2017), assembly GCF_002113595.1. Taxonomy (NCBI): domain Bacteria; kingdom Pseudomonadati; phylum Pseudomonadota; class Gammaproteobacteria; order Pseudomonadales; family Pseudomonadaceae; genus Pseudomonas; species Pseudomonas sp. B3(2017). The sequence continues at coordinate 6,025 of NZ_NEIU01000038.1, forward strand.
GAAGAGTCCGGCGCCATCACCCAGTACCAGTGGGACAACGCCAATCGCCTGTCGCAGGTGACGTTGCCCGGTGGCGCGACGCGCGCGTTCACCTACAACGCCTATGGCAACGTGACAGCCGAACGCGACGAACTCGGCCGCATCACCCGCTACGAGTACGCCGACAACCTGCACCTGGTCAGCCGCCGCATCAACCCGGACGGCAGCCAATTGCGCTACCGCTACGACAATGCCGGCCTGCTGCTCACCGACATCGAAAACGAACGCGGCGAGCACTACCGCCTCGACTACTACAGCAACGGACTGATCCAGCAGGAAACCGGCTTCGACGGCCGCCGCACCGCCTACGAATACGACCTCAACGGCCAACTGCTGAAGAAGACCGAGTTCGGCGACGACGCCAGCGAGCTGGTCACCGAGTACCAGCGCGACGCCGCCGGCCGCCTGCTGGTGAAGACCCTGCCCGACGGCGAGGAAATCCACTACAGCTACGACGCCCTCGGCCGCCTGGTCAGCGTCGACGACGGCCACTGGCCCCTCGCGTATGAGTACGACCTGCAGGATCGGCTGACCACCGAGCACCAGGGCTGGGGCACCCTGCGCTACGAATACGACAGCGTCGGCCAGCTCAAGCATTGCCGCCTCCCCGACGGCAGCACGCTCGACTACCGCCACCTGCCGGGCGGTCAGCTCAGCGGTATCGACCTCAACGGCTCGCGCCTGACCCGCCACCAGTTCAGCGCCGGCCGCGAACA
>NZ_NEIU01000039.1:0-6435 GCF_002113595.1 Pseudomonas sp. B3(2017)
AACGACCCGGGCACCGGGGTGATGCGTCATGCCGATGCCGGTTACCAGATTGCGATCGACTGCGCCAAAGAGCAGGGCCTGAACCTGCCGATGATCACTGGCGGCAAGTAACGCAAATCCCTGTGGGAGCTGGCTTGCCAGCGATTGCGGCGGCACTGCTGGAATTGATGTTTAAAGTGCCTACGTCATCGCTGGCAAGCCAGCTCCCACAGGAATCGAGTAAGCCCGACAGAACAATTAAAACAATCCACAGAGGTTGAATCATGGCAGGCAACACCGATCGTGCAGGCAACAAACCGTTGATCGAAAGGCGTTCGATCGACTACATCCCGGAAGCGGAAAGACACGGTCGTCTGTTCAGTCAGTTCACCCTGTGGATGGGTGCCAACCTGCAAATCACCGCGATTGTCACCGGGGCCCTGGCCGTGGTGCTGGGCGGCGATGTGTTCTGGTCGCTGATCGGTCTGCTGATCGGTCAACTGCTGGGCGGCGGGGTGATGGCGCTGCACGCGGCGCAAGGGCCCAAGCTTGGCCTGCCGCAGATGATTTCCAGCCGGGTGCAGTTCGGCGTCTACGGCGCGGCGATTCCGATCGTGCTGGTGTGCCTGATGTACCTCGGCTTCACCGCCACCGGGACGGTGTTGTCCGGTCAGGCGCTGGGCCAGTTGTTCGGGGTCAGCGACACCGTCGGCATCCTCCTTTTCGCCAGCGTCATCGTCGTGGTCACGGTGCTCGGCTATCGGGTGATTCACTGGATCGGCCGCATCGCCAGCGCCATCGGCGTGATCGCTTTCGTTTATCTGTTCAGCCGTCTGATGAGTCAGGTGGACGTCGGCGCACTACTGGACATCCGCCACTTCAGCTGGAGCAGTTTCCTGCTGGCGGTGTCGCTCGCGGCCTCCTGGCAGATCGCTTTCGGGCCGTACGTGGCGGACTACTCGCGCTACCTGCCGAGCAAGGTGTCTTCGGTGAAGACCTTCTTCGCCGCCGGTGCAGGTTCGGTGATCGGCGCGCAGGTGGCGATGATCCTCGGTGTGTTCGCGGCCGCTTCGGCCAACGGGCAATTCGCCGGTCATGAAGTCGCCTACATCGTCGGTCTGGGCGGGACCGGTGCCACCGCCGCGCTGCTGTACTTCAGCATCGCGTTCGGCAAGGTCACCATCTCCACGCTGAACTCCTACGGCAGCTTCATGTGCATCGCGACCATCATCAGCGGCTTCCGCGGCCACCTGACGGTCACCCGCATGCAGCGCCTGGTGTTCGTGCTGGTGATCGTCGGCGCCGCGACCCTGATCGCGCTGCTCGGCCAGCATTCGTTCCTGGGGGCGTTCAAGTCGTTCATCCTGTTCCTGCTGGCGTTCTTCACGCCCTGGAGCGCCATCAACCTGGTGGACTACTACTGCATCACCCGCGAGCGCTACGACGTGCCGGCGCTGGCCGATCCGAACGGCCGCTACGGCCGCTGGAACGTGCTGGGCATCAGCGTCTATGTGTTCGGCGTGCTGGTGCAGCTGCCGTTCATCTCGACCAAGTTCTACACCGGCCCGCTGGTGGCCGCCCTGGGCGATGTGGACATTTCCTGGATCATCGGCCTGGTGCTTCCCGCCGGCCTCTACTATGTGTGTGCCAAGAAGTGGCACGGTGCAGTGCCCGATCGCCTGATTCTGCCCCTCGAGCAGAACAGCGCCGTACAACCTAAAACAAGCGGGGCCGGTCGCGCTGCGGCGCAGGCCTGATTTGGACGTGGACAGGGCTGGATGCCTCTTGACTGCCGTAAGCCAATTCATGATTAGGAGCGTCACAACAATGAAATCGAACAAGACCCTGCTGACCACTCTGCTTTCCATGGGCCTTCTGGCCAGCGCCGGCGCCACCCAGGCCGCCGGCTGGTGCGAATCCGGCAAACCGGTGAAGTTCGCCGGCCTGAACTGGGAAAGCGGCATGCTGCTGACCGACGTGCTGCAAGTGGTGCTGGAGAAAGGCTACGACTGCAAGACCGACAGCCTGCCGGGCAACTCCATCACCATGGAGAACGCCCTGAGCAGCAACGATATCCAGATCTTCGCCGAGGAGTGGGTCGGCCGCAGCGAGGTCTGGAACAAGGCTGAGAAGGCCGGCAAGGTCGTCGGCGTCGGTGCCCCTGTGGTGGGCGCCATCGAAGGCTGGTACGTGCCGCGCTACGTGATCGAGGGCGACGCCAAGCGCAAGCTCGAAGCCAAGGCGCCGGACCTCAAGCACATCGCTGACCTTGGCAAGTACTCGGCGATCTTCAAGGACGCCGAAGAACCGTCCAAGGGCCGCTTCTACAACTGCCCCGCCGGCTGGACCTGCGAGCTGGACAACACCGAGATGCTCAAGAGCTACGGCCTGGAGAGCAGCTACACCAACTTCCGCCCGGGCACCGGTCCCGCGCTGGATGCGGCGGTGCTGTCGAGCTACAAGCGCGGCGAGCCGATCCTGTTCTACTACTGGTCGCCGACCCCGCTGATGGGCCAGATCGACGCGGTGAAGCTGGAAGAGAAGGCCGGCGTCGACAAGAGCGTGACCATCAAGGTCGGCCTGTCCAAGACCTTCCACGACGAGGCGCCGGAGCTGGTGTCCGTGCTGGAGAAGGTCAACCTGCCGATCGACCTGCTGAACCAGAACCTGGGCCGCATGGCGAAGGAACGCATCGAGTCGCCGAAGCTGGCGAAAATCTTCCTCAAGGAACATCCTGAAGTCTGGCACGCGTGGGTCAGTGAAGACGCTGCCAAGAAAATCGACGCGGCGCTGTAGGTCGAATTCCTCCCGGCCAACCGAGAGGCTGGCCGGGGTGTTCGCCGCAATCGCTTGACTGAGTTTTCTGATTGAGAGCCGCTTATGTTTCCCGAAAGCTTTACCTTTTCCATCGCCGACTGGGTCAACGGTTGGGTCGACAAACTGGTCACCAACTACGGCGACGTGTTCCGCCACATCTCCGACACCCTGCTCTGGGCCATCGTCAACCTTGAGGGCCTGCTGCGCGCCGTGCCGTGGTGGCTGATGCTGGCCATCGTCGCCGGCATCGCCTGGCACGCCACCCGCAAGGTGGTCACCACCGGCGTGATCGTCGGCCTGCTGTTCCTGGTCGGTGCCGTCGGCCTGTGGGACAAGCTCATGCAGACCCTGGCGCTGATGCTGGTGGCGACGCTGATCTCGGTGCTGATCGGCGTGCCGCTGGGGATCCTCTCGGCGCGCAGCGACCGTCTGCGCTCGGTGCTGATGCCGCTGCTCGACATCATGCAGACCATGCCCAGCTTCGTGTATCTGATCCCGGTGCTGATGCTGTTCGGCCTGGGCAAGGTGCCGGCGATCTTCGCCACCGTGATCTACGCCGCGCCGCCGCTGATCCGCCTGACCGACCTTGGCATCCGCCAGGTCGACGGCGAAGTGATGGAGGCGATCAACGCCTTCGGCGCCAACCGCTGGCAGCAACTGTTCGGCGTGCAGCTGCCACTGGCCCTGCCGAGCATCATGGCCGGGATCAACCAGACCACGATGATGGCCCTGTCCATGGTGGTGATCGCCTCGATGATCGGCGCCCGCGGCCTTGGCGAAGACGTGCTGGTGGGCATCCAGACCCTCAACGTCGGACGCGGCCTCGAAGCCGGTCTGGCCATCGTGATTCTCGCTGTGGTCATCGACCGCATTACCCAGGCCTACGGTCGTGCGCGGCATGAGGTGAGCAAATGAGCAACGCAACCGTGAGCAAGATCGAAGTCAAGAACGTCTTCAAGATTTTCGGCAACCGCGCCAAGGATGCGCTGGCCATGGTCGGCCAGGGCAAGACCAAGGAGCAGGTGCTCAACGAGACCGGTTGCGTGGTCGGGGTCAACGACTTGTCCCTGAGCATCGGCACCGGCGAGATCTTCGTGATCATGGGGCTGTCCGGCTCCGGCAAGTCGACCCTGGTGCGCCACTTCAACCGCCTGATCGACCCCACCAGCGGCGCGATCCTGGTGGACGGCGTGGACATCCTGCAGTACGACATGGACGCCTTGCGCGAATTTCGCCGGCACAAGATCAGCATGGTGTTCCAGAGCTTCGGCCTGCTGCCGCACAAGAGCGTGCTGGACAACGTCGCCTACGGCCTGAAGGTGCGCGGCGAAAGCAAGCAGCTGTGCACCGAGCGCGCGCTGCACTGGATCAACACCGTGGGCCTCAAGGGCTACGAAAACAAATACCCGCACCAGCTCTCCGGCGGCATGCGCCAGCGCGTCGGCCTGGCCCGGGCGTTGGCGGCGGATACCGACATCATCCTGATGGACGAGGCGTTCAGCGCCCTCGATCCGCTGATCCGCGCCGAGATGCAGGACCAGTTGCTGGAGCTGCAGAAGACCCTGCACAAGACCATCGTGTTCATCACCCACGACCTCGACGAGGCCGTGCGCATCGGCAACCGCATCGCGATCCTCAAGGACGGCCGCCTGATCCAGGTCGGCACGCCGAAGGAAATCCTGCACTCGCCGGCGGACGAATACGTGGACCGCTTCGTGCAGCGGCGGGCGGCGGTGGTCTGATCTGAATTTTGCGGTGGTCTGACGGGCCCCGTCGCCGGCAAGCCAGCTCCCACAGATCTCTCAGTGGTCACACGATCCCTGTGGGAGCTGGCTTGCCAGCGATGAGGCCAGTAGCACTGCATCCATATCAAGGTTGAGGTTTTAGATGTCCCAGGCTGAAAAAATCGTTATCGCCGACGCCCCGATGCGTTGGCAGGATGTGGTCGCCGTGGCCCGTCACGGTGCGCCGCTCGAGTTGTCGGCCAGCGCCTGGGCACGCATCGAGAACGCCCAGGCCATCGTCCAGCGCATCGTCGAAAGCGGCGAACGCGCCTATGGCGTGAACACTGGCCTCGGTGCGCTGTGCAACGTGTCGCTCAAGGACGAACAGCTCAGCCAGCTGTCGCGCAACACCCTGCTCAGCCATGCCTGCGGCGTCGGCCCGGTGCTGGCCGACGAGCAGACGCGGGCGATCCTGTGCGCGGCCATCCGCAACTTCAGCCAGGGCAAGTCCGGCGTGCACCGCCGGGTGGTCGAGGCGCTGCTGGCGCTGCTCAACCGCGGCATCACCCCGCAGGTGCCGTCCCAGGGCTCGGTGGGCTACCTGACCCACATGGCCCACATCGGCATCGCGCTGCTGGGCGTGGGCAACGTCAGCTACCGCGGGCAGATCGTCGCCGCGCAGCAGGCGCTGGCCGAAGAGGGCCTGCAGCCGGTGCAGTTGGGGGCGAAGGACGGGCTGTGCCTGGTCAACGGCACGCCGTGCATGACCGGCCTGAGCTGCCTGGCCATCGCCGACGCCACGCGTCTGGTGCAATGGGCCGACGTGATCGGCGCCATGAGCTTCGAGGCCCAGCGCGGCCAGATCGCCGCGTTCGACGCCGAGATCATCGCGCTCAAGCCGCACCCCGGCATGCAGCAGGTGGGCGTCAACCTGCGGGCGCTGCTCGACGGCAGCGAGGTGATCGCGTCGAGCAAGGGCATCCGCACCCAGGACGCCTTGAGCATCCGTTCGATTCCCCAGGTGCACGGCGCGGCGCGCGACCAGTTGGCGCACGCGGTCCGCCAGGTGGAGACCGAACTCAACGGCTGCACCGACAACCCGTTGCTGCTGGGCACGCCGGACGATTTCCGGGTGATGTCCCAGGCCAACCCGCACGGGCAGTCGGTGGCGCTGGCGGCGGACCTGCTGGCCATCGCCATGGCCGAGGTCGGCTCGATCGCCGAGCGGCGCCTGGATCGTCTGGTCAACCCGCACGTCAGCGGCCTGCCGGCGTTCCTGGTGGCCAACCCTGGGGTGAACTCCGGGATGATGATCGTGCAGTACGTCGCCGCGTCGCTGTGCGCGGAGAACCGCCAGTTGGCGCAACCGGCGGTGCTCGACAACTATGTGACCTCGGGCCTTCAGGAAGACCACCTGAGCATGGGCACCAACGCCGCGCTCAAGCTGCACCGCGCACTGGAGAACTGCACGCAGATCCTCGCCATCGAATACCTGCTGGCGGCCCAGGCCTTCGAGTTCCTGAAAGAACAGCGCTTCGGTGTCGGCACCGGCAAGGCCTGGCGGTTGCTGCGCGAGCACGTGCCGGCCTACGACCAGGATCGTTGGCTGGCGCCGGACATTGCCCGTGCGGCCGGTGTCCTGAAAGCCCCGGAACTGTTGCGCAAGGCCTTGCCCGACGTGAACTGATTCCCCCGCAAACCAGCGTGCCAAGGCGCCAGCCCGCCCACAAGGCGGGAAGCGACGGACAACGGAACTCTCCGGAGCGTCTGGTGAATGAACAAGAACCTCTCAAAAGGAGCACAAGCATGACCGCGCTGAACCTGATTCCCGGCCAACTGACCCTGGCCCAACTGCGTGACGTCTACCAGAGCCCCGTCACGCTGACCCTCGACGACAGCGCCTCGGCGCCGATCG
>NZ_NEIU01000004.1:0-400756 GCF_002113595.1 Pseudomonas sp. B3(2017)
GCAAACTGGCCCGGATCGTATTCGCCCTGCTCAAAGGGCAAAGCGAATATGAACCAAAAGCAGGCTGAGGGCTTTGCCTCAACCATAGAATCTCCCACAAGGGGCAAGCAGCCTAGACCGGGGCAACCGCCTTGGCGCCGGCCGGCAGCGTGCCTTCCACCGGGCTCTGGGCCTTGCACGCCTGGCTCAGTGTCAGCGACTTGGTCTCTGGCGCCCAGGCCCAGGACAGCAGCGCGCCGATGGCCAGGATCGCCGCCAGGATGCCCATGGTCGGGCTCAGGCCGATGCCCGCCACGCTCACCGGCAGCAGGAAGGTGCTGACAGCCGAGCCGAGTCGGCTGACCGCCGTCGCCAGGCCGATGCCGCTGGCGCGCACCTCCGTCGGGAAGCTCTCCGCCGGGAACACACCGACCAGGTTGCTCACCGCCGACAGCACCAGGGTGAACAGCCCGAACACCAGCACCATCAGCCACGCCGCGCTGCCCGGCAGCACCGCCAGCAGGAACAGCGCCACCGCCAGGATGACGAACGAGTTGATCAGGAACCCGCGCCGGGTGAACTTGATGGTGCACCAGATGCCGATCAGCGCGCCGAGGATCAGCAGCAAGTTGAGCATCAGCTCCGTGCCGAAACCTTCGGCCAGGCCCATCTTCTGCAGGATCGACGGCAGGAAGGTGTAAATGGCGAAGTACGGCATGACGATGCAGACGAAGAACAGGCAGTTGAACGCCGTGCGCTTGCGGTACTCGCGGCTGAACAGCACCGCGTAGCCCGAACGCTGTTCCGTGGAACGGGTTTCGTCCAGCTCGACGTTGTCGCCCAGGTAGCGTTTCACAATGGCCCGGGCTTCGGCCACACGGCCCTGGTTGACCAGCCAGCGCGGCGACTCCGGCGTGCCGATCCGCGCAATCAGGATCAACGCCGCCGGGATCGCCGACGAGGCCAGCATCCAGCGCCAGGCGTCGTCGCCCAGACTGAGCATGGCGGTGCCGACGAAGGTCGCGGCCACGTAGCCGAAGGTCCAGATCACGCTGAACGAACCGAGCAGCACGCCCCGGTGCCGCTTCGGCGCGAACTCGGCGAGCATCGCGTGGCCGACGCTGAAGTCGCCGCCCAAACCGATGCCGATCAGCACCCGGCACAGGAACAGGCCCATGGCGGTCTCGACATAGAACTGCATCACCGACGCCAGGGTGATCAGCACGAAGCTGACCAGGAAGATCTTCTGCCGGCCGACCTTGTCCGAGATCCAGCCGAAGAACAGGCTGCCGAGAAACAGCCCGATCAGCGCCGAGGAACCGATCAGCCCCTGCCAGAACGCATCCAGGTGCATCTGCGGGCTGAGCAAGGTGAAGGCGATACCGATCAGGCCGAGGATGTAGCCGTCGGTGAAGTGCGCGCCGAAGGTCAGGCCGGCGATCTTGAGGTGAAAGCGCCCGATGGGCAGGTCATCGATCTTTACGGGTTGAGCGGACATGTTCGTCTCCAATTGTTGTTATTGACGGAGAAACCGATTGCGCTTGCTTCATGATTCGCGGTGGAGGCGGTGTGTCAGCGAACTGGGCGTTGCCCGACACACCGTCTTCGCGGGCGAGCCTGCTCCCCCATGGTTTGGCAGCGACCACAGACCCTGTGGGAGCGGGCTGGCCTGCGAAGGCGTCAGCCCAGGCACCGCAGGCATTCGCCCCCGCAGACGGACCGAGCGGGCTAGAGCCCGCCCATCAGCAGGTACTTGATCTCCAGGTAGTCCTCCAGACCGTACTTCGAGCCCTCGCGCCCCAGGCCCGATTCCTTGATGCCGCCGAACGGCGCGACCTCCGTGGAGATGATCCCTTCGTTGATCCCGACCATCCCCGCCTCCAGGCCTTCGGCCATGCGCCAGACCCGGCCGATGTCGCGGCTGTAGAAGTACGCCGACAGACCGAACGGCGTGTCGTTGGCCGCCGCCAGCACCTGGGCCTCATCCTTGAAGCGGAAGCAGGCAGCCACCGGGCCGAAGGTTTCGTCCTGGGCGATGAGCATGTCGCCCGTGGCGTCGGTGAGGATGGTCGGCTCGTAGAACGTGCCGCCGAGGGCATGCCGGCGACCGCCGCACAACAGCGTGGCGCCCTTGTCCAGCGCATCGCTGACGTGGGCCTCGACCTTGGCCAGGGCAGCGGCGTTGATCAGCGGGCCCTGTTCGGTGTCGCCCTCCAGCGCAGGGCCGACCCGCATGGCGGCGACCGACTCGGCGAGCTTGCCGGTGAAGGCTTCGAAGACGCCGTCCTGAATGAAGAAGCGGTTCACGCAGACGCAGGTCTGCCCGGTGTTGCGGAACTTGGAAGCCATGGCGCCTTTGACGGCCGCGTCGAGGTCGGCGTCGTCGAACACAATGAACGGCGCGTTGCCGCCCAGTTCCAGCGAGACCTTCTTCAAGGTGTCGGCGGCCTGGCGCATCAGCAGCTTGCCGGTGCGGGTGGAGCCGGTGAACGACAGCTTGCGCACCACAGCGGACGCCTGCAGCGCGCCGCCGATGGCCACCGCATCGCCGGAGACGATGTTGAACACCCCGGCCGGAATCCCCGCCTGCTCGGCCAGCACCGCCAGGGCGAAGGCCGACAGCGGGGTCTCCTCCGACGGCTTGAGAATCATCGTGCAGCCGGCCGCCAGCGCCGGGCCGACCTTGCGGGTGACCATCGCCAACGGGAAGTTCCATGGGGTGATCGCAGCGACCACGCCGATGGCCTCCTTGGTCACGATGATGCGGGCGTCGGCCTTGTGGCTCGGGATCACATCGCCGTAGGCGCGCTTGGCCTCTTCGCCGAACCACTCCAGGAAACTCGCGGCGTAGACCACCTCGCCCTTGGCTTCGGCCAACGGCTTGCCCTGCTCGCGGCTGAGCAAGGTCGCCAGTTCCTGCTGGTGGGCGAGCATCAGTTCGCTCCAGCGCTTGAGACGCTGGCTGCGCTCCTTGGCGGTGAACGCGCGCCAGGCCGGCAACGCGCGGTCGGCGGCTTCGATGGCCAGGCGGGTTTCTTCGGCGCCGGCCTTTTGCACCTCGGCGATCGGCTCACCGTTGGCCGGGTTGAGCACCGGGTACGTCGCCCCGCCCTGCCCCCACTGGCCGTCGATAAAATTGCCGTGACGGATCAGCCCGCTCATGCCACCGCCTCCTGCAAGGTGAAGCGCTCATGGCCCGGACGCGGCGTGCGCAGGATGCGCTTGCCGGCGGTGTAGTCGTTGATCACGTCGCACGGGGTGTAATTGCGTTCCAACTCATGCAGCTCTTCGGCGTCGAGCCGGGTGTCCAGCGCCGCCAAGGCGCTGTCGAACTGCGCCGTGGTGTCGGCGCCGACCAGCATGCAATCCACACCCGGGTGGTGGGCGACCCAGGCCTGGGCGATCTGCGCGTTCGATACGCCGCGGGCACGAGCCACGCGCTGCACCGAACGGGCGATCTCGAACGAGGCCTCGTCGCTGTACATCTGTTGGGTGAAGAAGTCGGTCTGGTTGCGGGTCGACTGCACGTCGCCGGTCAAAAGGCCCCGGGCCAGCGGGCTGAACACCGACACGCCGATGCCCTGGTCGCGGCAGAACGGGATCATCTCGCGCTCTTCCTCGCGGTAGGCGCAGTTCAGCTGCAGCTGCATGTTGATCGGCTTGACCCAGCCGTTGCGCTCGCAGGCCATGAGGAGTTTGGCCAACTGGCCGGTGAGCATGGTGGACACGCCGATGTAGCGCGCCTTGCCCGAACGCACGATGTCGTTCAGCGCGCCCATGGTCTCTTCGACCGGGGTGTTGACGTCGTAGTAATGCAGCATGAACACGTCGACGTAATCCATGTCCAGGCGCTTCAGCGAAGCGTCGATGCTGTCCATGATGTGCTTGCGCGAATGGCCGCTGGCATTGAGGCCGGTGCGGGTGCCGTAGCCGACCTTGGTGGTGATCACTAGATCCTCGCGCCGGGCCAGGCGCTTGACGATGCGCCCCACCACTTCCTCGCCGACGCCGGCGGAATAGAAGTCCGCCAGGTCAATGAAGTTCACGCCGTTGGCCAGGGCGTGGGCCACGATCGGCTCGCTCTGCTTTTCATTGAAGATCCACGGTTTCCAGTCCGGGGTGCCCATGTTCATGGTGCCCAGGCACAGGCGGGAGACTTGCAGGCCGGAGTTGCCCAAACGGATGTATTGCATGGCGCGGACCTCAGGCTTTGGGGGTGTAGAAAGGGTTGCCGATGTGGTTGACCACATCCTTGAGCTGCGCGGTTTCCGGCTTGCCGGTCAGGGCGGCGCGGATCGCGGTGCGGCAGGCGTTGTAGTTGTTCAGGTACACCGCATCGAGGTCGTCGCAGGCCGGGTTGACCCAGTTGGCAGTGACGATCGCCCACTCATCCTCGGCTTCCGGCGGCAGCGTGCCGTCGAGCAGCGCTTCGAGCACGGCCTTGGCGATCCCGGCCTGGGACGCGCCCCAGGTGGCGTTGCCGTGCAGGTCGCCGACGATGGCGGCCTTGTTCACGTAGAGGGTCATCGGCTTGACCGGGATGTTCGGCTGGGCGATCACCATGAACGGGCAATGGCCCTGGCTCGGCGAGGCCAGGCTGTTGGCGAACGCCTGCCCCGCCGGACCGTTGCGCGGGCCGATCAGGATGTTGATGTGCGCGGCGTTCACGCCCGGGCCTTCGAAACCTTCACCGATGTAGAGGTCGAGTTCTTTCATCTGTCATTACTCTGGGTGGCGCGGAGGGATCAACAACGGACGCAGGGAGACGTGGCGGGGCAATCGGGACATGGCTGCAAACGCTCTCTGGTTGTTATTGATGAGCTGTGTTTGCGATTTTTTAGCATCGGGTGCCGAGCGGGCCGTAACCATTAAAAATCATGGGGCAATGACTTTTGGTCATAGCCTGGGCGCGGGCAAAAAAAATCCCGCCCTTGCACTCAGTCAAGGGCGGGATCCTGTGGCTTTACGGGGTGATCAGGCGACCACGGGGATCATCGGATCCGCCGCCGCCAGCGCCACGGCGCGGTCAGCCGCCGGCGGGTAGATCCACTGGGTGTTGATCTGGGTCTTGAGCGACTTGCCCTCTTCCTTCTCCAGCTTCACCTGGCGATCCCAGCCTTCGGTGTACACCGCGCCCCACGCGCCCAGGTCCAGGCAGGTGACGTACTTGGGCTGGCTGTACGGCGTCGGCTCGACCCCGAGGATCTGCGCGGCCACGTTGTTGCCCGCATGCCGGCCCAGCGAAATGGCGTGTTGGCAGGTCATCAGGGCGAAGTTGCCGATGTCGTCGGTGGCGGCGTAGGCCACATCGCCGGTGGCGAAGATGTCGTCCTGGCCGATCACTTTCAGGTGCGCATCGACGTGCAGGCGTCCCTGACGGTCGCGCTCGGCGGGAATCTGCTCGGTCAGGGAACTGGCGCGCACGCCGGTGGTCCAGACCACGGTGTTCGCCTCGATGCGCTGACCGTCGGACAGGGTCACGCCGTTTTCATCGACCGACAGCACCGACACACCCAGTCGCCATTCGACGCCCAGCTCTTCACTCGCCTCGGCGATCTTCACGCTGATGGCCTCGCCCATGGACACGCCGATCTTCTGGCCGCGATCCACGACGATCACCCGGATGTCCGCTTGCTCGCCCAGCACTTCGCGAAGGCGTGCCGGCATTTCGGTCGCCGTCTCGATCCCGGTGAAGCCGCCGCCGGCCACCACCACGGTGTTGCGCGCCGGGCTCTGAGGGCGGTCGGCCAGGGCCTTGAGATGGTTCTCCAGGCGGATCGCCGATTCGATCTGGTCGACATCGAACGCATGCTGCGCCACGCCCGGGGTGTCCGGCAGGGCCAGGCCGCTGCCCGAGGCCAGCACCAGCTTGTCGTAGTGGAAGACCTGCCCGGCGCCGGCGGCGTCGGTGTAGCCCACGGTCTTGGCCTGCACGTCGATGCTGTGCGCCGCGCCCTTGATGAAGTGAACGCCGACCGCTTCGAACAGTTCGCCGAGCGGCGCGGCCAGTTGATGGGCGTTCGGTTCGTAGAAACGCGGACGCACGCGCAGCTCGGCCTGCGGCGCAAGGACGGTCACGTCGATGTTGTCCCGGTTGTGGATGTCCACCAGGCGCGTGGCGCTCAACGCGCTCCACATGCCACCGAAACCTGCGCCGATCACCAGAATGTGCTGTTTCATCGTTGTCTCCCGGCACGTGGCCAAGTCATGGAAAAAGGTTGGGCGGGATTGCCCGCCGGGGTGCCGACCTAGGCGTTGAGGATTCAGGCGCAGCGGGCATCCCTGTCGACAACGGCGACTCTATTGGTCGCCTTTAGAATCGACAAGTCAGATTTTACGATCATTGAAATCGAAAATTTCGATAGCTATTCGTAGAAAACGGCCTGGCAACGACGCTGCATTTCTAGGGAATAGGCCGAAAAGCCCTACTCCAGAACCAGAAAACCCTGGCGTCCCCACATTTGCCGCCCCCTCCAAGGCCTGATAACATCGGCGACAACTGAAGTCGGAGATAGCTATGTCGCTTTACAGTGCGGGGGTCGAATACGGCATCCACTGCCTGATCTTTCTGGTGGGCAACGGCGGCGACAGCCGCGAAGCGAGCGTGCGCGACCTGGCGGACCTGCAAGGCGTGCCGCTGGACTACCTGGCCAAGATCTTCACCAAACTGGCCAAGGGCAAACTGGTGACCGCCACCGGCGGCGTGCGCGGCGGTTTCACGCTGGCGCGGCCGGCGGACGAGATCACCCTGCTCGACATCGTCAACGCCATCGACGGGCGCAAGAACATTTTCGAATGCCGCGACATCCGCGGCCGCTGCGCCTTGTTCGAGGGTTCGCCGCCGGACTGGGCGGTGGAAGGCACCTGCTCGATCCACGCGGCGATGCTGACCGCGCAAAAGCGCATGGAAGAAGCGCTCGCCCAGCAGACCATCCTCGACATCGCCAGGAGGGTCGGCCGCAAGGCACCGCCGCAGTTCGGCAGCCAAGTGGAAGACTGGATGCAGGAGCGGCGCGACAAAAAGGCCGGCGGCGCTTCGATCCCCCTCATCGACCTTTCCGACTGATCCCTCGGCGCACAGGCAAAAAAAAGCGGAAACCGTCACCCGGTTTCCGCTTTTTTCACACAGGTTGGATCGCCCTCAGAGGCAATCGCGCACGGCCTTGCGCAACGACCCGGACTTGGCCCACGGCGGCCCCTGGTACAGGGACACCCGGCTGCCGTCCTTGTACTTGACGATGTCCAGGATCTCGTCCGCCGTGACGATGCTCGGCGCGGTGATGCGGTAGCCGTTGGAGATGGCGGTCTGGGTGGTCTTGGGGATGTCCTGCTGCCACAGCGGCAGCACGCAGGCGGCGTAATCCTTGGGGGCCTTCGCGCTGGTCTTGTTGACATTCGGTTCGCCCGGCACCAACGAGGCCGGCAACGAACAACCGGCCAACGCCGCCAACAGCATGCCCCCGATCAACATCCGCATGGTGAATCCTTCATCGTCAAAAAACGCGAATGTACCCTGTAACTGTGCGGACATCCATCGTGGCGCACTGCCTTCAGCGACCCGCCGCCACGGCGCCGAAGCCTGATCGGCATCCGTTCAGCCCGCCGACAGGCGACCCTTGCCCCGCCTCCCGAAAATGCGGCTACTCTTCTGTACCGAGAATGTTCCGGAGGTGATCATGCGGCTCAACGAATACGAACACGAACTACAGCGCGACCTTCAGAGCGTCGCGTCGGATCTCAGGTGGTCGGCGGTCGACCTCAAGCGCATCGCCGAGCAATTGCGCAAGTCCGGCAACGAAGCGGACGCCCAGGCGGTGCTCAGGTCCTGCGAAGTGCTGCAAAGCGATGAGGAACGCCTGCAACTCTACGCCAAGGAGGTGAAGGCCCGGGCCATCAGCCGGGTCAAGGTGCACTGAGCCCCGCCGCCCAACCATTCACCCAATCAGACACCCAACAAAAAGCCCCGGACATCCGGGGCTTTTGCGTCTTGGCCCTGAGAGCCTCAGACCCTCAGCCCGACCGGCGGGCGCGGGTGCGGCTCTTGTAGCCCGGCAGCGCGGCGGCATACGCCAGCGCCTCTTCCCGGCTGGCGAACGACGCCAGCCGGTCGCCCTCGGTGCAGACCCGCCAAGGGCCGTTGTTGACGCTGAGCACGTCATAACCGTTCATGTGCATCTTGTTCAACATCGCAATGCTCATAGGCACCTCCTGTCCGCTCGCGATGAAACAGTTTCACGCTTGCACCTTACACCCCCACCGCGGCACTGTGCCGACCGGACGTCGCACCGGCCCACGTCAACTCTGCGGCACTTTTGTGACCTGTCGGCCCTCAGAACCTCTAAGCCCTTGCGCGGCGCGGATATTGCAGATTCGTGACAGTTTTATGACAAACGGCAATCGGGTAACAAATGAAAGTACGTGCAACCGTGATCTGCGAACAGAACCGGCACATTCTCCTGGTGCGCAAGGCCCATTGCCGCTGGACGCTGCCGGGCGGCAAGGTCGAGCCCGGCGAGACGCGGGCGCAGGCCGCCGTGCGGGAACTGTTGGAGGAAACCGGCCTGATCGCCGAGGACATGCTGTGCCTGATGGAACTGCAGAGCGGCAGCACCCGCCACCACGTCTATGAGGCGTCTGCGCCGGATCCGGCCCTGGCCAGGCCGCAGAACGAGATTGTCGATTGCCTGTGGCAGCCGCTGGACGAGGTGCACGCCCTGAACGTCAGCGAGGCGACCTTGCGCATTGTCCGCGCCTTCCGGCGCAGGCTCTGAGCGCTCAGCCGGCGAACGCCCGGCGGCCGGCGCTCATTTCGGTGCGCAATTCACCGATGAAATTGGAAATGTCACGAATGGTGACCAGATGCTCCGGCGAAACGCCGTTGAGCAGCAGATCGACGCGCCCGCTTTCAGGCTCGTACACCTTGATCTGCAACAGACCCTGGGCATTTTCGGTGCAGTCGCAGTACAAGGGCCGGAACCCGGACTCCACGATGCGGCAAATATCGGCGATGGCAAGCATGGGCGCAGCCTCACAGGCGTCTGATCCTTCGACCGGTTGAGCATAGATGAGCCCTGCGCACTTTGCTGCGTCAGCAAATGCCAACCGTTTCACATCCCTGGCATACGCCCGTCAGTGGGCGTTGCGGTCCCAGATCCAGTTCCAGATCCCCGGCAGGCGCACCGGATCCGAACTCTGGCGGACGGTGCGGGCCAGCGCCGCTTTCTCCAGTGCCGCATGATCGTCGTAGAACGGCTTGTCCGCCAGCCGCACACCGGTGGCGGCGGCGCTGTCGAGCAGGATCTGCAGGTACTCGCGGGCATGGCGCGCGGTGTAGCGGTTCAGGTCATGGAACGTCACCACCACCGGTATCACCCCGTCGACCGTCGGCAATTCGCCGAGGGCGATTCGCTCGCGGACTTCCGACAACTGGCGCAGCATGTTCGCCCGGCGCCTGGGGCTGGCGTTGAAGCCCCAGATCTTGCCGTCGTTGGCGCTGAGGTCGGTCAGCAGCACGCTCAGGCCGTGCCGCTGATAGGCGGCGAACGTGCGCTTGTCGTAGTTCCAGAACGGCGGACGCAGCAGCACCGGCGGCGCGCCGGTGATGGCGGCGATGTCCGCGGTGCCGTTGGTCAGCGCCTCTTCGAGCTCCGCAGGCTCCAGCGAACGGTGGTTGGTGTGCCAAGGGGTCGCGGTGTGGAAGCCCAGCACATGCCCTTCGGCGTGCTCCCGGCGCATGAGGCTGCGGCCGATGTCGCTGTTGCCGGCCCGCGGGGCGCGGGTCTGGACGAAGAACACCGCCTTCAGGTCCGGCTGCACCGGGTTGGTCTTGAGGCTGTCGAGCACGGTGGCGGTCGGGTTCCAGAAACTGGAGGCGCTGGGGCCGTCATCGAAGGTCAGCAGAAAACGCACCGGCGCCTGGGCCTTGAGCCGGGTCTCGATCTGCGGGGTCATCTCGATGGGTGCGGCGATGCACCCGGCCAGCCCGAGGGCGACGGCCACTACGCTGAACAGCCTGAACCAATGCTTCATGTCTTGCCTTGCGCCCGACCGTGACGGTCATGTTGTCGATTGGCAAAACTCCCTCGCCGCCGTCGCCTCCCTGCGCCCCGCCAGAGCGGGCCGGAGTTGGATCGAGGCCGTCGTCTTTGGTTCCGGCGCCCGTTCGAGGCCCCTGCGCCTCTGTTCCCCTGGCTGCATTTATACGCGCAACTAAGCTCAAGGCTGTAGATCTCGTTTGCCGGAGGTTCGGCGGATGTGCGGACGACTGTCGCAGTACCGGGGCATCCACGATTTCGTGGCGGTCCTGAGCATTCCCGATGCACTGATCAATCACGTCGGCGACGCGCCGCTGGCCCGCTACAACGCCGCGCCCACCACCTCGCTGGCCATCCTCCATCAGCACGAACATCGCCTGCACGCCGACAACCTGCGCTGGGGCTGGCGCCCGCACTGGGCCAAGGACCGCGCAGCGCCGATCAACGCGCGGGTGGAAAAAGTCGCCCACGGCCCGTTCTTCCGGGCGATCTGGCGACACCGGCTGATCGTGCCCGTGGACAACTGGTTCGAATGGGTGGACGGCCCCGACAAAAGCCGACAGCCCTGGCTGATCCGTCGTGCCGACCATGGCGCGATTTTCTGCGCGGCCATCGGTCAGTTTCCGACACCCGGCACGCCGCCAAAGGAAGACGACGGCTTTGTCATCATCACCGCCGACAGCGAAGGCGGCCTGCTCGACATCCATGACCGGCGCCCGCTGGTGCTGCCCGCCGAGCGGGTGAACGAATGGCTGGATCCCGCCACGCCCGCCGAACGGGCTGAGCAGATGCTGCTGTTCGACACCGAACCGGCTTCCGTCTTCCAATGGCACAAGGTCGATAAGGCCGTCGGTAACGCCCGCAATCAGGGTGCACAATTGATTCAGCCGACGGATTAAATAAACCCCGGGGCGGAACGTCATTCAGAGGAGAGATTCGCGTGCTGTCCCCCTGCGTTACAGGGGGGTGTATCAACCGCGAGACAACACCGTGAAACAATCGTTCGAGCGAACTAACCGCCTGTCTGACATTTCAATCGTCATACATACATTTAGATGCACTACGGATAGCATGCGCGCCGCATTTCCAATTGGCACTTTAGTTGACCGAAGAGTCAACAGACCAGGAATCCCCGACAAACTCAACATCCTTGCAGAGAACCAAGTTGCGCGACGATTTTGCAATCAAACAGGCCCGCGGCCTGGAGTGTATTCACCTGTCCATGACAGAGCGCTTTCAACTCGACTGTTTTATCGGCCACTACATAAAGACCCGAAACCTGCGTGACGTACCCGATATCGACCGCATCCTGCGCACCACGCTCGAAAGCTATCCCTGCCACCCGCCGGTGATGGTCAACGAGCTCAACGCCTGGATCGACAAGACGTTGGGCTATCGGGCTTCCCACCCCGATTTCACACAGCTGGACGATCTCTGAACCCACGAAAAAGCCCCGCGCATGCGGGGCTTTTTCGTTTCAGCAGTTCAGGGTTTCAAAGGACGTTCCTGATCGCGGTCGGACAACTCACGGCTGTCGTCATGTTTCCAGGTCTGTTCTTTGTGCTTTTCCCGTTCGATCTCTTCTTCGCTCGGTTCATCGTCATCGATGGGTGCCGGAGGTCTTTGCTCGTTCGCCATGTTCGCCTCGCTTTCGCCAATCATCCTTAAAGCGTAGAACACTTTGTGACGTGCAACTTACAGCCACCAGCGCAACAAAAAGAAGAACGCCATGCTCAACAGCATGCTCAGCAACGTATTGCGCGTGTAGATCACCAGCCCCACCGCCACCAGCGAACTGAGCAGGTAGGGGTTGTCCCAGTGCAGGTTCAGTTGCTTGTCCGGCATGAACACGATCGGCCCGCAGATGGCGGTCAGCATGCCCGGCACCGCGAACCCGAGAAACTGCCGTGCGTTGCTGCTCAGGCGCACCGGCAAGCGTGGCTCCAGGAACACGTAGCGGTTGAGGAACACCAACAGGCCCATGCCGAAGATCATTGCCCAGACCATCACGTGCGCTCCCGATACAGTTTATTGCAGACAAACCCCGCCGCCATCCCGACCAGCCCCGACAGAACCAACGCCGAGCCCCACTGCCAGTAACTGAACAGCACCGAGCAGAACAGCGACACCGCCACGCAGACCACGGTCGGCACATCGCGCACCACCGGGGTGATCAGCGCGATGAAGGTCGCGGCGATGGAGAAGTCCAGGCCCAGGTGCTCCAGCCCCGGAATGCTGCTGCCCAGCACGATCCCGGCGAGGGTGAAGAGGTTCCAGGCGACGTAGAACGTCAGACCCACGCCCAGGGCGTACCAACGGTTGAACTGCTGGCGGTCATGTTGGCTGGTGAGGGCGAACAGCTCGTCGGTGAGCAGAAAGCCCAGGCCCAGGCGCCAGCGGCCGGGCAGCGGAGAAATCACCGAACGCATGCTCATGCCGTACAGCAGGTGCTGAGAGGTCAGCAGCGCCGTGGTCAGCAGAATGGAAAACAGCCCGGCACCGCCCTTGAGCATGCCGATGGCCACCAACTGGGCGGCGCCGGCGAACACGATGGTCGACAGCCCCTGCCCTTGCAGCGGGGTGAGGTTGGCCTCGATCGCCATGGAGCCGGCCAACAGGCCCCACGGCGCGGTCGCCAGGGATAACGGCATGATCGCCGCCGCACCGCGAAGGAACGCACGGCGCGGCATGAGTGAGTCAGACATAACGCTCTTCAACCGGGAAACAGGGCCGCCGACTCTGCCATTGAACGCCCGTTCGTGGCTTGAACAATCTTGCGCACTTGGGGCCGCCATCGCCAGCAGGCTGGCGATGACGTCAGTCCGGACACCACAGGCCCAAGGCCGTTTGCGGTGTACGCAACACTTGCGAACGACAGAGATCACTGTGGGAGCGGCGGTGCGACGATTCGACTTGCCCGCGATGACGGCGGCACAGACACCCTCCCTCCGGACTGGCGTACCATGAGCCCCATCCACCACCGCGTCAGGGAGACGATATGCTGTACCGAATCGCCGCCGACGGCCTCGTGCTGTTCCATCTGCTGTTCATTCTGTTCGTGCTGTTCGGCGGCCTGCTGGCGCTCAAGTGGCGGCCCGTGGCTTGGCTGCACCTGCCGGCGGCCACCTGGGGCGTGCTGGTGGAAGTGCTGCACCTGACCTGCCCGCTGACCTACTGGGAAAACCTGATGCGCCACGCCGCCGGCCAGACCGAATACGCCGGCGGCTTCATCGAGCATTACGTCTGGCCGATCATCTATCCGGCGGGCCTGACCCCGCAGATCCAACTGGCGCTGGGCAGCGTGGTGCTGGCGGTCAACCTGCTGGTGTACGGGCGCCTGATCCGCCGGTGGCAGCGGCGGCGCGCCGCACGCATTCCGTTCTAGCGGGCGGCGGGCTTCAACGCTTGCAGCCAGGCCGGGTCGAGGCGCGTCTGACCGGGGTCGATCCCCAACGCCTCCATCCGCGCCTGGTGCTGCTCGGCTTCACGCCGCAACTGCCCATGATCGCTGGAGTTGCCGTCCAGTTCATGCATCTGGCCCAAACCCAGGTGATAGAAGCGCAGCACCTTCATCGCCGTCGGATCATCCCGCTCCACCGCCGCCGTCACCTGATGCATCACATTGGTGACGCTCATCAGGCTGCGCTTGAGCCGCCAGCCGTACACCGCCGGCGCCATCCAGGCCTGATGCCAGAAACGAGCGCGCAGCAGCGCCGCGGTCAGCAGAAAACCGACCACCACCCCGCCGACGTTGAACCGCAGGTTGTCGCCGCCCGGCTCGCCGAACAGCGCGA
Organism: Pseudomonas sp. B3(2017); assembly: GCF_002113595.1. NCBI lineage: Bacteria > Pseudomonadati > Pseudomonadota > Gammaproteobacteria > Pseudomonadales > Pseudomonadaceae > Pseudomonas > Pseudomonas sp. B3(2017). The sequence goes on from NZ_NEIU01000004.1 coordinate 13,808, forward strand.
CCGCCGCCGTGGACAACGACATCGCCAGCACCAGGAACAGCGCCGCGATGGCCAGCGTGCTGCGCCGGGTCTGCCGGCGGTAGGTGACAGGATCGATCGGCTGGATTTCGAACATCGCGACAGGCTTCCAAGTCTTGGGTTAAAAAGAGGCTGACGCATTATCGCCAACGGGGCGGATTTAGCTATGCTGGAGCGCCCTTTCATCTTTTCACCGTCCGACGGGGACATGGCGACACCACGCAATCCGTGCCACATTCATTCATGGATACACACCATTCGGATGCCGTTGGCCCGCTTCACCGCAACGGCATCGTTTTAAGGATCACCGCATGACCCAACGACACGTCATCAATGCCTCGGTCAGCCCCAAAGGCAGCCTGGAAACCCTTTCCCAACGTGAAGTCCAGCAACTGAGCCAAGCCGGATCCGGCAGCACCTACACCCTCTTCCGCCAGTGCGCCCTGGCCATCCTCAACACCGGCGCCCATGTCGACAACGCCAAGACCATCCTGGAAGCCTACAAGGACTTCGAGATCCGCATTCACCAGCAAGACCGCGGCGTGCGCCTGGAACTGCTGAACGCTCCCGCCGACGCCTTCGTCGACGGCGAAATGATCGCCAGCACCCGCGAGATGCTGTTCAGCGCCCTGCGCGACATCGTCTACACGGAAAACGAACTCGATGCCCTGAGCATCGACCTGAGCACTTCTCAGGGCATCAGCGACTACGTCTTCCACCTGCTGCGCAACGCGCGCACCCTGCGGCCGGGCGTCGAGCCGAAAATCGTCGTGTGCTGGGGCGGCCACTCGATCAACACCGACGAATACAAGTACACCAAGAAGGTCGGCCATGAGCTGGGCCTGCGCAGCCTCGACATCTGCACCGGCTGCGGCCCGGGCGTGATGAAAGGCCCGATGAAGGGCGCGACCATCGCCCACGCCAAGCAGCGCATCCACGGCGGCCGCTACCTGGGCCTGACCGAGCCCGGCATCATCGCCGCCGAGGCGCCGAACCCGATCGTCAACGAACTGGTGATCCTGCCGGACATCGAAAAGCGCCTCGAAGCCTTCGTGCGCGTCGGCCACGGCATCATCATCTTCCCCGGCGGCGCCGGCACCGCCGAAGAGTTCCTGTACCTGCTGGGCATCCTGATGCACCCGGACAACGAAGGCCTGCCGTTCCCGGTCATCCTCACAGGCCCCAAGCACGCCGCGCCGTACCTGCAGCAACTGGACGCCTTCGTCACCGCCACCCTGGGCGAAGCGGCCAAGGGGCATTACCAGATCATCATCGACGACCCGGCCGAAGTCGCCCGGCAGATGACCCAGGGCCTCAAGGCCGTGAAGCAGTTCCGCCGCGAGCGCAACGACGCGTTCCACTTCAACTGGCTGCTGAAGATCGACGAGGGCTTCCAGCGCCCGTTCGACCCGACCCATGAAAACATGGCCAACCTCAAGCTCCACCGCGACCAGCCGCCCCACGAACTGGCGGCCAACCTGCGCCGGGCGTTTTCCGGGATCGTCGCCGGCAACGTCAAGGACAAGGGCATCCGCCTGATCGAGGAACACGGGCCGTACCGGATCCACGGCGACGCCGCGATCATGCAGCCGCTGGACCTGCTGCTCAAAGCCTTCGTCGCCCAGCACCGGATGAAACTGCCGAGCGGCGCCGCGTACGTGCCGTGCTACCAGGTCGTGTCCTGACAGGCTGAACCTGTGGGAGCGAGCCGTGTCAGTCACCCTTGCGGGTGGCTGGCCCACCGTCATCGCGGGCAGGCTCGCCCCCACACCGTTCTGCAGCGACCACCGATTGCGCATTCGCCGCCGTTCCCCTGCGGGAGCCAGCCTGCTGGTGAAAGCATCAGCTTAGACACCGCCGGATCAGGGCAATGAAGATCCGGACAAACCAACAACAAGAGCGCCAGCCATGGACCACATCAACCACATCCTGATCGTCGACGACGACCGCGAGATCCGCGAGCTGGTCGGCAATTACCTGACCAAGAACGGCCTGCGCACCACCGTGGTCGCCGACGGCCGGCAGATGCGCAGCTTTCTGGCCGCCAACACCGCCGACCTGATCGTGCTCGACCTCATGCTGCCCGGCGACGACGGCCTGGTGCTGTGCCGCGAACTGCGCGCCGGCAAGCACAAGGCCACGCCGATCCTGATGCTCACCGCCCGGGACGACCAGACCGACCGCATCCTGGGCCTTGAAATGGGCGCCGACGACTACCTGACCAAACCCTTCGCCGCCCGCGAACTGCTGGCGCGGATCAACGCCGTGCTGCGCCGCACGCGGATGCTGCCGCCCAACCTGCTGATCACCGAAACCGGCCGCCTGCTGGCGTTCGGCCGCTGGCGCCTGGACACCACCGCCCGCCACCTGCTCGACGAGGACGACACCCTGGTCGCCCTGAGCGGCGCCGAATACCGCCTGCTGCGGGTGTTCCTCGACCACCCGCAACGGGTGCTCAGCCGCGACCAGTTGCTCAACCTGACCCAGGGCCGGGAAGCCGATCTGTTCGACCGTTCCATCGATCTGCTGGTCAGCCGGCTGCGCCAGCGCCTGCTGGACGACTCCCGCGAGCCGACCTACATCAAGACCGTGCGCAACGAAGGCTACGTGTTCTCCTACGCGGTGGAGATGCTCGCCGAATCCTGATCCCCGCCGGCGATGGCGTCGGCCAGGACGCCATAGCAACCCGCCACTACCGATAAGCCTTGCTCTCTGACGCAAAAGCCCCGCTGATTGCGCGGGACAGGCAGCCCGCGCCCGTACTAAGCTGCGCGTTTGATTTTTCAGGGACGATCCATGAAACGCCTCGCCGCCTGTCTGCTGTCATTGCTGGCCCTGACGGCCCACGCGGCGGAGCTGCGCCTGCTCACCGACAACCATCCGCCTCTGCACTTTCAGGAAGGCGACCGCCTGGTGGGCTTCGGCGTGGACGTGGTGCAGGCCCTCGCGCAGCAGACCGGCGACCACATCCACCTGCAGCAGGTGCCGCTGCTGCGGGCATTGCGCATGGCCAGCGACTCGCCGGACACCGGTGTGTTCACCGTATTGCGCACCAACGAGCGCGACGACCGTTACCAATGGGTGGGGCCGCTGGTGGAGGTCGAGACCGCGCTCTATGCCCACGAAAACCTGCAGAAACCGGTGCGCAGCCTGCGCGAAGCCGACCACTTGGGGCGGATCACCGTGCCGCGCAAATGGCTGGCCTACAGCTATCTGCAAAAGCAGGACCTGAACAACCTCTACGGCGTGGAGACCCCGGAGCAGATGATGCGCCTGTTCAGCCTGGGGCGAACCGACTTCGTGGTCTCCGACACCCTGTCCAGCGCCACGCTGGCCCGCGAGCAGGGCATGGAGCCAGGCCGCCTGCAGTACCAGATGCCGCTGATGAAGCAGGACACCTACATCGCCTTCTCCCGCCAGACCGACCCCCGCCAGGTCGCCCGCTGGCAACAGGCGCTCGACGCCTTGCGCGCCGATGGCCGACTGGAGGAAATGCGCCAGCGTTGGCTGGTGGACAGCTTGCCGCGCTGAACCGAGCTTGCTTTTGCAGTGGCCTGTGGGGCCTCATCGCCGGATCACCGCCCGGGGCAAGCCCGCTCCCACACGTTGCGTAGCGTATGCAAGATTCGAGAACGACTGGATACCTGTGGGAGCGGGCTTGCCCGCGATGAGGCAGGCCAGAACGACTCCAGGCTAAAGTCCTGCCAACCTCGCCGCCAACGCCTTGGCCTGCGCCGCCACATCGGTGACCGCCGTGCTCTCCCACCACATCCCGCGCAACGGCGGCCCCATGGCGAACAGCCGCGCTGACGCTTGCCCCTGCGCATCCACCACCGCGCCATCCGCCGCCGCAGCGATCCCCAGCGCCAACGGTCCCGGCCGCACCAGCCCGCGCGCCAGCAGTTGCTTGGGCAGCGGACGCGCCACCCGGCGCCAGTCGTACTCGATGCCGCTGGAGTTGATCAGCGCCTGCCCCGCCACCCAACACGTGTCCGCCTCGCCCCGGCGACGCAGGCAGATGCTCACCCCGCCCTCGGACATCGCCTCCAGCCCTTTATAGGAGGCGGCCTGAATGCTCAGCCGCCCTTCACGCTGCAGGCGCTCGACCACCTCGGCGCTCAACGGCGGCGAACGGTGGTGATGGCTTTCCCACCACGGCCGCACGTGGCGCACGAACTGTCGGCGCTGCCCGTCGGTGGCCTGGCTCCACAAGCGGCCGATGTGCGCCCGCACCATATCCAGCGGCGCCTGCCAGTCGACGCCTTGGGCGATAGCATCGCGGCACTGCCGGCGCACCGCCCGCAGCAATTGGCGAGGGCTGCGGATACCGGAGTCTTCGGCAAGAAAGTCCGCCCAGGCCGGCGGCTGGCGGCGGACATGGGGCAGAAGGCCGTGGCGCGAGAACACCTTGATCGGCCCACGGTGCCCGGCCTGCTCCAGAGACACCACCGCGTCGACCATGGTCAGGCCGGAACCAATGATCAGCACCGTGGCGTGGGGATCGAGCCGGCGCATCGCCGCGACGTCCCAGGGGTCGAGCGCTGCGGCGTTCAGCCCGCTGGAGTGGGCCTGCGGTGTACGGGCGGCGGGGAACAGGCCGGTGGCGATGACGGCGCGGGCACCTTGCAGGCATTGGCCATCGCTCAAGGCGACACGCACCGAGCCGGCCTCGACCTGCACGTCCACCGCCTCCGCCCGCACATGCTCGACGGTCGAGCCGTGCGACGCGCCCGCCTGTTGCGCTTCGGCCAGACGTTGCTGCACGTACACGCCGAACAGGCCCCGTGGCGGAAACAGCTCGCTGACCGGCACCGATTGCCGCCCCGACTCCGGCCAGCCGCCGTCGGCGATGTGAGTGGTGAGCCATTGGGTCAGGTCATCGGCGTTGTCCGGATCCACGCTCATGCGCGCCGCGTTGCCGTTGAGCGTGTGCCCCAACTCCACCGCGCTGTAGGCCTCGCCGCGACCGAGTTCAGGCCGAGGCTCGACCACCAGGATCCGCCGCCGGCCCGGCAGGCGCAGCAGCTGCGCCGCCAGCAGCGCGCCGCTGAGGCCGCCGCCGATGATCACGATGTCAGCCTGACGGGTCGGGGAAGTCGCCTGTCCGTGTTCGGGGTGTGTCATCCGCTTCGCCGCTCCGTCGTTGAGGTCATGCCACCTTAAGGGATCGGCCGGGGAATGTCCTGCCGCTCAGATCACCACGTTGCGCACGAAGCGCGCCGCCACCTCGCCGTCATTACGGTAGCCGTGGGGCTGGTTGCTGGCGAACATGAAGAACTCGCCGGCGGCGATCCGCTGCGGGCGGTCGCCCAGCATCAGGGTCAGGCAGCCTTCGAAGACGAAGATCTGCTCGCTCCAGCCCTCGGCGTCCGGTTGCGAGGGGTACACCTCGCCCGGTTGCAGGCACCACTCCCATTGCTCCACCGCGCGGGTGGCGGTGGCCTTGGACAGCAGCACGGCCTTGCTGCCGGGAATGTTGCCGGCCCAGGCCAGTTCGTTGATGCGGCCCGGGTCGCGGTTGTCCGGCGCCTGGATCAGGTCGCTGAACGCCACGTCGAGGGCTTCGGCGATGCGGTCCAGGGTGGTCAGGCTGACATTGTTCTCGCCGGCCTCGATGGCCACCAGCATGCGCCGGCTGACCCCGGACTGCTCCGCCAGGGTGGCCTGGCTCATGTCGATGGCATGACGCAGGCGCCGCACGTTCTGGCTGACATGCTGGAGGACGGACGTCCGCGGAGGGGAATCTTTGTGCACTATATTGCTCACTCGGTGGGGTTGGGCAGTATACTGCGCAACGTTGGGCGCATTGTGCGTTCCCCTCCTCCTAGCGTGCAAGGTCATGATGTCGCTCAATTCCCCCCACACTTCCCCGCGTCTCCCCCGGTTCAGCAAGGCCGAAGCCGTGCTGGTGCTGATCACCATGCTCTGGGGCGGCACGTTCCTGCTGGTGCAGCATGCGATGACCGTCAGCGGCCCGATGTTCTTCGTCGGCCTGCGCTTCGCGGCGGCGGCCAGCATCGTGGCGCTGTTTTCGTGGAAGCACCTGCGCGACCTGACCTTGTTCGAACTGCGCGCCGGCGCCTTCATCGGCGTGGCGATCATGCTCGGCTACGGCTTGCAGACCGTGGGCCTGCAAAGCATCCCCAGCAGTCAGTCGGCGTTCATCACGGCGCTCTACGTGCCGTTCGTGCCACTGCTGCAATGGCTGGTGCTGGGCCGCCGGCCCGGGCTGATGCCGAGCATCGGGATCATGCTCGCGTTCACCGGCCTGATGCTGCTGTCGGGGCCGTCCGGGGCGTCGCTGAACTTCAGCCCCGGCGAAATCGCCACGCTGATCAGCGCCATCGCGATCGCGGCGGAAATCATCCTCATCAGCACCTATGCCGGCCAGGTCGACGTGCGCCGAGTGACGGTGGTGCAACTGGCGGTGACGTCGGTGCTGGCGTTCCTGATGGTGGTGCCGACCGGTGAGGCGATTCCTTCTTTCTCGTGGCTGCTGGTGTCCACCGCCCTGGGGCTGGGGGCGATGAGCGCGGCGATCCAGGTGGCGATGAACTGGGCGCAGAAGAGCGTGTCGCCGACCCGCGCCACCCTGATCTATGCCGGCGAGCCGGTGTGGGCCGGCATCGCCGGGCGGATCGCCGGGGAGCGCCTGCCGGCGATTGCCCTGGTGGGCGCGGGGCTGATCGTGGCGGCGGTGATCGTCAGCGAACTGAAGACCAAGGCCAAGGGCGCCGAGGCCGACGCCGCCCTGGAGCGTGAGATCCAGGGTTGAATCATCGAGGGCGGCGGCGCCTGACCCGGCGCCATCGCCAGCAGGCTGGCTCCCACAGGTATCCCGGGTGTCCACAAGATCCACGTACGCCACCAAAACCTGTGGGAGCTGGCTTGCCAGCGATGAGGCCGGCACAGCCGACATCTCTGTTGCCTGACTTGACTTGCCAGCGATGAGGCCAGCGATCCGACGCAGAGGCCATCACCGGCGCCATCACGCTCCCTGAAACCATGTAAAGGAGGAAATTTCCGACTACCTTGTAGGATTCTGAGACATCCTGGCGTTTGGTGATCGGGGAACTGGCACGTATGATGCTTCACAAACTTCCGCAGATTAGAAGCCTATGTCCCTGATAGTTCTACTGCTTCTGCCTTTTCTGGGCAGCTGTCTGGCCGCGGTGCTGCCGCACAACGCACGAAACGCCGAATCCCTGCTGGCCGGTCTGATCGCCCTGATCGGCACCGTTCAGGTGGCGCTGCTGTACCCGCAGATCGCCGACGGCGGCGTGATCCGCGAGGAGTTCATGTGGCTGCCCAGCCTGGGCCTGAACTTCGTCCTGCGCCTGGACGGTTTCGCCTGGCTCTTCTCGCTGCTGGTGCTGGGCATCGGCACGCTGGTCTCCCTGTATGCCCGCTACTACATGTCGCCGGACGACCCGGTGCCGCGCTTCTTCGCGTTTTTCCTGGCGTTCATGGGCGCGATGCTCGGGCTGGTGATCTCCGGCAACCTGATCCAGATCGTGTTCTTCTGGGAACTGACCAGCCTGTTCTCGTTCCTGCTGATCGGCTACTGGCACCACCGCCACGACGCCCGGCGCGGCGCGTACATGGCGCTGATGGTCACCGGTGCAGGCGGATTGTGCCTGCTGGCGGGGGTGCTCATCCTCGGCCATGTCGTGGGCAGCTATGACCTGGACAAGGTCCTGGCCGCCGGCGACCTGATCCGCGCACATGCCCTCTACCCCGTTTTGCTTCCCCTGATCCTCATCGGCGCCCTGAGCAAGAGCGCCCAGTTCCCCTTCCACTTCTGGCTGCCCCACGCCATGGCGGCGCCCACACCGGTTTCGGCCTACCTGCACTCGGCGACCATGGTCAAGGCCGGGGTGTTCTTGCTGGCGCGGCTGTGGCCGTCGTTGTCCGGCAGCGAAGAATGGTTCTACATCGTCAGCGGCGCCGGCGCCGCCACGCTGCTGCTGGGCGCGTACTGCGCCATGTTCCAGAACGACCTCAAGGGCCTGCTGGCCTACTCGACCATCAGCCACCTGGGCCTGATCACCCTGCTGCTGGGCCTCAACAGTCCGCTGGCCGCCGTGGCCGCGGTGTTCCACATCCTCAACCACGCCACGTTCAAGGCCTCGCTGTTCATGGCCGCCGGGATCATCGACCACGAAAGCGGCACCCGCGACATCCGCAAGCTCAACGGCCTGTTCAGACTGATCCCGTTCACCGCCACCCTGGCGATGGTGGCCAGCGCGTCGATGGCCGGCGTGCCGCTGCTCAACGGCTTCCTGTCCAAGGAAATGTTCTTCGCCGAAACGGTGTTCATCAACGCCACCGCCTGGGTCGAAGCCACGCTGCCGGTCGTCGCGACCATCGCCGGCACCTTCAGCGTCGCCTATTCCCTGCGCTTCACCGTGGACGTGTTCTTCGGCCCGACCGCCACCGACCTGCCGCACACCCCGCACGAGCCGCCACGCTGGATGCGTGCGCCGGTGGAGCTGCTGGTGCTGACCTGCCTGGTGGTGGGGATTTTCCCGGCCCAGGTGGTCGGCCCGCTGCTGGCTGCGGCGGCCACACCCGTGGTCGGCGGCACGCTCCCTCAATACAGCCTGGCGATCTGGCACGGCCTCAACGCGCCGATGATCATGAGCCTGATCGCCATGTCCGGCGGCATCGTGGTGTACCTGCTGCTGCGCAACCAGCTCAAGCGCGGGCGCTTCAGCTTCCCGCCGCTGGTGGGCCGCTTCAACGGCAAGCGCCTGTTCGAGCGCAGCCTGGTGGCGATGATGCGCCTGGCCCGGCGGCTGGAGCGGCGGATCGGCACCAAGCGCCTGCAGGCGCAATTGTTCGTGATGGTGCTGGCGGCGGTGCTGGCCGGCCTGATCCCGATGCTGCACAGCAGCCTGAGCTGGGGCGACCGGCCGAAGATCCCGGGCTCCATCGTGTTCGTCACCCTGTGGCTGCTGGCGATCGCCTGCGCCCTGGGCGCCGCGTGGCAGGCCAAGTATCACCGTCTCGCGGCCCTGACCATGGTCAGCGTCTGCGGCCTGATGACCTGCGTGACCTTCGTCTGGTTCTCCGCGCCGGATCTGGCCTTGACGCAACTGGTGGTGGAAGTGGTGACCACCGTGCTGATCCTGCTCGGTCTGCGCTGGCTGCCCCGGCGGATCGAAGAGGTCTCGCCGCTGCCCAACAGCCTGCGCAAGGCGCGGGTGCGGCGGGTGCGCGACCTGTTGCTGTCGGTGGCCGTCGGCGGCGGCATGGCGCTGCTGGCCTACGCGATGCTGACCCGCCAGACCCCCAACGACATCTCGTCGTTCTACCTCAGCCGCGCCCTGCCCGAGGGCGGCGGCAGCAACGTGGTCAACGTGATGCTGGTGGACTTCCGCGGCTTCGACACCCTGGGCGAAATCACCGTGCTGGTGGCCGTGGCCCTGACCGTGTACGCCCTGCTGCGCCGGTTCCGCCCGCCGAAGGAAAGCCTGCAATTGCCGGCCCAGCAGCGCCTGCTGGCGCCGGACGTGGTCACCGACCTGGTCAACCCGCGCTCGGCCAGCGACACCGCGCTGGGCTTCATGATGGTGCCGGCGGTGCTGGTGCGCCTGCTGCTGCCGATCGCGCTGGTGGTGTCGTTTTACCTGTTCATGCGCGGGCACAACCAGCCGGGCGGCGGTTTCGTCGCCGGGCTGGTGATGTCGGTGGCGTTCATCCTGCAATACATGGTCGCCGGCACCCAGTGGGTCGAGGCGCAGATGAGCCTGCGGCCGCTGCGCTGGATGGGCACCGGGCTGCTGTTCGCCACGGTCACGGGGCTGGGGGCGATGGCCGCCGGCTATCCGTTCATGACCACCCACACCTGGCATTTCAATGTGCCGTTGCTGGGCGACCTGCATATCGCCAGCGCGCTGTTCTTCGACATCGGCGTGTATGCGGTGGTGGTCGGCTCGACCCTGCTGATCCTCACCGCCCTCGCCCACCAATCGGTGCGGGGCCATAAAACCGCCGCCGCCAAAGGAGCCGTCTGATGGAAGAAGTCATCGCAATCGCCATCGGTGTGCTCGCCGCCTCCGGCGTCTGGCTGATCCTGCGTCCGCGCACGTTCCAGGTGGTCATGGGCCTGTGCCTGCTGTCCTACGGCGTCAACCTGTTCATCTTCAGCATGGGCAGCCTGTTCATCGGCAAGGAGCCGATCATCAAGGACGGTGTGCCCCAGGATCTTCTGCACTACACCGACCCGCTGCCCCAGGCGCTGGTGCTGACGGCGATCGTCATCAGTTTCGCCATGACCGCGCTGTTCCTCGTTGTACTGCTGGCGTCCCGGGGCCTCACCGGCACCGACCACGTGGACGGCCGGGAGCCTAAGGAATGATGGCGATGACTCATCTGATCGCCGCGCCGATCCTGCTGCCGCTCTTGACCGCCGCCATCATGCTGATGCTGGGCGAGCGGCACCGGCCGCTGAAGGCCAAGCTCAACCTGGCCTCCAGCCTCGCCGGCCTGGGGATCGCCCTGGCGCTGCTGGCCTGGACCCAGACCACCGGCGTGCCCGGCTCCATCGGCGTGTACCTGCCGGGCAACTGGCAGGTGCCGTTCGGCCTGGTGCTGGTGGTGGACCGGTTGTCGGCGCTGATGCTGGTGCTCACCGGGATCATCGGCGTCAGCGCCCTGCTCTACGCCATGGCCCGCTGGGACGGCGCCGGGTCGAGCTTCCACGCCCTGTTCCAGATCCAGCTTATGGGCCTGTACGGCGCGTTCCTGACCGCCGACCTGTTCAACCTGTTCGTGTTCTTCGAGGTGCTGCTCGCCGCCTCCTACGGCCTGATGCTGCACGGTTCCGGCCGGGCGCGGGTGTCGTCGGGGCTGCATTACATCTCGATCAACCTGCTGGCCTCGTCGCTGTTCCTGATCGGCGCGGCGCTGATCTACGGCGTCACCGGCACGCTGAACATGGCTGACCTGGCGCTGAAGATTCCGCTGGTGCCGGAGGCCGACCGTGGCCTGCTGCATGCCGGCGCGGGCATCCTGGCGGTGGCGTTCCTGGCCAAGGCCGGCATGTGGCCTTTGAACTTCTGGCTGGTGCCGGCCTACTCCTCGGCCAGCGCGCCGGTGGCGGCGATGTTCGCGATCATGACCAAGGTCGGCGTCTACACCCTGCTGCGCCTGTGGACGCTGCTGTTCTCCGGCCAGGCCGGGGCGTCGGCGTACTTTGCCGGCGACTGGCTGATCTACGGCGGCATGGCCACCATCGTCTGCGCCGGGATCGCGATCATCGCCGCCCAGCGCCTGGAGCGCATGGCCAGCCTGAGCATCCTGGTGTCGGCGGGGATCCTGCTGTCCGCCACCGGTTTCGCCCAGCCGAACCTGGTGGCGGCGGCGCTGTTCTATCTGGTCAGCTCGACCCTGGCGCTGAGCGCGCTGTTCCTGCTGGCCGAGCTGATCGAGCGTTCGCGCACCGCCAGCGAAGTGCCGCTGGAAGACGAAAACGAACTGCTGCCGCGTCCGCAGGAGGCCGCCGCGCCGGTCAAGGGCACCAACCTGGACGACGACCAGCAGGCCGTGGTCGGCCAGGTGATTCCCTGGACCATGGCGTTCCTGGGCCTGAGCTTCATCGCCTGCGCGTTGCTGATCGTCGGCATGCCGCCGCTGTCCGGGTTCATCGGCAAGCTCAGCCTGATCGGCGCCCTGCTCAACCCGTTGGGCCTGGGTGCCGGCGAGCCGGTGTCGCCGGCCGCGTGGTCGTTGCTGGCGCTGCTGATCCTGTCGGGGCTGGCTTCGCTGATGGCCTTCTCGCGGCTGGGCATCCAGCGCTTCTGGTCGCCTGAGGAGCGCCCGTCGCCGGTGCTGCGCAAGCTCGAATGCACACCGATCCTCTTGCTGCTGGGCCTGAGCATCGCCCTGACCTTCAAGGCCGAGCCGCTGCTGCGCTACACCGAAGCCGCCGCCGATGCCCTGAACAACCCGCAGCAATACGTGATGGCCGTGCTCGGCACCCGCGCCGTGCCGAGCCCCGAAGCCAAGGCCGCACTGCAGGAGGCCCACCCATGAAGCGTCTGTTCCCTGCCCCCTGGCTGTCGCTGGCGCTGTGGCTGCTGTGGCTTTCGCTGAACCAGTCGGCCAGCCCCGGCAACCTGCTGCTCGGCGCCGTGCTGGGGTTCGCCGCGCCGCTGATGATGCGCAAGCTGCGCCCGCAGCGGATCCGCATCCGCCGTCCGGGCACCATCCTGCGCCTGTTCCTGCTGGTCGGGCGGGACGTGATCCACTCCAACCTGGCTGTGGCCTGGGGCGTGCTCAACGCCGGCCGCCGGCCGCCCCGCTCGCGCTTCGTCAAGGTGCCGCTGGACTTGCGCGACGCCAACGGCCTGGCGGCGCTGTCGATGATCACCACGGTGGTGCCCGGCACGGTGTGGTCGGAGCTGGCGCTGGACCGCAGCATTTTGCTGATGCACGTCTGGGACCTGGACGACGAAGCGCAGTTCATCCAGCACTTCAAGACCACTTACGAGCGGCCGCTGATGGAGATTTTCGAATGAGCCCGTTGCTGTCGAACGCGATCCTGCTCACGCTGTTCCTGTTTTCCCTGGCGATGGTGCTGACCCTGGTGCGCCTGTTCAGGGGGCCGTCGGCCCAGGACCGGGTCCTGGCGCTGGATTACCTGTACATCGTCGCCATGCTGATGATGCTGACCCTGGGCATCCGCTACTCCAGCGACACGTACTTCGAGGCGGCGCTGCTGATCGCGCTGTTCGGCTTCGTCGGCTCGTTCGCGCTGGCCAAATTCCTGCTGCGGGGCGAGGTGATCGAATGAACGCGCCATTGTCTTTGTGGGTGGAAATCCCGGTGGCGATCCTGCTGGTGCTGGGCGGCACCTTTGCGTTGATCGGGGCCTTGGGGCTGCTGCGCATGAAGGATTACTTCCAGCGCATGCACCCGCCGGCCCTGGCCTCGACGCTGGGGTCGTGGTGCGTGGCGCTGGCGTCGATCCTGTGTTTTTCCGCGTTCAGCGAAGGGCCGGTGGTGCACGCCTGGCTGATTCCGATCCTGCTGGCGATCACCGTGCCGGTGACGACCTTGCTGCTGGCACGGGCGGCGCTGTTCCGCAAGCGCATGGCCGGGGACGATGTGCCGGCGGAGGTGAGCAGCCGGCGGGGTGAGAGCGAGGGCTGACCTCGGGAGACGGGGTGTCTTCGCCGGCCCCATCGCCAGCAACCCCGCCCCCAACACCGTGCACAGCGGCGAGTAGAACCAGGTGTCGAGCCAGGCGAACCGCGAGGCCTTCACCTCCTTGAAGAAGCCCACCAGCTCCGAGTCGCCGATGGCCCGGGCGAACATCAGCAGCGCAATCGCGCTGATCACCCATTGCAGCGACCAGTGCTGCACCGTCGGCAACCACCACCCCACCCGCAGGCACACCAGCGCGGCCACCGACAGCAGCGCCGCCGCCACCAGCAACGTCAGCCAGCCCGACGGCTTGAACGCCGGCCGCAACGTCGCCGCGCCTTCGGCCACGGGCACGTGCGGAACCACCGCAGCCGCCGCCCACTGCCCGCCCAGGGCCCAATACACATGCACCAGGCTGATCACCGCGAACACCGTGACCAACCCTCGAGCCAAGACAAACGTCATGGTCGCGGTTCCTTGTTTTCGATTTGAACAAAATCATCCTAGACGGCATTTTTCCATGTGCACGACCGTTCGACCTTGGGTAAAGTGCCGCCCATGAAATTCACCCGTTCCGATCGCTCACTGCTGGCCTGGATGCTCTATTGCTGCGTCCTGTTCAACGTGTTCGCCTGCAGCATCGGTCACGGGCAAATGGTCGGGATGCAGCTCAACGGCCTCGGCGGCCAGTTCTGCGCGGTCGATCCGGCCACCCAGGCGCCGCTCGCCGCCACCCCTTCCGAAGAAAAACTGCCGACCCTGGCCAAGGCCTTCGGCTGCCCGCTGTGCTCCACCGGCGGCATGGGGCCGGCGTTCAACTCCAGCCTGACCCTGGCGATCCTGCCGGAACAGCACAGCCCGCCGCGGCCGGCCATCGTCAGCGCCGACCTCCCCGCCCGCTTCACCTGGCCTTCGGCCAACCCCCGCGCCCCGCCGCTCGCCTGAGTGCCCTTGCCTTTTTGATTCGTCAGCCCACTGCGCCAACGCGCGGCGTTCGCCTGTGCGCTGATTCCTAGACAAGCATTCAGGATTCAACGATGAAACAACTCACTTTGCTGGCGAGCCTGTGCGGCTGCCTGTCCGTCAACGCCTGGGCGCAATCGGCCGTGGACCTGGCGCCGATCACCATCGACGGCGAATCCGCCGCCGAACCGGGCCTGAGCCTGGACGGCTCCAGCGGCATGGCCTCGCGCCTGGGCCTGAGCGTGCGCGACACGCCGGCCTCGGTGGCGGTGGCGAACCGCAATGACATCGAACGCCACGGCGCGCAGAACTTCCAGGACGCCGCCAACACCCTGCCCGGCGTCAACGCCAGCGCCCCGCCGGGCTTCGGCGGGTTCGTGTCCTACCGCGGCTTCACCAGCAGCCAGATCACCCAGATGTTCAACGGCGTCAACGTCTCCGGCGGGCTGGCGCGGCCGGTCGATGCGTGGATCTACGACCGGGTCGAACTGGTCGGCGGCCCGTCGTCGCTGATCAACGGCTCCGGTTCGGTCGGCGGCTCGCTCAACTACGTGACCAAGCTCGCCACCCGCGACGAGCAGGCCGTCGAAGGCCGGGTCAGCTACGGCACCTTCGACGCCGTCGAAACCGCCTTCGGCCTCAACCATGCCCTGACCGAACCCGGCGCCGACGTGCAGCACTACGCGCGGCTGGACGTCAGCCACAACACCGGCAACGGCTACATCGACCGCCAGGAGCGGGACGCCTGGAGCGTGGCGTTCTCCCTGCTCAGCGACCTGACGCCCGACCTGTCGCACACCCTGGCCCTGGAATACCAGGACGAGCACGAAGACAGCCCGTACTGGGGCACGCCGGTGCTCAATCCCAAGGCGGGCGAGCTGAAGATCGACAAGCACAACCGCTTCAACAACTACAACGTCGAGGACGGCCGCTACGAACAGCGCACGATCTGGGTGCGCTCGATCATCGACTACCGGATCAACGACAGCACCACCCTGCGCAACACCCTCTACCACCTGGACAGCCAGCGCGACTACCGCAACCTGGAGACCTACCAGTACAACGCCGACAACAGCGCGGTGAACCGCTCCACCGCGTATCAGGTGCGGCACCAGGGCGAACAGAACGGCAACCAGTTCGAACTGCGCCACGACAACACCCTGTTCGGCCTCGACACCACGTGGTCCGGCGGCTTCGAGTACAAGGTCAACCAGACCACCAACTCGCCGCTCAACGTCAAGGGCGCGAGCACGGTCGACCCCGACAACTACCGGCCCGGGCACTTCTACGACATTCCCGGCACCAAGCCAGGCTTCGTCAGCGACAAGACCAACGAGGTCACCACCAAGGCCCTGTTCGCCGAAAACCGTCTGGCGCTGACCGACAAGCTGGCGTTGCTCACCGGGCTGCGCTACGACGACATCGACCTGGACGTGACCAACCACCGCACCGTGACCGCCAGCAACCCCAAGCACCTCAAACGCAGTTGGGAACCGGTCACCGGCCGCGTCGGGCTGACGTATCAGTTCATTCCGTCGGCCAACGTCTACGTGCAGTACAGCACCGCCGCCGAACAGCCGAACGGCACCCAGGACTTTGATGTCTCGACGGGCAAGCAGTGGGAGATCGGCAGCAAGTTCGACTACCTGAACGGACGTGGCTCGGCGACGGTGGCGGCCTACACGATCGAGCGCAAGGACTTCGCCGTGACCGATCCGCTGAACCCGACCCTAAGCATCCCGGTGGGCCAGCAGACCTCCAAAGGCATCGAGGTCGCCAGTTCGCTGCGCATCACCGACCGGTTGCTGGCCGAGGGCAACTTCGCCTGGGTCGATGCCCAATACGACGACTTCACGGAGAAGAACGCCGCCGGCGTGGTGGTCTCGCGCAAGGGCAACACGCCGACCAACGTGCCGGACCGCGTGGGCAACCTGTGGCTGACCTATGACTTCTCGCCGCAATGGCAAGGCGGGGTCGATGCGCGGTACGTGGCGTCGGTGTACGCCGACACGGCCAACACCATGACCGTGCCGTCGTACACGCTGTTCGGCAGTTTCCTGAGCTACAAGGTCGATGCGCATACCACCGTCACCGGCCGGGTGCGCAACCTGACCAACGAGGTGTACGCCGAGTTCGCCCATGTGTCGCCCGCGTACTACCTGGGCACGCCGCGCACCTTCGAGCTGGCGGTGCAGACGCGGTTCTGAGGGCGCGACCAGAGCGGTTGACCATTGAGGGCGCCGGCCTTGGTCACAGGCCGGCGGCCACTTTGTCCGCCACGTCCTTGGGCAACCAGGCCTGCCACACCTGCGGGTGATCCTTCATGAACGCCACCGCCGCCTCCCGCGGCGGTGTGTGTTTCTCGCTCATGCCGGCCAGGGCCTTGTTCAGTGCGTCGATGGGGAAATCGACCTTGGCGAAGAACGCCGCGATCTCCGGGTATTCCTTCTGGAACGGCGCCGACACGCCGATCGACAGCTTCGAGGCCAGCGAACGGGTCGGTTTCGGGTTGGGGTTGTCGGCGTCGGTCAGGGTTTTCCAGGCCTCGGCGTCGAAGGGTGGCTCTTGCAACTGGATCAGCTTGAATTTGCCGAGCAGCGGCGTCGGCGACCAGTAATAGAACAGCACCGGCTTGCCCCGGCGGATCGATGAACTGATTTCCGCATCCAGGGCCGCACCGGAGCCACTGCGAAAGTTGGTGTAGGCATCCTGCAATCCGTAGGCGATCAGCTTCTGCTTGTTCACCACCTCCGAAGTCCAGCCGATCGGGCTGTTGAGGAAGCGCCCCTTGGCCGGGTTCTCCGGATCCTTGAACACATCCTTGTACTTGATCAGGTCGCTGACGCTGCGCAGGTCCGGCGCCAGCGGCTTGATGCCTTTGGCCGGGTCGCCCTTGACCACGTACTCCGGCACCCACCAGCCCTCAGTGGCGCCCTTGACCGTGTCGCCGAGGCTGGCGACCTTGCCTTCGGCCTCGGCCTTGACCCACACCGGGCTGCGGCCGGCCCACTCTTCGCCGATGACCTGGATGTCGTTGTTGGCCAGCGCCGTCTCCAGGGTGATGGTGGTGCCCGGCAAGGTGTCGGTGGGTAGGCCGTAGCCCTTCTCGACGATGATCCGCAGCACGTCGGTGATCAGGCTGCCGCTCTCCCAGTTAAGGTCGGCGAAATGGATGGGCTTTTGCGCAGCGTTCGCCGCCGGCGTCGCCAGCAGGGCCCATGCGCTCAGGCAGGCGAAAAACCACTGTCGTAATCCGTTCATGCGTTGCACCTCGTGCTGTTCGCAGCAATAGCAGGACGGCCTGACAGAAGACCGCAAGCCTCTGAATACTCAGTCAACTGACTGTAGACGAGGTTCCTGCTTTTTCAGGGCATGACACGGACGAAGATCAGTTTTCAGACATTTCCTGCAAGCGCTGCAGCTCGCGTCTGACCATGCTGGCGTATTCCGCCGGGCGCAGGCCGTAGATCTGCGAGGCCACCCAACCGAGCCAGGCGCCTTTCAGCTCGGCCTTCGCGGCGTAGAGCCTGCGGGCCTCCTCACGGGCGCGGTCGAGGTGCTGCCCATGAAAGTCGGCACGGCTCACTCGCTGGCCTTGAACGTCACCAGCTCGCCCTTGCGCCACTTGGCGGCCTTGGCGGTGACGGCCTTGAGGGTCTTGGTCAGGCCTTCGGTCAACTGCGCGTGTGCGGCGAACACCGTCACCACGTTGTGGCCTTCCTTGAACACGATGGCATGGCCGTCGGCGGTGGTGACGAAGGCGTAGTCGCCCAGGCCGTAGACCACCAGCTTGATGTCACGAAAGCGGATGTCGAACTTGCCGCCTTCGCGGCTGGGCAGCACCGACGCGCTGAAATGGTCGCCGACCTTGAGCTTGAGCCCCGGCTTGTCGTCCACCACCAAGGCGCTTTCGGTGTCGATCTCCGCCACGTAAATGCCTTCGGCGTTCTGTTCGGTGACATACACGAAACGCGATTGGAACTGCTTGACCAGCTTTGCCCGCAAATCGCCCAACACGAACAAGGCATGCATATCGAGGTTACTGACTGCCAAAGAAACATCCCCACACTGGAAAAGAGTGCCGCACGCCGGAAAACGCGCACGGCAAAAAAGTGACGGCCGGGCCGACGGTATTGCCGAATGAATCAGGTGAAAGCCTGAGCGGGGCAGCGGCCCCTTCATCGCGAGGTTCGGTAAGACTAACGGAATGCCGCTCGCGGAATCTGCCCTGAAGTTCGCCGGACGTTGAAGGAAAACGCCTCGTCATGGGCCGGACAAAACCGACTACGAACTTTAGGGAAAAAACTTACTAAAAAAAGCATTTTTCCGACATATCGCCGGTAAAAAATTGCTTTAGATAAACAACGTTCGCCAACAGGCACTGGCGATTCTAGAGCACCGATGCTCGATACGACTACCCGCAACGGTAAACCAATGCCGATCCGACCACGAAAAGGACTTCACATGTGCAACCTGACCCACTTCGCCTTGCCCGCTCAGGCCCGTCCCGACGCCCTCCCATTCCCGCCGACGGCGGACGGCTACGGCCTGCAACGCAATGAACCCGTTACCGACGGGCCGCGCTATCGCGTGGTGCCGGCCGGTAACGGGTTCTTTCACATCAAGGAAACGTCTACAGGACGTGTGAGAGGATTCCGCAAGGATCACAACCAGGCCTGCGCCCTCGCCCGGTCACTGGAAACGCAAGCGGGCCTCTGAGCCGGTCAGTGCAGGTGGCCTTCAAGCCCGGCACTCAACTGCGCCAGCCAAGCGGCCCTGCACTCTTCCGCCTCGTCGCGGCTGGCGAACGCCGCCCCCCGGGGCTCGCCGTTGAGCAGCACCACCCAGCACACGCGCTGCCCCCGCGCCCGCAAGCCAGCGGGCACGGCACTGCCGATCACCGCCGCCACATCGACCCTGCATTGCATGCTGACCTCCCGAGACCATTAGCTACCTAACTATGCAGGCAGAGTAATGACTCAGGCCCCAGGGAAACAGCCGCCGGGATGCACAGCTTCATTGCAGGTGCGGCAACAATCCTCAGCGCGGCGCCTCAGGCTTGTAGCCCAGGCGCAATCCGCCCCAATGCCGGCCCTTGACGGTGATCGGCACCGACAGGTCGTGCATCAGCTCGCCGGTGTCGCGGGTGTAGGTCTGCAGCAGCACCGGCTGCTGGTGGCTGCCGCAGCGGATGCCGGTGCGGTCGGCGAACTTGCGTTTGGTGCGGTTGTTGACCGTGTCCGCCTGCTCGTCGCCGGTCAGCGGCTGGCTGAACACTTGGTTGTGGGTCGGCACGTAGCCCTGCTGGGTGCAGGCGATGGCGAACACCAAACCTTCGTGGCGCGGCAGCAAGGGTTCCTGGATCGCCGGCAGCACCTGGTCGGTGTAGCGGTCGAACCGGGTCTGATACTTCTCCGGCCGCGTGCCGGGGATCGGCTGGTAGTGACGGTCGAACAGGTCGTCGAGGCTGATCCGGCCTTGATCGACATCGGCCTCGAAGCGCGCGGCGATCTGCTCGGCCCCTTCGCGGGCCAGGTCGTAGATGCGCTGGTGGTAGTCATCCAGCCCGACCTCGGCCAGCCGTTCGCTGATGGTCTCGGCCTGGCCTTCCATCTGCACGGCGGCTTCGGCGAGGCGGCGGGTCTGCTGGTCGCTGATGGCCAGGTCGGCGCGCATCTGCTCGATGGCGGTGAACAGGCTGTCGAGCTGCTCGCGGTTGGTCTCGGCGCCCTGGGCGATCTCGCCCACTTGGGTTTCCACCCCGGCGGCCAGCCGGGCGATGTTTTCCAGGTGCTGGCCGGTGAGCTCGACCTGCTCCACGCCTGTGTGCAGGTCATCGGAGAGCTGGCGGATCTGCTCCACCACCTGTGCGGTGCGTTGCTGGATGTCGGCGACCATTTCGCCGACCTCGTCGGTGGCCGACGCCGTGCGCGCCGCAAGACCGCGCACCTCGTCCGCCACCACCGCAAACCCGCGCCCGTGCTCGCCGGCGCGGGCCGCCTCGATGGCGGCGTTGAGCGCCAGCAGGTTGGTCTGGCTGGCGATGGACTGGATCACCAGCGTGACGCGCTGAATGTCGTCGCTGCGCTGGCTCAGGGCTTCGATCAGCTCGCGGCTGTCGTTGGCGCGCTGGCTGAGCTGATGCATGCGCGAAATGGAATCGACCAGCACGGTATGCCCCGCCGCGCTGCTGTGGTGCGCCTCGCTGGCGGCGCCCAACGCCTGCCGGCTGAGCTGCGACGTGGCCTGTTCGGTGGCGATCATCACCTCGGCGTTGCTGACGATCTGCTGCGCCGCATCGAGCTGGGATTGCAGCTTGCCGGCCAGTGCCTTGACCGAAAACGCCACGCCGGCGGCGGACAGCGCGTTATGGCTGGTGGTGTAGGAAAGGTCGCGGGTCAGTTCGGCCATCGCGCTGCCGGTGTCGACAGGCCGGGCCTCAGGGGTGGCGCGGGAACGCAGTCGCGGCAGCCATACGATCAGCACCGCCAGCGGCATGCCCGCGTACAGCGGCCAGCCCCCCAGCGCCATGCCCGCCAGCAACAGCATCAGGGCGATGCTCTGCAGCGTCGGCGACAGCCAGCGGTTCTTCGGCAAAACAACTGGTGCAGGCAGAGCCTCAACCAGAGATCCATCTCTCGTCATTTCGTAACCCCACGCGTGTTCTCATTGTTGTGGCCGCATTAAACGCCACTACAACGCCATTATCCATGGTCCGTTAGTCGTGGGGTCTGTGGCAGGTCAATGGAACGGCGGGATTGTTACGGACGGCAAAACGCTTCGCGGGCAAGCCCGCTCCCACAAAGGTCCGGGTATCACCGTAAACCTTGTGGAGGCGGACTTGCCCGCGATGACCGCGTCGGCGCAATCAGGCCTGGCGCTGGTGCTTGTCGATCTGCTCGTGGCGCTCTTGGGCTTCGATGCAGTATTTGGTGGTCGGGCTGATCAGCAGGCGCTTGAGGCCGATCGGCTCGCCGCTGTCGTCGCACCAGCCGAAGCTGTCTTCCTTGATGCGCTCAAGGGCTTGTTCCAGTTGCGGCAGCATGCGCTGGTCGCGGTCGATCGCGTTCACCAGCCAGGTGCGCTCTTCTTCCACCGAGGCGGCGTCCGCCGGGTCAGCCGGGGTGTCCAGGCTTTCGATGGCAATACGGTTCTGCTCAATGCGCTCGTGGGTTTCGACTTTCATGTTCTGCAGCAGCTCAGTGAAGAAAGCGTGCTGCTCGGCATTCATGTAGTCATCTGCCGGCATGGCCAGCAACTTGTCCTTTGTCATTGATATCTCTAATAAAAAACGTGCATTAAGGCGAATTAGGGAGCGTTCCGGCGAACCGCCTGCGGTCATCGGAAAGGCATCGTTTATTGCAAACGCCACCCGGCACTCAATTTACGAAGGGGCGGCAGTCTAAGGCCCGATTGAGGCCTCAGCAACTGGAAATACAGGGAATTTGTCCGACAAAGCCCGGAAACCGCCCGCAGACGGGGTTCGCAGCGGCCATCGGAGTGCGTTTATAGCAAGAAATTCAGTCCAGCGGCTGTATATAGAAGACAAACGGCGATTGGGCGTGGCGCTTTGTCGCACCCCACCCTGAACGCGCAGGCCGGCGCGGTGCATCGATTCAGCAGCAAAACCATGGACTTAGGCTTCACAAAACGCCGCCCGGACTGGCTATCCTCAAGGCCGGCGACTCCTCGCCGCAGCCGCGTGCCCTTATAAAAGAACAGCCAGAAGGATTGCCCATGCCGTCCACCGATCAGCCGGTCAACGCCGAGCGCCTGCTGCAGCGGATCACCGACGAACACGACTCCCTGCCGCGCCAGCTCAAGCGCATCGCCGCCTACATGAGCCAGCAAAGCGAGCGGATCATGCTCGACCGCATCAGCGACATCGCCCATGAGTGCGAAGTGCACCCGTCGGCCATCGTACGCTTCTGCCAGCGCTTCGGCTTCAGCGGCTTCAGCGAGATGCAGGCGCTGTTCCGCGAGGCCTACACCCACAAGACCACGCCGGTGCAGAGCCACCAGAAACGCATCCGCACGCTGATCGCCGACAAGTCCCGGCCCACCACCGACAGCGACCTGGTCCGCGAATGCATCGCCGCCACCCTCTCCGGCATCGAACGGCTGGGCCTGGAACTGGACGACGCCGCGTTCGAAAAGGCCGTGGATCTGCTGGCCGGCGCCGACCACATCCATGTCATCGGCGTGCGCCGCTCCTTCGCCGCGGCCGACTACCTGGCCTACAACCTGCGCCACACCCAAAAGCGCATCCAGCTCATCTCCGGCCTGGGCGGCAGCTACCGCGAACAGATGCGCAGCGTGCGCGCCAACGACCTGGTGGTCGCCATCAGCTACACCCCCTACGCCAAGGAAACCCAGCACTGCCTGCGCCTGGCCCGGCAACAGCAGGCCAACACCCTGGTCATCACCGACAGCCACCTCTCGCCGCTGACCAAAGGCGCCGGTGCGGTGCTGCTGGTCAACGAGGGGCGTTCGTTCGCGTTCCGCTCGTTGAGCGCGACGTTGTGCCTGTGCCAGGCGTTGTTCATTGCGCTGGCGTACCGGTTGGGGTTGAAGGTGGAGGAGATGCAGGAGCAGGTGGGGTTTGAGGACTAGTGAGCAGGTGGCGAGTGCGGTGCACTCGCCGGTACACGAGCCCAGACCCGATGTCAGCGGTCTGTACCCATGATTTTGATGCCGGGAAGCATTAATGGCCCTGGGTCACCGCCGGGATCTGGCTCAAGCGGTTTGCCAGCTGCACCAGAAGGCTTGAGCGCCGCAATTTTGAAATGGATGCCTCGATATCCGATGGCGACAGGTTCCGCAAAGGCTTGCCGCAACGTGATGCCCAACGCCGATGACCGGACCACCGATCCGGTGACCCCGGGCAAGTCCGGCACGATCTGGCTGACCTTCTCCCTCAACTGATCGTTAACCTGTGCCAACTCGGACTTGACCCGATCGATCTCGGCTTGCTTGGCCGGCGGTTTAGGCGGCGTTGAACCTTCTTTGGGGGGCTTGTCTTCCTTCGGCTTCTCGCCTGCGACAGCGGGTTTGGGA
Source organism: Pseudomonas sp. B3(2017) (assembly GCF_002113595.1). Taxonomy (NCBI): domain Bacteria; kingdom Pseudomonadati; phylum Pseudomonadota; class Gammaproteobacteria; order Pseudomonadales; family Pseudomonadaceae; genus Pseudomonas; species Pseudomonas sp. B3(2017). The sequence goes on from NZ_NEIU01000004.1 coordinate 36,998, forward strand.
TCCTCCGGCTTGGGCTTGGGCGCCTCCGCAGGTGCTTGAGGCTTCGTTGCCGCTTCCCCGGTCAACTTGCCCAGTTGTGCCTCAAGGGATTTTTTCTTGTCGCTTAAATCGACCATCGCCAAGGTCACAGCCTTGAACGTGCTGCTCATACCCTCCTCTGAGGTCACCACCACATCAAGGGCACGGGCCAAATAGACATCCGTGACAAACACCAGTATCGGGGCAGCGGCGTTTGCCGTTTTCATCTGAGTTGCCTGCAGTTGATCAGCCGCCTCGCGCATTCTGCGAAGATCATCTTCCGTGTAACGGGTGGACGTCTCTTCGTCGAATCGCTTTCTCGCCAGCAGATACCTGGCCCCATACGTTTCAGCGCTGGGAACCGAATACGAAACGCTGTATTGAGAACGGCGCCCAAACCCCAGGGCGGACGCGATGGCGCTGCTGGTAACGTTGACCCCGATGTCGCTCTCGGCCAGTGAGGCAAAGGTAAACCCAGGAAACGCCACCAGACTGTTGACCTGTGTGCCATCGATTTCCATGGGTATGAGCGCCCGGGCCTGCACCGATCCGCTTCCCGAACCGTCGTCATAGGTGGCCAACGACGTGAACGTGTGTTTGCGCGCGGATTCGACAATCTGCGCATCGATATCGATGTAATCGAATTTCGTCGAAGCGAGGACGTAGTCGCCGGTGGAAAGTTTCTCGCCCGCCTTTGCCGCACGCGCAATAAACAGGTCACCCACTTCAACATTGCTACGGGGCGGATAGATCGCCTTGATACCCAGTTGCTCCGTATTGAGTGTCCAATTCTCGGCAACAACGCCCGGCTCGGGCTTTGAACTGCCACATCCGGTCAGTCCTATGCCCACAAGACACAACACCGTGAATCTATAACCGTACATGTCCCGCCCCCCTTGCTGTCCGTAAAGCACGACCTGATGCGTTCGCACCTTCCAAGGCCTCCACGTTCGCAAGGCCTTGGACTGCAAGGGACACATACCGACAAGTACTGAATCAGTGGGTCTGAACTTGTCTGCTTTTACCATCCCTGGTCGATGCTGGCACTTTGACTATAGAACCGGAACCACCCCCGGCAAGGCCCGCAAAGCCCTTTATTTTCGGGTGTTTCATCCCCGTTACGGCATGCGGGTGTAGTCAACCGCCAGACCGAACCGCTACATTCGACTCCCATAACAAACACCCAGGGAGCTGCACATGAAACTGATCGGAATGCTCGACTCACCCTATGTCCGCCGCGTGGCCATCTCCGCCCAGTGCCTGGGCATCGAGCTTGCGCACGAACCGGTGTCGGTGTTCCGCCATTTCGAGCGCTTCCAACAGATCAACCCGGTGGTCAAGGCCCCTACCCTGATCCTCGATGACGGCCAGACGTTGATCGACTCGACCCTGATCATCGACTACCTCGAAACCCTCTCCGGCCAATCCCTGCTGCCCGCCCACCCCGCCGCGCGCGTACGCGCCCTGCACCTCATCGGCCTGGGCCTGGCCGCGTGCGAAAAAGCCGTGCAGCTCTACTACGAGCGCAACCTGCGCCCGGCGGAGATCCAGTTCCAACCGTGGGTCGAGCGGGTCGAAGGCCAACTCGCCGCCGCCTTCACCGCCCTTGAACTCGAACTGCAACGGCAACCGCTGCCCACCGACGGCGCACTGATGCAGGACGGCATCACCCTGGCCGTCGCCTGGAGCTTCACCGGCCTGGTGGTCCCCGACCAGATCGACGCCGCCCGCTTCCCGCACATCGCCCACTACACCGCGTACGCCGAAGGCCTCGACGCCTTCGCCCGCACGCCGATGAACTGACCATGAGCACCCCCGCCACCGCCGCCCCCGCGCTCAAGGAAATCTTCAACGCCGAACGCCTGCGGCACATCGCCGACGAGATGAGCGCCGTGTACCCGGCGTTCAAGGCCAAGGCCTTTCTTAAACAAGCCAACGACGGCCTCGCAGAGCTCTCGGTGATGCAACGCATGGCCCGCGTCAGCGAATGCCTGCACGCCGTGCTGCCGCTGAGCTACGAAGACTCGCTCGCTGTCCTGCGCGACCTCGCGCCCCGGCTCAACAGCGCCTTCGTCAGCATGACCCTGCCGCACTACGTCGCGAGCTACGGCGGCCACGCGTTCGACACCTCGCTGGACGCGCTCCACTACTTCACCGCGTTCGGCTCCTCCGAATTCGCCATCCGCCACTTCCTGCGCAGCGACCTGTCCCGCACCCTGGAACGCATGCACGACTGGGCCCGCGACGACAACCACCACGTCCGCCGCCTCGCCAGCGAAGGCAGCCGCCCGCGCCTGCCCTGGTCGTTCCGCCTCGAACCGGTGCAGGCCGACCCGCAACTGGCGGCCGGCATCCTCGACCGGCTCAAGGCCGACGACAGCCTCTACGTGCGCAAATCCGTGGCCAACCACCTCAACGACATCACCAAGGAACACCCGCACTGGGTGCTCGACACCGTAGAGGGCTGGTCGCTGGACAACAAACACACCGCCTGGATCGCCAAACACGCCCTGCGCAACCTGATCAAACAAGGCAACCCCCGCGCCCTGAGCCTCATCGGCGCCGGCGCGAAGGCCGAGGTCGAGTTGCTGGACGTGAAGGTGGAACCGGCAGTGGTACGGCTGGGGGACACGATCACACTGTCGTTCACCGTAAAGTCCACCGTGCCCGAGGCACAGCGGTTGGTGATCGATTACGCGATCGACTACGTGAAGGCGAACGGCGGGACATCGCGCAAGGTGTTCAAGTTGAAGGGGTTGGATTTGGCGGGATTTGGGGAGGTTGAGGTGGTGCGGCGGCAGCAGATCAGGGATTTCACGACACGCAAGCATTATGCGGGGTGGCATGGGGTGGAGGTGATGGTGAATGGGGAGCGGTTGGGGGGTGGGGGGTTTGAGGTTGAAGTATGAACAAGGCGAGTATCTGGTCGACCGTTTGACCGGAAAGAGTTTGCATTCTGCCGAAGGCGGTCTCTATGCATCTATTTACAGACGTGCGCTAAATTTATATACCAAAATAATTGTATCCCAAATACGGAAGTGAAGAACTGAACTATGGAAAGCAATGATCATCTCGCGCGTCAAGATCGCCCCATCAACAACGCTGAAGCAGATGCATTGGATCGTGGCCCATTCATCGCCAGCCTTATCAAAGCGCTAGTTCACACAGAATGGAACGCCGAGGGAGAAGTCACTCGCCGCGCAACAGGTTTTGTAATAGGCCTTACCGGTGAATGGGGACTTGGAAAATCGAGCATCCTTAACTTGCTTAGCACAGAATTAAAGAAGCTCGATGGCGTTGTAGTTGCAACTTTGAACCCATGGCTTTTCAAAGGACGCGACGAATTGCTACAAGCATATTTCAGCAGCTTACGTGAAGCACTCGGCCGCAGCAACAGCGAAAGAATAAGAGAGGTACAGATACAGCTAGAACGATACAAGGCTTCCATTGAGTTTGCAGGCACTTCAGTTGCCGCCATAATTGATATTTTTGGCAGTGGTGGCGCTACTACTCTTTGGGGAAAATGCATCGCCAAAATCCTTAAGACGCTGCCCAAACCAAAAGATCTATCAGCGAATCAAGAAAGAAAAAAACTCGAAGCAAAACTTGCCAAGGCAAACGTACCGGTCGTTGTATTAATAGATGAACTAGACAGAGTTGAGGATGACGAAGTTCGCGCAGTGGCTCAACTTGTGAAAGCCGTAGGTGATATCAGAGGTATCTCATATCTGGTCGCCTACGATCCTGATCGTGTGGCACAAGCGCTCGGAAGAGGAAACGATCCCACGGAGCGAAAGCAAACTGGAGAAAGCTACATAGAGAAAATTATCCAGTTTCCGATCTCACTACGACCGCTTTTCGCAGATGATGTCAAGGCGCTGATAAATAATTCTTTACGAATCAATCGCATTAAACTGCCAGACATCAAAGAGCCATACCAAGAGGAAATCATTCAACAAATTATCCAGGCCGCTCGCACTCCCCGTGAAATCAAACGACTGGTCGGCGCATTCGCTGTACTGGAAGAAATAGTACGTGGCGAGATATGTCCCTATGATGTCTTAGGATACAGTTGGCTTATCACAAAAGCTCCTGCAGTACGAGACCTTATCGTCAACAACCTTGAGGCCGTGATTGATGACCCCAACCTTAATGAACTTTTGAAAAGAAACGTCTTACGCGAAAACAACAATAACAAAGAAGTCTCTGTTACTGACATATTAGGTTCTGGCGCAGATGCCTATCGCGAGATTCTTCAAGTACTTTTTCCTCGTTTCAGCAAAAAAAACATAGCTCCCAACGGAAAAAGGATCGCTAAACGTCGAAACCTGATACGCATGCTCTACCTCGGCAATCCACCAGGCATGATGCCTAGGACTGAAATTGAAAAAATCTGGAGCATCGATAACATCGAAAAAATGGAGAAAATCATTGTAAATCTCCAGCGGAGCGAAAAATTTCCTGCGTTGTTTGATCGACTTGGCGACTTACTTCTAGAACTTCCTCATAGCGGAGACAAGATTTTCTGGGTTGCGTTGGCCCGTACTCTTATTCGGCAGCAAGACTGGATCAAGAGCGAAGAATCCCTTGGCTCTTTGGTGGAGGATGTAGGGTTCACTTTGTGGCAGCATGTGAGATCCGGCTCTGAAGGCACGATACGTGTTAAATCAACCGTTGAGGCTTTGATAGCGGATGGCGATCTTCTCGTAGTGCCATGGCTTTTACGGAAGCATCTTCACGCCCACAACCTTACACACCACTCACGCCCGAATGATGGCGAGGTTATTTACAACAAGAACGAAACATCAAAACTACTGGAGCAAGAATTACCTCGCTATCGCCGCGCCATCATGGATGAAACTGCACTGCGTCGACTCCCTAACATGGAGGCAATTTATTGCATCGCCAATAGCGAACGGTGGGACAACGAACTCAGGAGCAACCTAACAAAGCAACTAAGCAACATGAACGCTATCACAACCTTTGCGGCCCTAACAGTTCGACCAGGCTATGTTAGCGACCGAAAAAGCATGAATGAATTGATTGATGTCGACACAGTTCTAGACACCGCCGACAAACTAGAAGAAGAACTTGGGCTTCCAGAAAACCTCTGGCTTACCGCCTCATTCAAGCGCCTTCAATCCACATTGCGCGGCCTGGATCCTTCTCATATTGAAAGTTTCAACGCCCCCAATGACGACGCCTGATAAAAGATTCTAGCTATACATGTGCCTTTAACCAAGCATAAAGAACCATGGCGATCACGGCTATTCCTCTCACCAACAATAAACCACACACCAGACTCTAGCACCCTTAAGAAAACTGGGGCGCGCTTTTAACAAAACTCGCCCCCTTCAAGACTCCAACATCAACTCCAAACTAGAAATCCAAATCTCAGAAGCTGAATACCTCGCATAATAGCTAGCCCTCTCCACCCGGTTCAAACTCAAAAAAAACATAGAAAAATATGTATCATTATAGTACCCCTGTGCTCCTTGCATATCGCCGCCCCACCAAGACGCATTGTAGTTCTCAAACACAACCCACGGCGGAGGAACTGCAAACCTCTTCTCACCAAGACTTTCTAAAAAACCAATATCGTTGGTAATCAACCGAACCGTTGCGACTTTAAATTCCCTTTTTGATACAGAAACAACTAACCGACTATTTTTGATTTCATCCAGATAGCACCGCACCACCAAACCATTCACATCAATTTCATCGCAAGCAGCAAAACGCTCACCAACCAGAGCCTGAAACTCACCAACCTCAGCCACATCCATAACAAAATCCGAATAGAACGCCTGCACCCCCAAACCAACTAACGAGGCAAAAACAGGATAGCAGCACTCCCCACGAGGAAACTCTTGCAGTTCGGCCCTAAAAATCGCCTTAAGCTCTGAAATCGAATACCCAAGAACGCTCTCTTCGGAGGCAGGTTGAAAAACCCGTTTTATAAATCCAAACAACACTCACTCCTTCTCAAGACACTTAAACACCCAAGCGTAAACCTTCATTCCCTTAACCTCCTCCCCAACAGCCCCCACACCAAGACACACCCCATCCTTGATGTAATTGAAACTGCAATACCTAACCCCCTCCGTACAAGACTCAATCTCCGAGTAGCCCTTCCTCATAAGGATGCTCTCCACCCCAAACTCACCCGCGTAGGTAGGGTTCGGCTTCCACCCACTGTTGATCAACGCCTTTCTGGCACTGACAAACGGCATCCCTTCTTTGATAGGAACATCGACCGCCTGAGCACAGAAGCTGACCACACAAACGAGGCCGACTAGCCGTTTTCTAAGTTCCAATTAGCAGTCCACCAAATCCCTTATGTGTTTTTTCCACTTCATCGCACTCAGTGCAGGGCTGACCCGACGGTTTCCAGCGAGCCGTTCCAAATCCCCCCCTGAACAGGCATGCTACCCCCACGCCACCGTTCAAACTCAGGGATATTCAGCTTCATGTGGAAAAGTTGGTTGCAACGATTCATCGGCAAAACACCCGCCACAGCAGACACCCTACGCCACACAGCCGCAGATGCAGCCGCCGCAACCCCAGTCACCACAGCCACGCCACTAGATCCCTCCCCCCTCCGTGACTGGACGTTGCTTATCACCTCGTGGAGCGGATTCGACCGGGAGGCTGGCCTGCAGGCGGTTCGGTCTTCTCTGTCGGCGGAACGGTTGGCGGCGATCATCGTGCGGCTCAATGATTGGGTGCCTCAGGTTCGCGCAGTCGCGCGCGAGGCTTTCGAAGACTACCTGACGCCGCAGCATGCCGGTTGGCTGGTCGCTCAGATGCCCGCCATTCTGGCGCTTGAGCATCGCCATCGCGACGACCACCGTTCGACGATCAACAAGCTTGAAGCATTGCTGGCAACGCCTGAATGCGTCGAGCGCTGCGCGGCGGGTTTCGACGCCAGCCGAGGCTCGTGCGCGCGGTTGCTGTTTCGGGTGCTCGTTCAGACGAAGGTTGAGGATGAACGGGAGGCGTTTCTGGTGTCGTGCCTTCACCATGTCGACTTCAGCGTGCGCCGCTTGGCGCTCGGCAAGGCGATGGAGCTTGAGCCGGCGTCGGCCCAGCGGGCCATCGCGTTCGGGCTCGCCAGCAAGAGCAGCATCCTCAGGAGGCAGTCGTTCCTGGAAGCGATCCGCTTGCAGGCCGGCCGCACCCAATTGATCGAAGCGTTTTTGCTGGATCCGTCGCCAGCGGCACGGTCCACTGCGCTGTGGGCCGCCGGAAAGTACGGCGTCGACCCGCTGCAGATGCTGCAGGCCCAGTTGGCGGGCAAGTTGCCTGCCACAAAGGCCCGCTGGCTCGGCCTCCTCGGGTTGGCGCAGGACCTGAAGCTGCGTATTCCTGAACACTGGATGACCGCGGCCTTGAGCCAAAGCAGCGGCGCGGTGCGTTCGCTCGTGTTGATGCTCGAAGGGGAAGACAACCCTGAGAGGCTGATCGCCGCGGTCGCAGAGCCGGCCCGGGCCGTTTTTGAGGCCGGCGTCCTGGGTTTACGCACTCAGCCTTGGAGCGTCATCGGCTCGCCGCTCACCCATCAGCTCGACACGATTTGGGCAACGCTGTCACCCACCCGGCGCCTGGCGCTCCTTGAACTGATGCCCAAGTGGAGCCAGGCAGGGTATCTGCTCAAGCAGCTTGACCACAGCCCTTGCGAGCCGTCGGCGCTTGAGCAGCTCAGCATTTGGGTCGACACCCAGCCCTACGCCATCAACGACCGAGAGACGCCAAAGGACGAGCGTGACCGGATCGTTGAACAGCTGAAGGCAATGGAGGCCGCTCGGACATTGCCTGCGGGCTCCGTGGCCAGGCTGATTTGAAAGGGCGTTAGCCCAGAACGGGAAGAAGGAACACTCATGCAGATCATCACCCTCGATCGAGACAGCGTGCATGCTGGGGATGACCTGCACAGCCACAGGACTTCGATCAGGATCGATCCCACCGCCACGCTGGACGGCTTGTTCGAAGCGATACAAGGCACCGGCTACCTTCCCGGCATCAGTGGCGGACTGGCGACCTGGATCATCTGTTCATCCGGCAAGCCCATCGGTGTTTTTGCTCAGCAATGGCCCACGCCTAAGTGGCTTGTCCCGGCCGAGCGCACTGTCGGTCAATTTTTTGCGGGGGCCGAACCTTCGCTGCTGTTCCGGTATTGGTGCCAGGCGAATCCAGACGCTGTCTTTTCCCACATCAACGCCGGAGATGAGCCGCCGTCCCGGTTCTAGGATTTGTCCGAGACCTGCTAGCACCCCACTAAGCCCGGAAAAACCGATCCGGCCGACAAGGATCAAGCTCTCCTGCCACCCTTCCGTCGATGATCTCCTCACTGACAAGCCGCCCCACCACCGCCGCCAACACAACCCCAGGGTGCATGGCGCACACATAGACACCGCCCACATTGGGCAGATAACCAATGACGGGAACGCCATCGGCCGGCATGGGCCTGAGGCCGACGCAGGCCCACTCCGGTTCAAGGGACTCAGCCACATGGAGTTCGTTCTGAATGGCCTGGGCCGTCCGGCGTGCGATCGCTGCCGGTTGGTTTTCTGCGGTGTCGTCCAGGTAATCCTCTGCCGCCAGCAACGCGCCGTCCGCGCTTTGCCGCACTTCCATGTCGGGGCTGGAGATGAGGGTATGGACGAGGTTGGGCGGTGCGCTGTAGCGGATGAAAATGGCGGGCGAGGCGTTGATGGGCAGGGGCGCGCCCAGCCTCTCTGTCAGCTTCGCGGTGCCTGTGCCGGCGGCCAATACGACGACATCGGCATGGAGGGTGCCTCGGGTGGTTTCGACGGCGGTCACCCTTTCGGCCTGCGTCACGAAACCGAGCACTCGCGTCTGGGTGAGCGTTTTCGCTCCGTGTGCCTCGGCGCCCGCGATCAGCGCATGCGAGGCGGCCACGGCGTCCAGCGCGCCTTCTTGCGCCGCGTACCCGGCGGATTGAGGCGGGTTCTTGAGGTTGGGTTCGAGGTCGAGGATCTGCGAACGGGTCACCCGGTTGGCCGGCGGTACGTCACCCGCCGTCACGCCGTAGGTCAAGGCGCCTGTCCAGCGAATCTTCAGGTCGGGCACCTGGGTTTCGAGCCGGTGGTATTCCTCGATGGCAACCCCGCGCAGTGGCGCAATCGGGTCGGGTTCGGGGTGCGAGGTGTTGAGCCAGGCGAATGAGCGGCCGGTCACGCCCGATGCGATCTCTTCGGCCTCGACCACGGTGACCTGCGCACCGTGCCGGGCCAAGTGATACGCCAGCGATGCACCGACGATGCCTGCGCCCACGATGATGATTCGTTTGTCCTGACCACCTTCCATATCAACCTCCGTTCTGTCGATGTGCCGATGGTAGGACAGAGGGGCCTGCAACCCAAGCCATCAGATGCAGGCCCCGCCGTCGTCGCAAAACGCCTCGGCCCTACCCCTTCGGCTCGACGTTATCCAACGCCTGCCCCACCGCCACTTCCCCCAGCATCACCAACTGCGCGATGCCGATCGCGGTGCGGCGGTGGCCGGTGTCGAGGACGGCGGCGAAGTTGTTGAGCATTTCGGAGGCGGCGCCGAGGTTTTCGCAGGCGTTGGCCAGCAGGGATTCGGTGTCGTAGGCCGGGTTGGGCAGGTACATGGGTTCGGCCGCGTTGGCGCTGGCCATGATGGAGGGGGCCGGGTTGAGGTAGTGGTCGAGGGCGCGTTCGGCGGCTTCGTTGAGTTTTCTGGAATCGATGGATTCGTAGGGGGATGCCGGATCGAGGATGGGCGGATTGGGTGTGGGTTTGATCATGGTGAAACTCCCGACGCAAGAACGGTTAGGAGCCAGCACCCTCGCTACCAAACGATGGGTGGAGGCCATACGCAGGTTGGTAGACCGGTCGTCAGGAACCCCGGCGCACCCGAGGGTGCCCCGCGCATGACCACCATAAAACAGAGACGATGAAGTCCCCGCAAGACAGTAGTCTTGTGCTTCTGACGGAAGACGGGCTACCAAACCCGATCACTGTTTCCCAGTGACCCGAAAACGATAAAACCCGCACCCCAGCCGCACAAGCCGGCGGATTCTGGCCCACGCGTAGGCCATGGCGCAAGGCATCGTGGGCATTGACCCATGACCGGATGCGTCACTTAAACAGCAACGCCGACAGCTGTTGAAACGGCCCGCCACCGAACCGCTTCAGAAAAAGGGGACTGGTGTATTTGAGCAATACATCAGTCCCCATTTGCCCCCATTCACAAGCTCGTTACTGACCCGCGTCGCCGCCATTGGGTTCGGCAGGCGCCTGCGGGCATTCATCGGCCCATCGCGTCACCGTCATGTCTTTGAGTTGCTCACCGATGGTGTCGACGCGCAAGCAGGCGCCTTTCTTTGAATAGAACAGGATGCAGCGCGAGCTATCAAAGGAGCAGGTATCAAGTTCCAAAAATTTGCGTGCAGCCAGCTCGCGCTCGACACCGCTGTACTCATAGCCATCGCCGGTGTGCATCGGGGTTGGCTTCCATCCTTGTTTGATCAACTTGGACCTGGCCGCCACCAAAGATTCACCGACGGCGATGCCTGCTGGCCCCTGTTTGTCGTTTATCGCCTGTGAACCACCGGCAAATGCCAAGCTGGTTCCCGCGCCATACATTGCGAGGAGCAAGAGGATCGGGGCCTTCATTTCGCAGTGCCTCCAGCTGACTTGTAGCTCGCCAAGAACTTGGGATACTCGGCGTAGGGTTGGGGTGGATAGTGGTTCTTCTTGCCAGGCCCTTCCGGGACCCAGTGACCCGAAAACGATAAAACCCGCACCCCAAGGCGCACAAAGCGCACAAAGCGCACAAAGCGCACAAAGCGGCGGATTCTGGCCCACGCGTAGGCCATGGCGCAAGGCATCGTGGGCACTGACCCATGACCGGATGCGTCACTTAAACAGCAGCGCCGACAGCTGTTGAAACAACCCGCCACCGAACCGCTTCAACATGAAACCTGGCCCCCTCCGGGCGAAGGGGGTCAGGCAAACAGGAGGGTGTCGCAGAACTCAGACAGGGTCACCGGCAGGCCCCACCGGCACGACAGCGGCAACCGCTGCCACCGGTGCGATCACTGGCGCCTCCTGGGCCTTCTTCACCGCGACTTTCTTCAGTTCCTTGGCCTGGGTGGCGTACGTCAGGGCGGTGTTCCAGAAGCCGGAGCCGCCGCTGGCCAACAGGCCCAGGCAGACGACGCCGAAGTCGCTTCTCAAGAACGGGATGTCCGCCGGAATCGCTTCCCGGGACAACAGCACCGTCACCACGCCGCCGACCACGGCCAGTATCTGCAGGTAGGATCGGCGCCGCGCCTCGACCTTCGCATCGTCGCTGGTCTGATTCAGCATCGGGATGAAGCCTTTGACGATCTCGACCAGCCGTTCGGTGGCGATGCTCATGCCCAGTACAAAACCAATCAATGAAATCAGAGTGTTGTCCATAACGGTCTCTTCGCGCGCAGGGTTCATGGGGGGTGGCCCCGCAGGACCACTCCTTCACTATAGGCCGCGGCACGGGGCACGCTTGGGCGGGTGATCATTGGGTCACCACGATCTTGCCGATCATCTGCGGGTGCAGCACGCAGAAGTAGTCGAACTCGCCGGGCGTATCGAACACCCAGGAGAACGTGTCATCGGTGTCCAGCGCCCCCGAGCGGAACGCCTTGTGGGTTTCCGCCACGGTGTGGGGGATCTGGTCGTCGTTCACCCACGTCACTTTGGTGCCCACGGCCACGGTCAGGTCCTTGGGGCCGAACATGAATTCCTTGATGTCGATCTTCACGTCCTGCGCCCACGCCGGCACCGACAGCATCAGGCCGACCACGGCCAACAGTCGCGTTTTCATTTGCCTGCCCTCCCCTAGACCAGTGTCGAGTCGATCAGCGCCAACGGGTGCTCGCCCTGGGTCGCCCGCACGTCGGTGAGGCCCAGGTAGTTGCGCAACTGGTCGGCGGCGACGGTCATCGGCCCCGGCGACGGCGCCGCCCCCGGTGCCGGCTGCGGGTACGCCGTGCCGCGGGCCGTGTGGAAGGTGATGTTGCCTTCGACCTTCTGGATGACCTGGTGGATGTGCCCGTTGAGCACCGTGACCGAGCCGTACTTGCGCAGCATCGCGATGGCCTGGTCGCCGTCCTCGGTGCCCCAGCCCCAGGGCTGGTAGATCGTCCACAGCGGAATGTGGGTGAACACCACGACGGGCGTGCTGGTGGCCACGGCCCGCAGGTCGTCGGCCAGCCAGGCCAGTTGCTCGGCGCCGAGGTTGGCTTCGTGGCCGGCCTGGAAGTTGAACACGTTGACCAGCGCGATGAAGTGCACGCCGTGGTCGTCGAAGCTGTACCAGCCGTTGCCCTTGGTGCCCTTGCCGTAGCGTTCCAGGTAAAGCTTGCCGCCGCCCTCGTCGAGGGTGTCGTGCTCGCCCGGCACGTAGTGCACGGGGGACGGCAGGCCTTGGAGCAATTGCGCGGCGGTGTCGAACTCTTCGGCCTTGGACAGGTGCGTGATGTCGCCGGTGTGCAGGATCAGCGCAGGCCGCTTGGGCAGCGCGACGACTTTGTCGATGGCCGCTTGCAGGGTCTTGGCCGGCTCCGGGTTGGCTTCCTTGTTGAAGCCGATGTGCGAGTCGCTGATCTGCACGAAGTGGAAGGTGCTGTCCAGGGCCTTGGGGTCGCTGACGTTGCCCGCCGCGTCCAGCGCGAACGCCCGGGGAACGCCGCCGCTCAGGGCCCAGAGCACCCCGGCGCCGGCCCACGCCGAACATTTGAGCAGTGTGCGGCGGTCAGGGTTGGCCGGGCCGTCGGTGCGCCGGGGGTGTTTTGATCGAATGTCCATCGGTGTGTCCTCGCTGGCGGGCTACAGTGATGTAGCCGACAGGGAATGAACCTTTCGGGGCGCGGGTTTATTCCGCGCCGAAAAACAAATTCTTTTCAGGGAATAAAAGGCGAAGCATCACGGTTATAGGGGTGTGACGGTGCGGGAATCACTATGACGCGATTCGAGGAACTGATTGCGCCCCATCTGGACGCCGCCTATAACCTCGCGCGCTGGCTCACCGGCAACGACAGCGCCGCGCGCGACGTCGTGCAGGAAAGCGCCTTGCGCGCCTTTCGGTTCTTGCAGCGTTTCGCCGAGGGCAATGCCAAGGCGTGGTTCCTGACCATCGTGCGCAACGAAAGCTACACCTGGCTCAAGGCGTCGGCCGGGCACCGCTGGGTGGCCATCGATGACGACCTGAGCGTCGACGAAACGGCGCCCGCCCACCAGCAGGGCCCGGAGCTTTCGGCCATCCACACGGAAAACGCGGCGTTGCTCCAGCAGGCGCTGTGTGCCCTGCCGCCGGCCTTTCGCGAGGTGATTGTGCTGAAGGAGCTGGAAGACATGCCCTACAAGGACATCGCCCTGGTGGTGGACATTCCCATCGGCACCGTCATGTCGCGGCTCGCCCGGGCCCGCGCCCTGCTCAAGCTCGAACTGCTGAAGTTGCACGACCATGAATGAATTCGACTGCACGGTTTGCCGCACCCAGCTGCATGGTTACCTGGATCAGGCACTCGACCCGGCGGCAGCGGCACAGGTCGCGGCGCACCTGGCCACGTGCGTCGGGTGTGCGCAATTGCATGACGAGTACCGATCGCTGAAGGCCGCCGTGAAGCAGCACGCGGCGTATTACCCGGCGCCGCCCGGGTTGGCGGCCAGTGTGTTGGCGGCGGTCGAACCGGCCCCGCGCACCGTCGGGCGCTGGCGTGCATGGTTCGCGCCGGCGTTCTCCGCCGCCGCGTTGGCCCTGGCGATGGTGCTTTACGTGGCGACGCCGGGCGGCGAACAGCCGCTGATGGATGAGGCGGTCTCCAGCCACGTGCGCTCGCTGATGGGCGGGCACCTGAACGATGTGGTGTCCTCCGACCGCCACACCGTCAAGCCCTGGTTCACCGGCAAGCTCGACTTCTCGCCACCGGTGGCCGACTACGCGGCGCACGGCTTCCCGCTGCTGGGTGGGCGGCTGGACTACCTGCAGCACCAGACGGCGGCGGCCCTGACCTATGGCCGGGCCAAACACGTGATCAATGTGTTCATCCTGCCCACGCCGGGGGCCGATCAGCCGCAGCAGGTGCAGACGATACGCGGCTTCAACGTGGTGTCGTGGCAGGCGGATCACATGCGTTTCGTGCTGGTGTCCGATGTGGAGAAAGGTGAGCTGGAGGCGTTGAGCCGGTTGTTGGGCAACGGGGCTTGAGCGGCAGCGTTGGCGCGTGCGCCGCAATGCCGTTTGCCCGACGTTACTTTTTTTCGATGGACGGGAAGTACGAGGCCGGGCCCTTGGGTTTGGTGTCATCGGTCATGGGGCGGGCTCCTGGGTTTGATGACGGATTGAAGTCCAGAACGCCCGGGGCGTCCAGCGGACGACGCTTTTTTCGATCTATCCGTGATTGAGGGAATCGCCAAACGCTCTAACGGACTGTCATTTCTGTCAGGTCACTTTTGGCCGGGTTCTGATTACGCTGGCCCCATTCACGGAATGGCTGGATGGCGAAGCGAGCCAAAAAAGCGTGACCTGCTGCGCAGGAACGAGCTCCCTCGCCACAGGGATAATTCAATCGACCTGGAGTGGATCGAGATGGGGAAAATGTATACGACGGAACATGAGTGGCTGTTGTTCGACAGGGATATCGTGACGGTGGGCATTACGGTTCATGCCCAGGATGCGTTGGGCGATATTGTCTACGTTGGTTTACCGAACATCGGCACAAACGCCAGTCAGGGTGAATACATAGCTGAAGTAGAGTCGGTGAAGTCAAAATCCGAAATATTGGCTCCCGTCTCCGGAGAAGTGATTGCGATCAATGAGGCGCTGAATGACTCCCCCGAACTCGTCAATGAAAGCCCGGAGGACAAGGGATGGTTGTTCAAGATCAGAACCTCTGAAAGAAGCAATCCGGCCTGGATGAGCAAATCGGCCTACGACGAGTACGTGAAGAACCGCTAGGACACCGCACCTGTGGTGAGGGGGCTTGTCGAATCGTCGCACCCCAGCGGGACGGTGCGACGATTCGACAAGCCCCTTTACCACAGAAACAATGCTTCAACCCAGCAACGTTCTGCGCCACTTCACCCCTGCAACAACCCCCGCTCCGCCTCGCACAGGCTCACCACATAATCCCAGACCACCCGCAGCCGCACCGACTTGTGCAGTTCCCGCCGGGTGCTGATCCAGTAGCTGCGCTCGATGCTTTCGTCGGGCAGCAGCGGCACCAGCTCCGGGTCGGACGCGGCCATGTAGCACGGCAGCACGGCGATCCCCAGCCCCGAGCGCGCCGCCTGTTGCTGGGCGATCACGCTGGTGCTGTGGAACACCACGCGGGGGTTGCGGCAGAAGCTGTTGAGGAACATCAGTTCCTGGCTGAACAGCAAGTCGTCGACGTAGCCGATCCAGGCGTGGCGGCCGAGGTCTTCGCGGCTGCGCAGCGGCGGCGCGCCGTCGAGGTAGGCGCGGCTGGCATAGAGCGCCAGGCGGTAGTCGGTGAGTTTGCGGGTGACGAGCATGTCGGCCGCCGGGCGTTCGAGGTGGATGCTGATTTCCGCCTCGCGGTTGAGGATGCTGACGAAGCGCGGCACGGCCACCAGTTCCACCTCCAGCCCCGGATACCGCTCGAACAGCCCGCCCATGCGGCTGGCCAGGAACATGATGCCCAACCCCTCGGTGACGCCGACGCGGATCTTGCCCAGCGGCGCGGTGGATTGGGTGATCTCCTCCTGGGCCAGCAGCGCGACGTTTTCCATGGCTTCGGCGTGCTTGAGCAGCGCCTCCCCCGCCGGGGTCATTTCGTAGCCCTGGGCGTGCTGGACGAACAGCGCGGTGCCCAGGCTCTTCTCGATGGCCTCGATGTGCCGGGCGACGGTGGCGTGGGTGGTGTTGAGCCGGCGGGCGGCGGTGAGCAGGCGGCCGCTGCGTTGCAGTTCCAGAAAGAAGCGCAGGTCATTCCAGTCGAACATCGCTTGTCCTTGTTGGCTACGCGGGAGGGGCGCTGTTTGAAAACGCACAGCGGCTGCGCAAAAACTAACATTCTTTTGACGAAAGCTAACAACTAGGATGACCGACAACAAAAACAAGAAGCGAGGTCAGGGAATGCAGACTTCCCTTGATGAATACGACTACATCGTGGTCGGCGCCGGTCCCGCCGGCTGCCTGCTGGCCAATCGGCTGTCGGCCGATGCCCGGCACCGCGTCCTGCTGCTGGAGGCCGGCGGGCGCGACAACTATCCCTGGATCCACATCCCCGTGGGTTACCTGTTCTGCATCGGCAACCCGCGCACCGACTGGTGCTTCAAGACCGAGGCGCAACCCGGCCTCAACGGCCGCGCGCTGAGCTACCCGCGCGGCAAGGTGCTGGGCGGCTGTTCCTCGATCAACGGCATGATCTATATGCGCGGCCAGGCCGGCGACTACGACGGCTGGGCCGCCGAGGGCAATCCCGGCTGGGCGTGGCGCAACGTGCTGCCGCTGTTCAAGCAGAGCGAAAACCACTTTGCCGGCGCCGCCGAGTTCCATGGCGACCAAGGCGAATGGCGGGTCGAGCAGCAGCGCCTGTCGTGGCCGATCCTGGATGCGTTCCGCGAGGCCGCCGAGCAAAGCGGCATTGCCCGCACCGACGATTTCAACCTGGGCGACAACGAGGGCTGCGGCTACTTTCAGGTCAACCAGAAGGCCGGGGTGCGCTGGAATGCGGCCAAGGCGTTTCTCAAGCCGATCCGCGACCGGGCCAACCTGACCGTGCTGACCGGGGCCGAAGTGGACCGGGTGCTGTTCGAGGGCGGCCGGGCCAATACGGTCCGTGCACGCTGGCAAGGCCAAGCGAAGGCGTTCAAGGCGCGCAAGGAGATCGTGCTGTGCGCCGGCTCCGTGGGGTCGCCGAGCATTCTGCAGCGCTCCGGGATCGGCCCGCGGCCGTTGCTGGAGCGCCTCGGCATCGGTGTCGTCCATGAACTGCCGGGTGTGGGCGGCAATCTGCAGGACCACCTGCAACTGCGGCTGATCTACAAGCTGGAGAACGCCCGCACCCTCAACCAGATCGCCGCCAGCCCATGGGGCAAGATGGGCATGGGCCTGCGCTACCTGTATGACCGCAGCGGGCCGCTGTCGATGGCGCCGAGCCAGTTGGGCGCGTTCGCCCGTTCGGGGCCGGAGCAGACCTCGGCCAACCTTGAGTACCACGTGCAGCCGCTGTCGCTGGAGCGTTTCGGCGAACCGCTGCACCCCTTCCCCGCCTTCACCGCCTCGGTATGCGACCTGCGTCCGCAGAGCCGCGGCCGGGTGGAGATCCGCTCGGCGGATCCCCAGGCGGCGCCGCTGATCCAGCCCGATTACCTCAGCCATCCCGAAGACTTGCGCGTGGCCGCCGACGCGATCCGCCTGACCCGGCGCATCGTCGCCGCCCCGGCCCTGCGCGTGTTCAACCCGGTGGAATACCTGCCCGGCGCCAACCTGCAGACCGAAGAGGAACTGCACGAGGCGGCGGCGAAGATCGGCACGACGATTTTCCATCCGGTGGGCACCTGCCGCATGGGCCACGGGGCGGACGCGGTGGTGGACGCGCAGTTGCGCGTGCACGGCGTGCCGGGCCTGCGCATCGCCGATGCCTCGATCATGCCGCGCATCACCTCGGGCAACACCTGTTCGCCTACGCTGATGATTGCCGAGAAGGCGGCGCAACTGATCCTTTCCCCGACCGTCGCCGCAGACCTTGCGGGAGCCAGCCTGCTGGCGATCTCCTGAATTACCGCTATCGCCAGCAGGCTGGCGCCTACAGGGGACGCTGCACCCGCTTCACAGACATCGCGCTTCACCGGGACACGCAACACCAGTGGAAACAACAAAAACAATCACTGTGAGGGATACCGATATGTCAGAACACGTTCAGCCGCTGGACGCCGTGGGCGCCACGCAGACCACCCCCGATACCCGCAAGGTCATCTTCGCGTCGTCCCTGGGGACGGTGTTCGAGTGGTATGACTTCTTCCTCTACGGCGCCCTGGCGGCGGTGATCAGCAAGCAGTTCTTCGCCGGGGTCAACGACACCACGGCGTTCATCTTCGCGCTGATGGCGTTCGCCGCAGGCTTCATCGTGCGGCCGTTCGGAGCGCTGGTGTTCGGTCGGCTGGGGGACATGATCGGGCGCAAGTACACCTTCCTGGCGACGATCATCCTGATGGGCGTGGCGACGTTCGCCGTGGGCCTGCTGCCGACATACGCCAGCATCGGCATCGCCGCGCCGATCATTCTGGTGGTGCTGCGCATGCTCCAAGGCCTGGCCCTGGGCGGCGAGTACGGCGGCGCCGCGACCTATGTGGCGGAGCACGCGCCCATCGGCAAGCGCGGGTTCCACACCAGCTGGATTCAGTCCACCGCCACCCTCGGCCTGCTGCTGTCGCTGCTGGTGGTGCTCGGCTGCCGTTACTTCACCGGCGATCAGTTCGAGATGTGGGGCTGGCGCATTCCGTTCCTGCTGTCGATCGTGCTGCTGGGCATCTCCACCTGGATCCGCCTGAGCCTGCACGAGTCGCCCGCGTACCTGAAGATGAAAGAGGAAGGCAAGACCTGCAAGGCGCCGATCCGCGAGTCGTTCGGCAAGTGGGAAAACCTCAAGGTGGTACTGACCGCGCTGTTCAGCATCAACGCCGGGCAAGCGGTGACCTTCTACGCGGCGCAGTTCTACGTGCTGTTCTTCCTCACCCAGTTCCTGAAGATGGACGCGGCGGTGGCCAACAGTCTGCTGATCGTCAGCGTGGTGATCGGCGCACCGTTCTTCATCATTTTCGGCTGGCTGTCGGACAAGGTCGGGCGCAAACCGGTGCTGATGATCGGCCTGCTGCTGGCCACGGCGCTGTACTTCCCGATCTTCAAGTCCCTGGCCCACTACGCCAACCCGGCCATCGACCAGGCCAGCCGCCAGGCGCCGATCACCGTGTCCGCCGACCCGGCCACCTGCACCTTCCAGTTCGATCCGGTGGGCAAGGCCAAATTCGACAGCCCGTGCGACAAGGTCAAGACCTTCCTGGTCAAGCAGGGCCTGCCCTACAACAGCGAAGCCCTGCCGGCCGGCAGCGGCGTGCAGGTGAGCGTCGGCGACGTCAAGCTCGACGGCTTCGACGAAGCCGCCCTGCGCGGCGCCGTGACCCTGGCCGGCTACCCGCAGCAGGCCGACATGCAGCAGATCAACAAACCGATGATCGTCGCCCTGATCGTGGCGCTGATCATCATCTCCGCCATGTGCTACGGCCCCCTTGCGGCGCTGATGGTCGAACTGTTCCCGACCCGCATCCGCTACACCTCGATGTCGTTGCCCTACCACATCGGCAACGGCTGGTTCGGCGGCTTCCTGCCGACCGTGTCGTTTGCGCTGGTGGTGTACACCGGGGATATCTTCTACGGCTTGTGGTACCCGGTGCTGATCACCGGGGTGAGCCTGGTGGTGGGCATGCTGTGCCTGCGGGAGACCAAGAACATCGACCTGAACAAGAACTGACGCCGGTCCTTGTCGGCGAGGGGCACCCCTTCGCCGACCACGCTTCATCGGCTCGCCGTACCCCGCGCCTGCGCCCGGAAATTCTCGTCTACGCTAAACCTCACCAACGAAACCCTGCGACGCAGAAAGCGTTCGTGGCGTGGGGGTACGCGCCTCTCGGATCGAGGATTTCCCCATGCCTGCCTCCGTGTTTTCCTTCGCCAAGACTCCCCTCACCCTCGACGCCCGCCCGGATCGCCTGGATCTGCGCGACCGGATCTTCACCCCGCGCGTACAGTCGCTTCCCGCCGCGTTTCCCTCGGATGACGACATCATCCATGAGCTGGCCGACTACCTGAACCGCGGCATGGTGCTGTACCAGGGCAACGAAGGGGCCTGCACCGGTTTCGGCCTTTCGGCGGTCATCAACTACCTGCTCTGGCGGCGCGACCGCCAGTCGGTGCTGACCAGCCCGCGCCAGCTCTACCATCTGGCCAAGCTCTACGACGAGTGGCCGGGCGAGGACTACACCGGCTCCAGCTGCCGCGGGGCCTTGAAGGGCTGGCACAAGCACGGTGCCTGCGAACGCAGCCTGTGGCCCTACACCGTCGCGCCGAACGGCTCGGCGCCGGACTTCGAAGCGCCGGCGGCCAACTGGGCGCAGGACGCCGTGACCCGGCCGCTGGGCGTTTACTACCGCGTCGAGAAAGACGACATCACCGCGATGATGGCGGCGCTGTATGAAACGAAAGTGCTCTACGTGTCGGCCAACGTGCACAAGGGCTGGGACCTGCAGCACAAGGGCAAGTCGGGCACCCAGGCGTTCCACAGCACCTCCCAGTTGCCGGTGATCAAGTGGACGTCCAAGCCTGAAGGCGGACACGCGTTCGCCCTCCTCGGCTACACCCACGAGGGGTTCATCGTGCAGAACTCCTGGTCCACGGCCTGGGGCTTTTCGGGCTTTGCAATCCTGACGTTCGAAGACTGGCTGGCCAACGGCACCGATGCCTGGACAGTGTCGCTGGGGGTGCCGATCAAGCACGGAACGGTTGCGCGCAATCTGCAGCCTGCCGACGTCCGGGGCGGTGCTTCGTCCCCGTTCATCGATGCCTTGTCTCCGGTCAACGCCAAGCGCGCAGGTCTTTCCCTGTTGTCGTTCGACCTGTTCAAGAAGCCCCGCAAGGGCCTGCCCGCCCTGGAGCCGAAAGCCGCCTATGGAATGACGGTGGTCATGGAAAACAACGGCGCCATCGGCCCACGCCTCGTAGACAAGGAAAACGTGCGCACCGCCGTGATGCATATCGTTCGGCAAGCGCCGAAGGTGTGGTACGGCAACCTCAAGGACTCAGACCGGCCGGACAAGCTGCGTATCGCGGTCTTCTCCCACGGCGGCCTCAACACCGAGAGCGATTCGATCGATCGCATCTGCGCGATGGCCCCCTACTTCCTCGCAAACGGCGTCTACCCGTTGTTCATCACCTGGCGCACCGGCGTGCTGGAGACCGTGGCGGATATCGTCAAAGACAACTTCCCCGGCCTGCTTTTCTCCTCGGGCGGCATCATCGACTCGATCAAAGACGCCAAGGACGAATTCGTGGAGGACATGGATCGCACGCTGGAAATGCTCACCAAACAATTCGGCGGCGACCAATGGAGCCAGACGAAGCAGAACGCGCTGGCCGGTTCGGTCAGCGGATTCACACCGCGGGCGTTGGTGGAGATAGCCGACAATCTGCAGGCGCTCGCCGCCGACCTGGGGCCAGCCAACGTCGAACTGCACCTGATCGGCCACTCCGCCGGGTCGTTGATCAATGGGCATCTGATCCAGTTGCTCTGGTCCAGGCATTTGCCCACCGCCACGTCCACACTGTTGGCGCCGGCCTGCACGCTCGACTTCGCCAATCGGACCTATCGCAGGGTCATCGAAGACGGCGGCTTGCAACGCAGCGACTTCCACTTGCACATCATGTCCGACAATCGCGAACAGGACGACAACGTCATCCACGTCTATCAAAAATCGCTGCTTTACCTCGTCTCCCGCTCGTTCGAGGAACTGCAACGCATGCCGCTGCTGGGCATGGCCAAGAGCCTCGACGGTGCCTATCACACCTTCAGCGACCCCAAACTGAGCGAATGGAACCCCGCCGCCAAAGACATGACCCTGCAGTGGAACAACTTCTACTGGAACGGCAATGCGCCTTCGGGTTTCGCCCTGACGGGCAAAGGCCTGACCGAGGAGGCCGCACGAACCCTGCACATCTACAACGACACGAAAATGAAGTACGGGCCCGACGACAAAGACAAGCACGACACCTCCCACGGCGGATTCGACAACGACGTGAATGTCATGACCTCGGCCCTTAAGACCATTCTGCGGCTCGACCCCGACGTCAACCTGAAAGAGCGCATCGTCGACCTGAACTATTGAGCACCGGAGCCCGCACATGACGCCTTCAACCCTCGCTCCACCGGGCGCAAGCGAACTGCTGCGCACCGTCGACGTCCGGGCCGTCGAACCCTGGTTCCCCACCTCGGTGATGCTGACCGCCGGGGAACGCTATTTCTTCCGGGCCTGGGGAAACTGGTTCGATTGGGGCACACAGCACAACGCCAACGGTGAGCCGCAACCCAAACTCGACAAGTTCCTGCCGTACATCCGCTGCAAGGCACCAGGCGCCACCTGGTTCACGCTGATCGGCGCGGTCGACAAGGACCGGGACAGTTTCTTCCCCATCGGCGACGGCCTGCGCTGGCCCGACGGCTGGGTCGCACCGGCCAGCGGTCAGCTCAGGTGCTTCGCCAACGATGTGCGGATCATGTACTTCAACAACACCGGGGCAGTCACGTTGCAGGTCTGGCGCTGAGCCCGGCGGTTCAACTGATCACCTGGAACTTCACCTGATCGGGGTAGAACGCCACATAGTCGCGGATCGCCGCCACCGACACTTTGGGGCGTTCGTAGGTCCACACCGCGTTGGCGCCTTCATGGCCGGGCACCTGCAGGCTGAAGTAGTTGGCGTCGCCCTTGTACGGGCAGTAGCTGGTGTGGTCGGTGCGGGCGAAGTATTTCTCGTCGATGTCTTCGCGGGGGACGTAATAGACCGGCGGGTAGTTGGCTTCCTTGAGGATCAGCACGTGGGAGGAAGCGGCCACCTGGATGCCGTGGAATTTCACCAGCAGGCAACCGGAAAGCTCTTCGAGGGAGATGACGGGTCTGGGGCCTGAACGTTTCATCGACTGCTCCTGACGGCGGTACAGGGATCGGTTCAGGTATAACCCATGCGACCCGACCGCGCCGGATCCGCAGCCGAACGGCGCACCGCCCATGAAAAAACCGCAGCCTTCGCAGGCTGCGGTTTCTTTTTGCGCAGGTCAGGTCACGCGACGATGTCGCTTGCCAGCGCCTGCCCCACCACGCCCACGGCGAAGTCCACCGAACCTTGGCCGGTCAGGTCGATCATCAGACTGGTCTGGTTGGTCTGCGCGAAGTAGGTGAGGATCGCATCGCCGGCATGGCCGGTGAAGCCGCTGACGAAGTTCAGCGTGGCCGCGCCGGTGGCGAAGCCGGCGATGCCCGACAGGTCGATCTTGTCCAGGCCGCTGGTGAAATCCATGATCCAGTCCGGCGCGGTCATGGTCGAGTCGCTGGCCGCGCCGAACACGAAGGTGTCGGCCCCTTCCCCGCCCCACAGCGTGTCGCCGCCGCCACCGCCGTAGATCAGGTCGTTGCCGGCGCCGCCCACCAGTTCGTTGGCCGCCGCGTTGCCGATCAGCAGGTCGTTGCCCGAACCGCCGATGGCGTTCTCCAGGGTCACGCCATAGGCGATGGACACGTTGCCCACCAGGCCGCCGACGTCGGAGAACGAACCTTCATTGAGGTTGATCTTCTGGTTGTGGCTGAAGCCGGAGAAGTCCAGGGTGTCGTTGCCGCCGCCGTCCCACACCGAGAACACCACCTTGGAACTGTTGGAGGTGGCGCTGTAGAAGTCGCGCTCGGCGTTGGAGTTGAAGCCGTAGACGGTGTCGTCGGCACGGGTCTGCAGGTTGGCGCCGTAGAGTTTCTGCACCGCCACGATGTCGTCCAGCAACGGCGCCGACGCGTAGGCGCCGCTGCCGTCCTTGCTGAAGTTCTGGGCGGTGTTGCTTTCGCTCCAGTAGCTCATGAGGCTGTAGCCGCGGGTGTCTTCGGCGTACTTGGCGTCACCGTAGGTCGGGTTGCCGTTGCCGGCGTTGTAGGCGCCGGGGTGCGACAGGCCGAGGGTGTGGCCGATTTCGTGGGTCAGGGTCTGGCGCCCGTAGTTGTTGGTGCCCGGGGTCTTGTTGACCTGGTACTGGTCGTTGATCAGGTACCAGGACTGACCGTCGTAGCTGCTGCCTTGGGGCAGATAGGCGAACGCCGCGCCGCCGGTGCTGACGTCGTAGTTGCCGAACGTCATGTGGCCGTCGCCGCCGTTGCCTTCGGTGAAGTTGACGTTGGCCACGTCGGCCCAGGATTGCATGGCGAGCACGGCCTGGGCTTTCTGCAGGGCGCTGAACTCGCCGAAGTTGCCCAGTTTCGGGTTGTAGTTGGCAGGCTTGTCGGTCAGGAAGGTGTAGCTGAGGTCGATCTTGCCGTCGCCGTTCTTGTCCTGCCAGGACATGCCCTTGCGCAGGATCTCGGCGGCGGCCTGGTCGGCGGTGAACGACGGTTTGCCGTTGACCTGACCGTCGCCGCGGTCGTACAGGTGGCGGAAGGTGTCGATTTCGGTGAAGGCGTTGCTGGCCTGGGAAGAGGCTTGAGGCATGGTGTACGTCCTTGTTTCAGAATTGTCGGTGTCCGACAGACCACGGCGATCTCCGGCGAGACCGTCCTGTCACTCGCCCCTGCCGTCGCGAAACGGCAGGCGCGGTGAACCTGACACAGCCCGAAACAGCGCGCCAATCAATTTCTCGATACTCCCGCCCGCGTCCCCGCTCTTCCCTTCACCTCAGTTGCCGTCGGCTCACTTGCCGTCGTGGATGTTGTAGTCGTGCGGCGCGGTGTACCGACCCTTGGGCGGCGCCACGTTGTTCTTGGTGAAGTATTCGTACCAGTACATCGCCGTCGCCCAGATCGCTTCGGGGCTGGAGGCGCGCGATTCGAGGCCGGGCGTGAGGTCCAGGCCGGTGGCCGCGTAGAGGGTTTCCAGCATGCAGGCCGTAGGCAGCCCGATGCCGTCGTGGATCGGGTTGGGCGTGCGCGCCACGCCCCAGGAAAACGCCAGC
This sequence comes from Pseudomonas sp. B3(2017), assembly GCF_002113595.1. NCBI lineage: Bacteria > Pseudomonadati > Pseudomonadota > Gammaproteobacteria > Pseudomonadales > Pseudomonadaceae > Pseudomonas > Pseudomonas sp. B3(2017). The sequence goes on from NZ_NEIU01000004.1 coordinate 61,764, forward strand.
CAACGCACGACGTGCTCAAGCGCATCGACATAGGCCCGGCCCTTCTCGAACAGTTCGCGCTTGCTCAGCACGTCCTCCTGCGAACGGGGCCAGGCGATCACGGCGATGTTTTTCCAGCGGCCCTCGTCCGCCAGCAGCTGCACCGGGGACTCCACCACACCGTTGCGCTCGGTGGCGAACACGCCGCCTTCGGGCTGGAACAACGGCACGTGCAGGATCGTCGAGTGCGCCACGCCCTTGGGCGACAGTTTCAGGAAGGCTGACGTTGACCAGTAGGACGGCAGCAGGTCAAAGCGCAAGTGCGACTGGCCGGTGCGCAAGCGCCAGGCCATCGTGTCGTTGGCGCCGGCCAGCAGCACATAGGACTGGTCGGGATTCTTCTTGTCCGCCAGCTCGCCGACGGCGCGCTCCAGCCAGCCGACGTTGTCTTCCTTGGCCTTGCGCTTGAAGGTGCTGATCTGCGGGTTGGACCGCGCGACCTCTGTGAATTTGACGGGCATGTCGGTTCTCCATGAACGGGGTCATCAGGCATTGAGCAACGTGAAAGGGCCGGCGGACGACGCCGGCGTGGGTGGCGCGGTGATCGGGTAGTAGGTGACCTTCAGTTCCACGCCGAACCCTGAACGGGAAAACTCCACCAGCGCGACATGGTTGCCCCGCCAGCCCTGCGGCCGCGTCGGCTCGTCCGGCCGGAACGCCTTGTTGCCGAAAGAGGCCGGGGCCTTTTCGGGATCGGAGTGCAACGGCCATTGCTGGCGGTCGCCGAAGATGCCGTGCAGGAAGTCGCCCGCCTTGGCCAGTTGATCCACCACCGGCGTCGGCACCAGGCTGGTGGGCGAGCAGACCACCTCGGTCAGGCAGGTGCGCGAGGTCTTCATGTTGCTGGCCTGCATCACCCGGCTCCAGTGCACGTCGCCGGTGAGGAACACCACCTGGATGCCGTGCTGCCCCAACCGGTCGAGGGTGTCGATCATCATCTTGTACTGGACGCCGTAGTTGGCCAGCTCGGCGTCGCCCAGCTTGTCCATGAAGGCCGGCTGGGCCGACAGCGTCTGCCCGGTGGCCAGCACGCCGATGCGCGGCTGACCCTTGCCTTGGGAAGCGATCAGGTCATTGGCCCACAGCTTGAACGCGTTCTCGGCATCGATCGGCATCAGGCCCTGGGGGTGGTTGAAATCGGCCATGCGCTGGCTGCGCGTGTCGAGAAACAGCATGCTCAGCGGCTCGATGTCCAGGCGCAGGCTGGTCTGCGCCACGGTGCCGCCCTGCTGGTAGTCGGCGTACATCTCACGGGCGGCGTCGGCCCACAGGTTGACGCCGCCGGCGGGTGTCGGCGCGGTCTGGGTGCCGTTCTTCCAGAACTGGCTCCACGGGTAGTTGTTCCAGAACTCGTGATCGTCCGGCAGGCAAAAGGCCGGGGCCTTGCTCAGCCCTTGCTGGAGGCCGATGCCGCCGGTCATCTCCGAGAGCCAGTTGTGCCGGTACTTGCGCGAGATGGCCTGGCGCAGCGCGTCTTCGGTCTGGGGCATGGACTCCAGCGCCGGGGCATCGAGGTAGACCTGGTCGCCGGCGAACAGGGCCATGTCCGGCTTGACCGGCAGGCGTTGAATGAACCGGCCGACGTCCACCGCGTCGGTTTCGCAGCAGTAGCACGAGGCGAGCAGGATCTTGAAGCTGCCTTGCAACTTCGCCGGTACGCTGGCCGGCAACGAGGTCACCCGCAGGAAATACGGCGTGAAACCGGCCCCGGCGTCGACCCGGACGGGGTGCTCGACCCCGGCGCCCAGCGCCTTGAAGGTGAACACCGCCTGAAAGTTGGAGTACGGGTTGCCCGGCTTGCGGTCACGGATCGGCGCAAACACGCCGGCAGCCACCGGCACGAAGGGTTGGGAACCGACCGTGAAACTGACGGTGGGCGGCTTGGGCACGTCAAACGCCCCCACCCACAGCTTGATCTCATCGGGCGCGCCGAGCAGGGGACGAGCGATCAGATAGGCCATGGCAACTCCTGGGCCGCGAGGCCGGAAGATCTGGGTGACAGGCAGAGTCCGCCAATGGCCGGGCGACGCTGGCGCAAGGAAGGATGCCGGAGGAAAGCACGGGAAACGCGGCTCGGCTGCATCATGCAAATGCCCTCTCCACTGGACGCTCCAAGGTGGCCGCGCCGCTTCACCGATGAAGCGGGCCGGGCCTGATCCATAAGGAGTCTCGTTCCGAGAATTCGCCGCAGGACACAGCCATCGAACGAAACGGGCTCCGCCGAAACCGTTCGGGGGCGCCCTGATTGCTCAGTTAAGCAACGGTCGGCAGGAACGCAAGGCGCGGCAACCTCCGGCAACACGAAGGCTGTACATCCATACAGATAAAAGTTGCCCATCGGCGCAACTCCAGCCATCCTGTGCGCCTCTTCGGACTTTGATCGACGACGGTGTCCATGCGGCTGTACCTCTGCGAAAAACCTTCCCAGGCGAAAGACATCGCCGCCGTGCTGGGCGCCAAGCGCCGGGGCGACGGCTGCTGGCTGGGAACGGACGTCACGGTGACCTGGTGCATCGGCCACCTGCTGGAGACCGCGCCGCCGGACGCCTACGACGCCCGCTACAAGCGCTGGGTGCTGGCGGACCTGCCGATCATCCCCGACCGCTGGAAAATGACCGTCAAGCCGCGCACCGCCAGCCAGTACAAGGCAGTGAAGCGCCTGCTCGGCGAGGCCAGCGAACTGGTCATCGCCACCGACGCCGACCGCGAGGGCGAAATGATCGCCCGCGAACTGGTGGAGCATTGCCGCTACCGCGGGCCGATCCGCCGCCTGTGGCTGTCGGCCCTGGACGAAGCCTCGATCCGCAAGGCCCTGGCCGCGCTCAAGCCGGGGGCCGAGACCTTCAGCCTCTATCACTCGGCGCTGGGACGCTCACGGGCCGACTGGCTGATCGGCATGAACATGAGCCGTCTGTTCACCCTGCTAGGCCGCCAATCGGGCTATCAGGGCGTGCTGCCGGTGGGCCGGGTGCAGACGCCGACCCTGCGCCTGGTGGTGGATCGCGACCGCAGCATCGCGGACTTCGTACCGGTGCCCTACTGGGCCATCGACGTGCAGTTGCTGCACGACGGCCTGCCGTTCACCGCCCAATGGCGCGCACCGTCCGATGCCTGCGACGACCAGGACCGCTGCCTGAACCAGGCGTTGGCGCAGCAGGCGGCCGACGCGATCCGCGGCGCCGCCAGCGCCCGGGTGGTGAAGCTGCGCACCGAACGCCTGCGGGAAGTGGCGCCCCTGCCCTTCGACCTGGGCACCTTGCAGGAAGTCTGCTCGAAGAAGCTCGGCCTCGGCGCCCAAGAGACCCTCGACGTCGCCCAGGCCCTCTACGAGACCTACAAGGTCATCACCTACCCGCGCAGCGACTGCGGCTACCTGCCCCTGAGCCAGCACGCCGAGGCACCGGGGATCCTGGCGGCGCTGCGTCAGGCCGACCCGAGCCTCGAAGCCCTGCACGGCCACCTGCAACCGCAACGCCGCTCCCGCGCCTGGAACGACGCCAAGGTCAGCGCCCACCACGGCATCATCCCCACCGCCGCCGCGAAAAACCTCGAACGGCTCACCGGCAAGCACCGCGCGGTGTACACCCTGATCCGCGCACGGTATCTGGCGCAGTTCCTGCCCGACCACGAATACGACCGCACCCAGGCGGATTTCGATTGCGCCGGCCAGGCCTTGCGCGCCGTCGGCAAACAGATCGTCGAGCCCGGCTGGAAACGCGCCTTGCCTGAAGCGCTGGCCGCGGCCAGGGGGCGCGAGGCACCGGCGCCGCAAACCTTGCCGGCGCTGAGCCAGGGCGACGACTGCACGGTGGCGGACGTGAAGCTCAAGGATCTGTGGACCCAGCCGCCCAAGCCCTACACCGAAGGCGACCTGATCAAGGCCATGAAGAACGTCGCCAAACTGGTGGAGGATCCACTGCTCAAGCAGAAACTCAAGGACACCACCGGCATCGGCACCGAAGCCACCCGCGCCTCGATCATTCAGGGCCTGCTGGACCGCGGTTACCTGGTGAAGAACGGCAAGGCACTGTCGGCGACGCCTGCGGCGTTCAGCCTGATCGACGCCGTGCCACGGGCCATCGCCGACCCCGGCACCACGGCGATCTGGGAACAGGCGCTGGACATGGTGCAGAGCGGCGAGATGAGCCTGGAAGAGTTCGTCACCAAACAGGCGGCCTGGATGAGCAAGCAAGTCACCCGCTGCGCCGGCCTGAGCCTGACCATCAGCGGCCCGCCGCCCTCCGGCAAGGCTGCGGCGCCGTGGAAGAAAAAACGCAAGAGCACCGGACGCAAAACCGCCGGCGCCGGAAGACGCACGGCAAAAGCGGCCGCCAAACCGTAAACCGCGCACTAGAGTGTCTGAAGCGATTGCCAGGAACCCGCGCCATGCCCAGCATCGAACTGCACGCCGCCCACCGCGACGACCACGACACCCTCGACAGCCTGATGCAGTTCTACCTGCACGACTTCAGCGAATGGCTGCCGCTGAAACTCGGAGAGAACGGGTTCTATCCCATCGGGCCGACGCTCGACTACTGGCGCCACCCCGCCACCCGCGCCTTCCTGATCCGGGTGGACAACGAACTGGCGGGGTTCATCAGCGTGGACGGCAACACACACCTCAAGGGCGCCGAGCACAACCTGGGCTATCTCTTCGTCTGCCGGCGCTGGCGTGGCCGAGGCGTCGCGCAATTTGTCGTCTCTGACCTCTTGAGCTGCATCCCCGGCCAATGGCAGATTTTCCACATCGACGCCAACCGCCCGGCACAGCGGTTCTGGGCCGAAGCCATTCCGGCGCTGAGCAGCGGCGCATTCACCTGCGAGCAACGCGTGATAGACGGCTACCCTTGCACCGTCTACGGCCTCCAAAGCCCCGCTCCCATGGCCTGAACTCCCCTTTTCCTCATTCCAAAACGACTTTGTCCGACAATATGTAGTGACCAAAAATAATCACTACAAAACCGTTGACGACGTCGTTCGGCTTTTGCATGATGCAGACGTCTCCCCGATCGGGAGCACTGGCAACACGCTTGAGCAAGCTCGTCTGACCGCCGAGTTGTTTTTTCCGGATACACGCTGCCCACAAGGCAGATTGAAGAAGCTGACCTGGCCTGAACGTCCAGTACAAGGACGGGAAACGCTGGCGAAAATTCTCAAGTCGCTTGTGGCGAACCCTGAAAAAGTCGTCAAGGAGCCTCCCGGTTTTCGCTGTTTCTCTTCGTTGTGACGCTATCGCGTAGCAGTTATTCAACACGACTACATGCAACAGACGCATGACCCCGTACTTATCACGGGCGACCGCTGACGTCCTGGTTTCGGTGCCAGGGATCAACTAACCGATGGGCTACCTGTATTAGCGAATCAACTTTGCAAGATCACCAAACTGGTCAAGGGGCATGAACATGAATCTGAACAATCAACCTACCATCGAAGAATTGGCTCGTCTTTTCGCAGCGAAGAAAGACACCCACGACAGCCATATCCTGTGGATCAGCAAGTCGGGGCAGGTACAGATCGACTGCCTGTCGCCCCACGCCGGTGAAGAAGAGTTCGACAAGAACAACCAGAACCTGCTGGCCCGCCTGAAGATGTACCGCCGCGGCCAGGGTTATGTCGGCAAGAAAGCCGCCGCCGACAAGGACTTCATCGGCAATGTCCTGCAGACGCTGAAACAGGCCTGGGACTCGATGCAGAACCAGACTGAGGCCCGGGTCATCGACCGCCTCTGCTGATCGGCGAACGCCATGAAAAACCGCTCCCCTTCAAGGGAGCGGTTTTTTTTCGGGCGCCGGAAAGCGCACCTCGGACAGCGGCGCCGGCAGCACGACCGGCACCTGCGGGCCGACCGTGGTCTGCACCACCCGGATCATCGAGCGCACATCCTGCCCGACCAACAGCCTCGGTTCATGGGGATCGTTGCCGAAGAAGTTTTCCCAATGGCCGATCAGCACCATCCGTGGCCTATGCCGCTCCAGCACCCGCTGCGGATAGTGGCGTACCTGTTTCCACGACGAGGCGCAGAGTATTTCAACGTCGACGCCCTTGCCGTCGGCCAGCGCCGGCATGTAGCCGAGCGGCGGCGTGGCCGCCGAATCCTGATAGTGGATGCGATAGACCGGGTACTTTCCGGCGTCGTCCATCAGGTCGATGACCCAGGCCAGGCTCTGGCCGGACTTCCACCGCCACAGCGACAGCTCGGGTTTCGTCAGGTCGGTGTGATAGTCGCCGGGCACCAGGTTCAGGCCGGCGACATGGCCGGCGTGTTCGCTTTGGATCGGCATCACCCGGATGCGGCCGCTGGGGGACGGGAACCATTGCCCCTCCTTCATCAGCGGGCCGGGCTCGCCGAAGCCTTTCAGTTTCGCCATGTCGTCTTGAACATCGACAACGGGAAACCGCTTCAGCTCATCGAACCCCTGGAGGATGTGCTTGACCGTCTCCGAACCGTAGATCGTCGCCTGAGGCGTGTACTTGCGGACGATGATCGGCACATCCAGCAGATGGTCGTAATGGCCATGCCCCACCAGCAGCATCCGCACGTCAGCGGCGTCGGGCACGTCGCGCATGGCGTCATCGATCTTGCGCTCATTGGCCAGCACCAGCGGCGAAGGCACGCCGCGCAGGCCGAACAGGCTGGGGTTGCTGAACGACGGCGCCAACATCAGGCCCTCGCCCTTCCAGTGCAGCAGCCACCCGCCGACACCGAGGAACTGGATCTTCGGCCCGGCAAGGTGGTGTTCGTCCGAGACCCGAAGGCCCTGATCCAGCGGATCCCGGGTGCAGCCCGTCAACACCATCAGCACGATCAGCACAATCACCGGCATCGCTGCATTCCTCCGTGAGGCTGTCCAAAGCCTAGCGGAGGAAGGCTCAGGCGTCAGGCGTCCCCTGCAGCAGGTTCATGAACGCCACCGACGCGGCGCTGTGGTAGTTGTTGCGGCGCCGCAACACCGCCGCTCCGCGCTCTGGCGCCTCGCCTTCGGCGCGGACCTTGTGCAGCCCCCGGTCCAGGGTCGCGATGGCCTCCGGCAGCATGGTCGCCATCGGCGTGTGGCGTATCACTTCCAGCAGCGTGCTCACGGAGTTGACCTCGATCTGCACCCGGGGGGAGATGCCCTGCCGGCGAAAGTATTCGTCGGTGGATTGGCGCGTGATGAACCCCGGCGCCAGCAAGGCGAAATCCAGCTGCGCCACCTCGTCCGGGCTCAGCGGCGACTCACGTCCGTACAGCGGATGGCCGCGCCCGACCATGATCCCCAACGTCTCGACGAATGCGGGAATGCACTCGATGTCGGGATGGCGCGCCGGTGCGAACGCGATCGCGATGTCCAGCGAGTCGTCCGCCAGCCCCGCCTCGATGTCGTCCATCGACAGCTCGAAGATCTCCAGGTGAATGCCGGGAAACCGCGCCGCGAAATCCCGCACCAGCGGCCCGACCAGGTACGCCATGAACGTCGGGGTCATGGCCAGGCGCAAGGTGCCGCGGGTCAGGTCCTTGACGTCATGCAGCGCCCGCTTGCCCGCCTCCAGCTCCACCAGCACCCGCCGCGCGCATTCGATGTAGGCCAGGCCGGCGTCGGTGGGGCGGACCGTGCGCGAGGTGCGGTCGAACAGCGTCACGCCGAGGCTGTCCTCCAGTTGGCGGATCTGTTGCGACAGGGTCGGCTGCGACACGTGCAGCGCCTCCGCCGCGCGGGTGAAGCCGCCGTGGTCGGCCACGGCCAGCAGGTAACGCAGATGTCGCAGCAGCATGGGCACACCATCTATAGGCAGGACTTATGCAAAGCATTGTATATCGATCTTGGACGCTATTGATCGATCGGCGCAAGATCGCTTCCACACCCAAGCCAACCCCGAAAGGAGTGACACCATGCAACAGTCCCACGCCTACAACGACACCAGCCTGGCCCTGACCACCCGCGTCCTCGACGCCAAGGCCCGCAAAGACCTGTCGTGGCAGGACCTGGCCGACGACACCGGCCTGAGCCTGGCCTACGTCACCGCCGCCCTGCTCGGCCAGCACCCGCTGCCGGCGGCCGCCGCGCAGACCGTCGGCGACAAGCTGGAACTGGACGCCGCCGACGTCGCCGCCCTGCAGGTCATCCCGCTGCGCGGCAGCCTGAGCGGCGTGCCGACCGACCCGACCATCTACCGCTTCTACGAGATGATCCAGATCTACGGCACCACCCTCAAAGCCCTGGTCCACGAGCAGTTCGGCGACGGCATCATCAGCGCGATCAACTTCAAGCTCGACATCAAGAAAGTCGAAGACCCAGAAGGCGGCTCCCGCGCCGTGGTCACCCTCGACGGCAAGTTCCTGCCGCTGCGTCCGTTCTGATCCACCCGGCCCGCACCCGGCGTGCGGGCCTCCCCTACCCCGATAGCCGACACCGTCACACCACTTGTCTGGAGGCTGCCCCATGCAAAAGATTCCGTTGCTCCTCGCCCTGCTCGCCGGTCTTGCCGCCCAGGCCCAGGCCGATGAAGAAGCCGTCGCCTACCGCTACGGCATGGCGCTGGACATTGCCCAGGTCGTGAGCGTCACCCCGGTCGCGGACATCTGCGGCGTGGTGCCCGTCGAGATGACCTACCTCGATTCACACGGCGACAAACACATCCTTCAATACAGCGAATTCGGCACCGGCTGCTCCAACTGAGAGGACGACACCATGAAAAACCTGATCGAAGGCTTCCTGAAATTCCAGAGCGAAGCGTTTCCGCAACGCACCGAACTGTTCAAGCACCTGGCCACCACCCAACAGCCCGGCACGCTGTTCATCACCTGTTCCGACAGCCGCGTGGTGCCGGAACTGCTGACCCAGCAAGAACCCGGCGAGCTGTTCGTGATCCGCAACGCCGGCAACATCGTGCCCTCCTACAGCCCGCACCCGGGCGGGGTATCGGCCACGGTGGAGTACGCGGTGGCCGTGCTCGGCGTCACCGACATCGTCGTCTGCGGCCACTCCGACTGCGGCGCGATGACCGCCATCGCCCAATGCAAATGCATGGATCACCTGCCCGCCGTCAGCGGCTGGCTGCAGCACGCCGAGTCGGCGAAGGTGGTCAACGAGTCCCGGCCCCATGCCGATGACGCGGCGAAGCTGAGTTCGATGGTGCGGGAGAACGTGATCGCGCAACTGGCGAACATCCAGACCCACCCCAGCGTGCGCTTGGCCCAGGAAAAAGGCCTGCTCAACCTGCACGGTTGGGTCTACGACATCGAGACCGGCTCCGTCGACGCCCTCGGCAGCGACCGCCGCACGTTCGTGTCGCTGGCCGAGCACCCGGCCACCTGCGCGATACCGGCCACGTCCGCCGCAGCCGCCTGAACCCGACGCCCCGAACCCTTCGGGGCGTTCGCTTTGTATCGCTCTGTAGCCTGCGCGCCCCCAGACACAGTTCAACGCATCCACGGCGGGAGCCCGACACATCGCCGATACAGCCAGCGCCTTCAATAGGCCTGAACGCGGTATCCCTCCTCCCGACACAAGGAACACACGATGAACAAGTGGTTTGCAGGACTTGCCCTCACCGCCGCCATGGCCGGCGCCGCCTCGGCCATGGCCGCCGACGCCAAGCCCACCGTCGTACTGGTGCACGGCGCCTTCGCCGACTCCAGCAGCTGGAACGGCGTGGTGAAGATTCTGGAAAAGGACGGCTATCCGGTGGTGGCCGCCGCCAACCCGCTGCGCTCCGTCAAGGGCGACGCGCAATCGGTGGCCGATGTGCTGGCCGGGATCAAGTCGCCGGTGGTGCTGGTCGGCCACTCCTACGGGGGACCTGTGATCAGCGCGGCGGCCTACGGCAACGCCAACGTCAAGGCACTGGTCTACGTCGCCGCGTTTGCCCCCGAGGCGGGCGAAACCGTGGCCGGGCTGGCCGGCCGTTTCCCCGGCAGCACCCTCGGCCCGACCCTCGCCCCGCCCGTGGCCTTGAAGGACGGCGGCAAGGATCTGTACATCCAGCAGGACAAGTTCCACGACCAGTTCGCCGCCGACGTGCCGAACGCCGACGCGAAACTGATGGCCGCCACCCAACGCCCGATCACCGAAGCGGCGCTGAACGAGGCGTCGGGCGAGCCGGCGTGGAAGTCGATCCCGTCGTGGTTCGTGTACGGCGACAAGGACAAGAACATTCCGCCCCAGGCGCTGGCGTTCATGGCCGAACGGGCCCACGCCCGGCAGACCGTGGTGGTCAAAGGCGCGTCCCATGTGGTGATGGTGTCGAATCCGAAAACCGTGGCCAGCCTGATCGAAGCGGCCGCCACCGCGAAGTGAAACGAAAAGGCCGCGCCCGTCATCCCGACGGGCGCGGCCTTTTGCCGTTCAGCGTTTGACGCCCAGGTCGACCTGGGTCATGCGGCTGCGCACGGTGAACACACCGTCGCCGGACAGGATCGCGCTGCGGGCGAACAGGCGTCCGCTCTCCCAGTTCGAAAGCCCCAGTTCCGGCTTGTTCAGCGCGTATTGGCCATCGACCCAGCGGGTGATGCCGTTGCCCACGAACGGCGCGTTGACCGCACTGTAGAAGCGCTGCTGTTCGGCGACGTTCTCACTGATCAGCGACACGGTGAACTGCGGGCTGTAGCGGTTGAACAAGGCAATCGCCTGGTCCAGGCCGTCGACGATCATCAGGCTGGTTTCCGGGGTCTCTTCCCATTCCCACTCGCGGCCCAGCTGCGCCTCGGGCAGCGCTTCAGCCTGGGCCTCGGTTTTGTAGCCTTCGGCGCGGTAGACCTCGACCGTCGCGTTGCGCCACTCATCCGGCAGGCATCCTTCACTGCCCTCGACGATGTGCAGCTTGCAGGCCTGACCGCGCGCGGCGCCGGCCTGTCGCAGCGCATCGAGGAACAGCGGCACCAGTTCGGCGGCGCGCTCGCGGTGGATCAGGCAGACGTTGAGGGTGTTGCAGACCTTGCGGTCCAGCGAGTTGCGCACCACCGCCGCGAAACGTTCGGCGTCGGCCTCCCGGTCGGCGATCAGCCACGCGCCGCCGGTGCCGTGCAGGCTGACGGCGGTGCCGGCCTGCTGGGCGATGCTGCCCAACTGGCTGACCGCCCGGCCCGAACCCCGGGCCACCGCCAGCGACAGGCGCCGGTCGGCGAACATCGCCCAGCCGGCGGCGTGGTTGACGCTTTCCACCAGCGACACCGCACCGGCCGGCAGACCGGCATCGGCCAGCGCCGGGTTCAGCGCATGGGCGACGATGGCTTGCGCGGTGCCCAGCGCATCGCTGCCGATCCGCAGCACGGCGGTGTTGCCGGTGCGCAGTACGCCGGCCGCGTCGGCGAACACGTTCGGGCGGCCTTCGAACACGAAGGCGACGATGCCCAGCGGCGACACCACTTGCTCCACTTTCCAGCCGTCGTGCTCGACGCAGCTGATGACTTGGCCACGGGTGGCCGGCGCATCGCGCCAGGCCCGCAGGCCGGCGATCATGTCGCGGCGCATGCGCTCGTCGGCCAGCAGGCGCGTAGTGGAACGGCCGCGGGCCTTGGCCCTTTCGATGTCGGCCAGGTTGGCCGCTTCGATCAGGACCCAGCACTCGGCGGACTCCAGGCGTTGGGCGAACAGGTCGAAGAAGCGGCCGATGGCTTCGTCCGACACCGAAGACAATGCGCTGAAGGCAGCGGCGGCGCGTTCGATCGCCACCGCCGCCGCTTGCTGGTCGGCCACGGGAATCAGCAGCAGCTCACCGCTGACCTGCTCCACGAGCAGGTGGTCACCGGGTCGGAAACGCTCAGCCAGTTCGGGGCTGACCACGGTGACGCGGTTGCCGGCGAAAGGGATGGGCGTGCCAGCGACGAGACGTTCGAGCGCGAGAGACATGAAGCGGATTCACCATAGGAATGAGCGGGCAAAAAATGTATAGGAAGGCCCGCCACCAAGGCAACCCACAGAACCCTGTGGGAGCGAGCCTGCTCGCGATGGCGTCAGGTCAGCCGGCCCCTATGTCCCTGGCCCACCGCCATCGCGAGCAGGCTCGCTCCTACACTCGGCGAATGGCTGTGCCGGTCAGAACACCGACCAGCCGATCCGCGCGCTGAGCATCTCCAGCGCCGCCATGCCTGCCAGCGAGTTGCCCGCCGTGTTGAGCTCGGGCGACCACACGCACACCGTGAACTGCCCCGGCACCACCGCGACGATGCCGCCGCCCACGCCGCTCTTGCCCGGCAGGCCGACGCGGTAGGCGAAGTTGCCGGCCTCGTCGTACAGGCCGCTGGTGGCCATGATCGAGTTGACTTGCTGGGTCTGGCGGCGGGTCAGGATCTGTTCGCCGCTGTGCTTGCAGAAGCCATCGTTGGCCAGGAAGCAGAACGCGCGGGCCAGGTCGATGCAGCTCATGCGCAGCGCGCAGTGGCTGAAGTAGCTGCGCAGCACCGCCTCGACGTCGTTGTGGAAATTGCCGAACGACTGCATCAGGTACGCCATCGCTGCGTTGCGGGCGCGGTGCTGGTATTCGGACTCGGCGACCTTGCCGTCCACCATCACCTGAGGGTTGCCCGACAGCCGCCGGACGAAATCGCGCATCGACAGCGCCGGCGCGGCGAAGCGCGACTGGTTGATGTCGCAGATCACCAGCGCCCCGGCGTTGATGAACGGGTTGCGCGGCCGCCCGCGCTCGAACTCCAGCTGCACCAGCGAGTTGAACGGCTGGCCGGAGGGCTCGTGGCCCAGGCGTTCCCAGATCGCCTCGCCGGAATGCTCGATGGCCTGCACCAGGCTGAACACCTTGGAGATGCTCTGCACCGAGAACGGTGTGTCGGCGTCGCCGGCGCAGTACATTTCGCCGTCGTTGCCGTACACGGCGATGCCCAGTTGATTGGCCGGCACGGTGCCGAGGGCGGGAATGTAGTCAGCCACCTTGCCTTGCCCGATCAGGGGCCGGACAGCGTCAAGGATCTCGTTCAACAGCGCTTGCATGCCGGGTTCCGAAGTCTCGCCCCGTGGGATCGCGGGGACACCGTGGCTAGACGCTGCGGACCGCTGCCGGATCACAGCGCCCGATCAAATCCCTGTCCCGGTCAGTGCGGCGGTGGCTGTACCGGCCTCATCGTCGGATCGCCGCCCGGAACAAGCCCGCTCCCACGGTGCTTGGGTTGAACCCAACATCTGTGAACGACTCGGAACCTGTGGGAGCGGGCTTGCCCGCGATGAGGCCCGCACGGTCAAGCACACCCAGGTCTGTATCGCAGTGTGTACCGCCTCGCAGCAGACACACGGCGCCCACACTTTCGCCTCTGCGCGACACATCGCCGATACACCCCGGCGTTCAAATGAACCTGTCGACCGGCACTGCCGGTCAAGCCTTTCAAACCACTCGATACGTCGGAGAACCACCATGACTCAGCTCTCGAAAAAGTCCCTCGCCCTCGGCCTGCTGATCGCCTCGGGCCTGGCCCTGTCCAACGCCGCTTCGGCCTCCGAGGCCTTCAGCGTCAAGCAACTGGATCACGGCTACAGCCAGGCCAAGGCCGACGCCACGGAAAAGTCGTCGGAAGGCAAATGCGGCGAAGGCAAGTGCGGCGCCGGCGAATGACGCCCGGCACGGGGCACGCCGTTGCCCCGTTTCCCCTGTAAACCATGGAGCGTTTGATCATGACCCCCTCTCTTTCCTCCGCCGTCAAAGGCCTGCACCTGAACCTCGACCGCGCCGGCCAATGGCTCGCGCCGCTGACGCTGCGGCTGTTCATCGCCTGGGAATTCTTCGAATCGGGCCTGGAGAAGTTCAACGGCCAGAACTGGTTCGAAGACATCCAGGATCGGTTCCCCTTCCCCTTCGACCATCTGCCGGCGACCCTGAACTGGGAACTGTCGATGTGGGCCGAGCTGATCGGCGCGCTGGCGATCCTGATCGGCCTCGGCACACGCTTCTCGGCGGTCTCGCTGATCGTGGTGACCGTGGTCGCCACCGCCGCCGTGCACTGGCCGGCGGACTGGTCGTCGCTGAGCGAACTGGCCCAAGGCTACGCGATCACCAACAAGGGCTTCGGCAACTTCAAGCTGCCGGCCATTTACCTGGCGGCGCTGCTGCCGCTGGTGTTCGCCGGGGCCGGCAAGCTCAGCGTGGATGCGTGGCTGGCCAGGGTGTTCTGGCGGCGCCACGCCCGCTGAGGTCAGTGCGCCCGGTCCAGCCCCGCCAGCAGCGCGCTGTCGCGGCTGTAGATGTCCGGCGCGTAGAGCACGCGCCCGTGGCTGTCGACCTGGGCGGTCCAGTAGGTCATCAGGATCGGCACCGGGTTGGCCAGGCGGAATTCGTGGGTGGTGCCGGTGGCCAGCAAGGTATCGGTGCGCGCCTTTTCCGCCGGGCTGAGCAGCAGGTCGCGCAGCTTCATCGGATGCTCGACCCGCACGCAACCGGAGCTGAACGCCCGCGGCCCCTTGTCGAACAGCGCCTTGCTCGGCGTGTCGTGCAGGTACACCGAGAACGGGTTGGGGAAGCGGATGACCATCTGCCCCAACGGGTTGCGCGGCCCGGCGTCCTGGCGCAGGAGGATGTTGCCGGGGTTGTCCCAGTCGATGTCGGCGGCGGCCAGCGGCTGGCCGTTGGCGTCGAGCACTTGCAGGTTCTGGCGGCTGAGGAAGGTCTGGTCCTTGCGGATCTCCGGCAGCTTGTCTTCCTTCCAGATGGTCGGCGGCACGGTCCAGGTCGGGTTCAGGGTCAGCCGGGTGACCCGGGACTTGAGCAGCGGGGTCTGGCGTTCGGCGCGGCCGACCTGGGTGCGGGTCTGCCACACCGGCAGGCCGCCCTGGTACAGGGTCAGTTCGGCGGCGGCGACGTTGACCAGCAGGCCGTCCGGCTCCATGTCCTGGGCCAGCCAGCGGAAGCGTTCGAGGTTGACCCGCAACTGGTCACGGCGGGTCAGCGGGCTGATGTTGAGTTCGGCGATGGTGCCGGGGCCGACCACGCCGTCGGCCTGCAGCGAATGGTTGGCCTGGAAGCTCTTCACCGCCTCCACCAGCACGCCGTCGTAGGCGTTGCCCGGCGTACCGGCCGCGCTGTGCAGGTAGCCTTCGCTGTACAGGCGCTGAGCGAGTTCCGGCACGCGCTTGTCCGCCATGTCCGGGCGCAGCAGCGGCCCGTTGCTCACGGGCCCCCAATGCGGCAAGGCTTGCTGGCGCTGGGCGGCGTAGAGGTGACGCAGGTCCCGGTACTGCGCCAGGCGCGGACGGGCGCGGTCGAACGCCGCCGCGATGTCGTGCATGCCCGGCACGGCGATGTCCAGCAGTTCGGCCTGCCGGTCGCGGGGCGTGTCGTCGGCATGCCACAGAGGTTCGAAGTGCGATTGCAGCAGGCGGCCGTAATGCAGGTCCTGCAGGGCTTGCAGGTAGTGGCGGCTGATGTCGATGTCGGCGCACAGGTCGCCGTCCTGGGGTACGCTGCCCGCCACCGGATAGCGTTGGGGATTGAGGCCGTCATCGGCCAGCAGTTGCAGTTGCGCATGCAATGTCGTGAGCCGCTCGCGGTCTGCCCACACGGGCAGCCAGTCCTGCTGCTGATAGAACGCCTGCAACTGCTGGAGCGCGGGGGCGTCGAGCCGGGCCGCCACGGCCGGACAGGCCTGGGGCAGGCTGACCAGCGACGCCTGCAACGGGCTCTGCACCGGCGCCGGCGCGGCCACCGGCGCATCGACCGTCACGTCCGCCGGCAACGTCGGCAGCCCCGGCAACGGCTCACCGGCACAAGCGACAAACGGCGCAGCGAGCAAACAAATGCTCAAGTAGCATGCATGTTTTTTGAACAACTGCTTTACTCCAATCCATGGCCGTCCTGAATGACGGTCAACCTTACATCAGGTGCGGTGAACAGTCAGGCCCGATTCCCGGGCTTGCGGGGGACGACTGGACGTCAGGAGCCTAGCCAGACAAGCAGCAAGTGAGGACTCTCTGTAAATGTTGACGACGTTTCGCCGACTTCTGCTGACTGCCATCGTCCCGGCCTTGATCGCCGCCTCGATGACCAGCCCAGCCATTGCCGCCGGCACTGCCCGGCCATCCCTCTACAACAGCCTCGCGCACGCCGCACCGGAACTCAATCCCCAGGCGCTGAAAGGTGCCCTGAACGCCATGCAGTGCGCGGTCAACAGCGGCGCCCGGCAATCGCGCCACCTGGCGATCATCGACTACTCGCAGCCGTCCACGGCCCGCCGCCTGTGGATCTTCGACCTCGCCCGCCGGAAACTGGTGCTGCGCGACCTGGTCGCCCACGGCTCCAACTCCGGGGAAAACTACGCCACCCAGTTCTCCAACCGCGAGGGCAGCTACCAGTCCAGCCTCGGGCTGTTCCGCACCCAGGAAAGCTACGAAGGCACCCACGGCTATTCGCTGCGCATGGACGGCCTGGAACCGGGCTTCAACGACATGGCCCGCGACCGCGCCATCGTGATCCACGCCGCCGACTACGTGAACCCGTTGTGGAGCCAACGCCAGGGCCGCATCGGCCGCAGCCAGGGCTGCCCGGCGGTGCGCCCGCAGGTGGCCAAGCGAGTGATCGACAGCCTGAAGGACGGCCAGTTCATGTTCTCCTGGTACCCCGACCAGCACTGGCTCAAGTCCTCGCCGTACCTCAACTGCCAGCCGCAGCAGGTCGCCGGGATCATCAGCTCCGCCGGCAACTGATCCCTGCATCATTGGAGCCCTGCACAATCCCCTGCGGGCGCCAGACTGCTGACGATAGCGCCAGCGAACGCACCGCAGAACCGGCCAAGACCGTCGCTCACGCCGACCTTCTCGACCACCGTTTCATTACAGCTTTGTAATCAAGCTGTCGGTTTGCCGAGCGGATCGCCCGGTAGCCTGAAGTTGTCCCGGCACCTGTGCCGACCCACTTCACGCACCGAGCGACCCCATCATGAAAACCCTGATCCTCGCCTTCGCCGCCCTCCTCGCCACCGGTTCCGCGTTCGCCGCGCCTGCGCCGGAACCGACCGTGATCCACGACCAAAGCGGCTTCTTCGTTCATCTGGATATCGACAAAGTCCTGTCCAGCACCGATATTTCCCAGGCCTGCGGCGTGATTCCGGCGCGGCTCAACTACCTCGACCACCAGGGCCGCGAACATGTGCTGGACTATCAGGTGCAAGGCAGCGGCTGCACCAATGACCATTGAGGCCAAACGCCCATGAACATCCTCGTCGTCGAAGACGAACCCAAGGCCGGCAACTACCTGCTCAACGGCTTGCAGGAACTGGGCTACAGCGTGAGCCTGGCGCGCAACGGCGCCGACGGCCTGCACCTGGCGCTGGAGCACGGCTTCGACGTGATCGTGCTGGATGTGATGATGCCGCAGATGGACGGCTGGGAAGTCCTGCGCCGGCTGCGCAAGGAAGCCGACACGCCGGTGCTGTTCCTCACCGCCCGCGACGACATCGCCGACCGGGTCAAGGGCCTGGAGCTGGGCGCCGACGATTACCTGATCAAGCCGTTCTCCTTCGCCGAACTGGTGGCGCGCCTGCGCACCCTGACCCGGCGCGGGCCGATCCATGAAGAGGAACAGTTGCAGGTGGCCGACCTGCAGATCGACGTGCTCAAGCGCCGGGTCACCCGCGCCGGCACGCGGATCGTCCTGACCAACAAGGAGTTCGCCTTGCTGCAACTGTTCGCCACCCACACCGGCCAAGTGCTGTCGCGTTCGCTGATCGCCTCGCGGGTGTGGGACATGAACTTCGACAGCGACACCAACGTGGTCGATGTCGCGGTGCGTCGCCTGCGGGCCAAGCTCGACGATCCGTTCGCGCTCAAGCTGATCCACAGCGTGCGCGGCATCGGCTACCGCTTCGACATTCAGCCATGAAAACCAACGGCACCTATTCGCTGACCCTGCGCCTGGCGCTGGTCTTCGCCTTGCTCGCCTTCGCGTCGCTGGCGGGCCTCGGGGCGGCACTGTACAACGAGCTCGAAGAACAGTTGATCCGCCGCGACGACATCCAACTGGCCAGCCGGGTCGATCAGCTGCGCACCTTCCTCAACGACAGCAACACCCTGGAGCTGATCAAGAACAAGCCGGCGCTGTTCCAGAACATGCTCGGCAACCGCGAGGCCCTGCTCACCATCGGCGCGCCGGGGCAACCGCCGCTGCTGGTGGTCAACCCCGGCAACCTCGCCACCCCCAGCGTGCCCGCCGTGCCCATCGGCCACCCGATGGCGCTGAGCGACGTGAAGCATCTGCCGAGCATCAACGGCGTGCCGTTTTCGGCGGTGGCGGCGACCATCGACTCCGGCGAACTGGGCAACCTGCAAGTGCTCACCGGCCGCCTGATGACCGAACGCACGGCGATGCTCGCCACCTACCGGCTCAGCGTCTACGGCCTGGCGACGCTGGCGGCGGCGGTGCTGGCGCTGATCGGCTGCCTGCTGGTGTACCGTGGCCTGCTGCCGTTGCGCCGGCTGGCGCGGCATGCTCACGGCATCGGCGTCGGCAACCTGGGCGAGCGCCTCGACAGCCACGGCACCCCCCGGGAGCTGAAGCCGATGATCGATGCGTTCAACGCCATGCTGGACCGGCTCGCCAAGGGTTTTGCGCAACTGAGCCAGGTGTCCACCGACATGGCCCACGAACTGCGCACGCCGATCAACAACCTGCTGGGCGAAACCCAGGTCGCGCTGCAGCAGAACCGCAGCGTCGAGGCCTACCAGCAACTGCTCGCCTCCAACGTCGAGGAACTGGAGCGGCTGGCGCGGATGCTCGACAACATGCTGTTCCTGGCTCGCACCGATCCGGCCAGCGCCATGAGCCAGCGCCAGGAGCTGGACGCCGCCGACGAGATGCAGCGCATCGCCGACTACTTCGAAGGCCTGGCGGCGGACGCCGGCATCTGCATCGAGGCCCGCGGCAGCGGTGTGATCTGGGCCGAACCGATGCTGCTGCGCCGGGCCCTGGCCAACCTGTGCGCCAACGCGATCAAGTACGGCGCCGCGGATTCGACGGTGCGGGTCGAAGCCGCCGCCGGACCGGACGGCAGCCGCCTGCGGGTACGCAACCACGGCCCGACCATCCCGGCCGAACACCTGCCGCGGCTGTTCGAACGCTTCTACCGCGTCGACCAGTCCCGCCAGCGCTCGGCCCAGTCCAACGGCCTGGGCCTGTCCATCGTCGCCACCATCATGCAACTGCATCAAGGCCGCTACAGCGCCAGCAGCGCCGACGGCGAGACCTGCTTCGAACTCTTCTTCCCCGCCCGCCAAACGCCGTCCAGAGAACACCCCTGAACCCGCCGACATCCCCATCGCCTGTCCCACCGCCATCGCCGGCAAGCCGGCTCCCACAGGTTTTTGTGGTGTGCGCGGGTTCAGTATTCACCTTGGGCCCTGTGGGAGCTGCGGTGCGACGACTCGACTTGCCAGCGATGAGGCCAGCCCAGCCGACATCCCCGTCGCCTGACCCACCGCCATCGCCAGCAGGCTGGCTCCCACAGGGGACCCTGGGTGTTTGCAGGATCCAGGTACACCACAAAACCTGTGGGAGCTGGCTTGCCAGCGATGAGGCCGGCACTGCCGCCATCCCCATCACCTGACACTCCGCTACCGCTGCCCCACCAACGCCGACAGGTTGCGGGCCGTGCCGTTTACGGCAATGGCGATGACCATCAGCGTCGCGGCGACGCCAAAGGTCAGGTGCAAGCCTGCGGCAATCATGGCGGCCGGTGCCTGAGCCGGATCGCCGGCGACCCGGGCGAACACCGTCCCCATCGCCGCCGCCCCGGTGATCAGCCCCAGATTACGGGCCAGCCCCAGCATCGCCGACATCACCCCGCGCAGGTCCTGGCCGACGTCCGCCATCAGGGCGCTGCTGTTGGCCGCCTGAAACAGCGCATACCCGGCGGTGACCCACGCGATCGGCAGCAGATACCCCGGCAACCCAAGGCCCGTCGGCAACACCGCCAGCAACACACAACCGCCGGCCATGGCCGCCA
The DNA here is from genome assembly GCF_002113595.1 of Pseudomonas sp. B3(2017). NCBI lineage: Bacteria > Pseudomonadati > Pseudomonadota > Gammaproteobacteria > Pseudomonadales > Pseudomonadaceae > Pseudomonas > Pseudomonas sp. B3(2017). Next base: position 81,715 of record NZ_NEIU01000004.1, read on the forward strand.
ATCCGCCCGCCACTATGCGCCGCGTCCCGAAGCGATCCACCAGCCATCCCGCCGGCACGCCGCCGAGCGCCGCCACCAACGGCCCGACCGACAGCGCCAGGCCCACCGCCAGGCTGCCCAGCCCCAACCCTCGGCTCAGGTAGAACGGCCCCACCACCAGCGTCGTCATCATCACCGTCGCCACCAACGCCGTCATCGCCAGACCGGCAGCACGGCGCGGATCGGCAAACAGCGCCATGCGCATCAAAGGCGCCGCCGCACGCCGCTCGACCGCGACAAACAGGCCCAGGCCCAGCAGGCTGATCGACAACAGCGCCACGGTGGCGCCCGGCGTTCCCGTGACGGTCATCGCCAACGCATACGCCGCCAGGGTCAGCGCCAGCGCCAGCGTCCCGGCGTGGTCGAACCGCACCCGCTTCTCCACCCCCCGATCCGCCGGCAGGTGACGCCACACCAGCCAGCCGTTGAGCAGTCCCAACGGCACGTTGATCAGGAAGATCGACGGCCACCCCGTCTGCGCGATCAGCAGCCCGCCCAACGACGGCCCCAACGAAGTGCCGATGGCCGACATCGTGCCCAGCAGCCCCATCGCCCGGCCGGTCTGCGCCTTGGGCACCGCATCGCCCACCAGTGCCGCCGTCAGTGCCAGCATCACCGCCGCGCCGAGCCCCTGCACCGCCCGCGCCGCGATCAGCCACCCCAATCCGGGCGCCAGCGCGCAACACAACGACGCGGCGGTGAACAGGCCGATGCCGATCAGCATCAGGCGACGCCGCCCGATCAGGTCACCGAGGCGACCTGCGCTGACGATCAACGTGGTGATCGCCAGCAAGTAAGCGAGGACGACCCACTGCACCTGCGCGAACGCGGCGCCGAAGGCGGCCGCCAGCGTCGGCAGGCCGGCATTGGCGATGCTGGTGTCCAGGGACGGCATCAGCATGGACAGGGAAAGGCCGGTCAGGGCCCAGCGGGAGGAACGGTGTAAAGGCTGTGGGGACATGGCAGGCGCTCTTCGCGAAGGTCATGGGCGCAGCCTATGTCTGGACGAGACAAGGCGGAAGACGCATGCTTTGCACTCCATACCTGCACGAAACGCCATGTCATGAATGCACCGGACCTGAACCTGCTGATCACCCTCGACGTGCTGCTCAGCGAAGGCAGCGTCGCCCGCGCCGCCGAGCGGCTGCGCCTGAGCCCGTCGGCCATGAGCCGCGCCCTCGCCCGTCTGCGCGACACCACGGGCGATCCGTTGCTGGTGCGCGCAGGGCGCGGCCTGGTGCCGACGCCTCGGGCCGTGGCCCTGCGCGAACAGGTCGGCCGCCTGGTGCAGGAAGCCGAAGCGGTGCTGCGCCCCGTCCAGGCGCTGGATCTCGGCCAACTGCAACGCACCTTCACCCTGCGCAGCAGCGACGGTTTCGTCGAGACTTTCGCCGCCGCCCTGCTCGCCCTCATCGCGGCGCAGGCGCCCGGCGTGCGCCTGCGCTTTCTGCAGAAAGCCGACCAGGACAGCGCCCCCCTGCGCGAAGGACGGGTCGACCTGGAGACCGGGGTGGTCGGCACGCGCACCGACGACACCCTGCACAGCCGCATCCTGTTCGAGGACCGTTGGGTCGGTGTCGTGCGGGCGGGCCATCCGTTGGCGTCGGGCAAGGTCAGCGCCAAGCGTTTCGCCGCCGGCGCGCACGTCCATGTGTCGCGGCACGGGCGCGAGACCGGCCTGGTGGACGATGCGCTGCACGCCCAAGGGCTGGCGCGGGAGATCGTCACGCTGGTCGGCGGCTTTTCCGCCGCCCTGGCGCTGGTGCGCGACTCGGACCTGATCGCCACGGTGCCGGAGCGCCACACCGGCTCCCTGCGCGCAGGCCTGCACAGTTTCAGCCTGCCGGTGACGTTGCCGCCGCTGACCGTCTCGATGCTCTGGCACCCGCGGATGGACGCCGATCCCGCCCACCGCTGGCTGCGCGACTGCGTGCGCCAGGTCTGCGCCTAACGGGCGTCGCCACCGGCGGGTTTGTAGAAGAGGAATTTCGCCGTCTCGGCGGTCTTGCGGTACTCGTTCGCCCAGCTCGGGTGAACGTTGCGGTCATGGAAATACAACGCGCCGTGGGTGCGATCCGTCAGCTGGCGGTTGAGGGCCTTGGCGGCGATCTCCTTGGCCAGCGCGTACTCGGCATCTTCCTTGACCTGGTCCGGCCTGCCGTCGCACCACCACGAGAACTGGCAGCTCTTGGTCTCCGACCCCTGCTTGACCACCTCGCAGACCGTGCCGGGAAACCCGTCGTGGCCGAGCCGGTTCATCACCACGCTGGCCACGCCTTCCATGTCGGCGGTGTCCTTGCCCTTGGCTTCCCAATAGATGCTGCGCGCCAGGCACGTAATGGGATCGTCCAACGGTGCCGCGCCCGCCGGATCGACCGCCTGCACTTCGGTCGGGGTGATGGCTTGCGACTTGGGCGCCGGTGCGGCGCTGACCTGGTCGGCGGCCTTTTCCTCCAGCACCTGGGCCTTGGCTTCGGCCTTTTCCTGGATCGGGGCTTGTTCGGCGGCCAACGCCGGGCCGCACGACAAGGTCAACGCAAGACAGACAACCACGCCTTTGAATCCCATGATCGACACTTCCGGCAGCGCCCGGTCCGGGCAATGTGTTGTGCGGCTGAGACACCCGGATTGCGGGGCTCTCGCAGAGTGTAGACGGCAAAATCCGAGGCCATGGGGCGCGGAAAAATCGCCGCCGCGAAGAAAAAGGCATTGCACCCACCGGGGCCCTTTCGCGCATGATGTGCGCACTCAGCCCAAGGGAGATTTCCATGCGCTTCATGCCATCCGCTCTGCGCCTTGCCGCGTTGTCCGTGGGCCTGGCGTTCGCCGCCTCGGCCATGGCCACCGACGAGTCGCAACTGGTCGAGTCGATCAACAGCTACCGCAGCCAGCCCCAGCGCTGCGGCACCCAGGCGTCCAGCGAGCTGCCGCCGCTGTCGGCCGACCCGCGCCTGATCCTGCCGGCCAGCGGCGTCGTCGACCTGCAGCAGGCCATGGCCCGCGCCAGCTACCCGATGGTAAACGTGCAGGCGATCAGCCTCAACGGGCCGAGGGATGCGGCGGCGGCGATGAAGGCGATCCAGGAGAGTTTCTGCCAGGTGGTGCTGGATCCGCAGTTCGTCGATGTCGGCGTCAGCCGCAGCGACCGCGACTGGCGCATCACCCTGGCCCGGCCGTTGCTGTCCGCCCGCCTCGGCGACGGGCCAAGCGAAGGCCAGAAACTGCTGGAGCAGCTCAACGCCGCCCGAGCCCAGCCGCGCCAGTGCGGCGGCCAAGCGTTCTCCGCCGCCGGGCCGCTGGCGTGGAATGCGGTGCTCGGCACCGTCGCCCAGGACCACAGCCGCGACATGGCCAACAAAAACTACTTCGACCACAAGGACCGCGACGGCCGCACGCCGGGCGACCGCGCCGAACTGGCAGGATACGGCGGCCAGCAGGTGGGCGAGAACATCGCCGCCGGCCAAGACACCGTGCAGAAAGTGGTGGCCGGCTGGCTCGCCAGCCCCGGCCATTGCGCCAACCTGATGAACCCGCAGTACCGCGAACTCGGCGCCGCCTACGCGGTGGACCCGAAGAGCGACGCGGGCATCTACTGGACCGCCCTGTTCGGCGCCGAGTGACGCCATCGCCAGCAGGCTGGCTCCCACAGGGAATGGTGGTGCTAGCAGATGCTGTGCTCACCGCAATAAAACGGTGGGAGCCAGCCTGCTGGCGATGAGGCCGGCACTGACGACATCTCCTGCGCCTGACCCACCGTCATCGCCAGCAGGCTGGCTCCCACAGGTTTCCTGGGCGCATTAAAAAACCGGAGCTAGGCTCCGGTCTTTTCTGCAGGGTCAGTGGGTCCTCATCCCCGCCGCATACATCAACAGCTTCAGCACGCTGGCCACCACCGCCAGCGAGGCGACGCTGCCCAGCCAGATCAGCAACAGCCAGCCCAGGCGCCGATGCCAGCGCTGCGGTTTCACGTCACGTCGCTCAATGGTAGCCATCGCCGATCCTCACTTTGCCGCGGAACACGTAGTAGCTCCAGAAGGTGTACATCAGGATCACCGGCAGGATGAACAGCGCGCCGATCAGGGCGAACAGTTGGCTGGTGGCCGGTGACGCCGCCGCCCACAGGCTGACCGACGGCGGGATGATGTTCGGCCAGATGCTCAGCGCCAGGCCGATGTAGCCCAGGAACATCAGCACCAGGGTGAACACGAACGGCCAATGGGTGTGACGCCGGCGCAGCGAGCGCAGCAGGCCGAACAGCGCCAGCAGCGCCAACACCACCAGCCCCGCGAACACCGTCAGGTGCGCATGGGTGAACCAGCGCCCCGCCAGTTCCGGATGCAGCTTGAGCGTCCACACGCCGATCACCACCACCATCGCCAGCAGCAGCCACGCCAGCGGACGGCTGTAGTGGCGCATCCGCGATTCGAGCATGCCTTCGGTCTTGACCAGCAACCACGTGCTGCCCAGCAGCGCATACGCCACCACCAGGCCGACGCCGCAGGCGAGCGGGAACGGTGCCAGCCAGTCGAGGCTGCCGCCGGCGAACTGACGGTCCACCACCGGGATCCCGGCCACGTAGGCGCCGATCACCACGCCCTGGGAGAACGTCGCCAGCAGCGAACCGCCGATGAACGCCAAGTCCCACAGATGCCGCTTCTCGGCCGGCGCCTTGAAGCGGAATTCGAACGCCACGCCCCGGAAGATCAGCCCCGCCAGCATGAACACCAGCGGCAGGTACAGCGCCTCCAGGATCACCCCGTAGGCCAGCGGGAACGCGCCGTACAACGCCGCCCCGCCCAGCACCAGCCAGGTTTCGTTGCCGTCCCACACCGGCGCGACGGTGTTCATCATCACGTCGCGCTCCTGCCCGTCCGGGATCATCGGGAACAGGATCCCGAGGCCCAGATCGAAGCCGTCCATGATCACGTACATCATCACCCCGAAAGCGATGATCACGCCCCAGATCAATGACAGGTCGATGCCTTGAATACCCATGTCTCAACGCTCCTTATTCAGTGGATCCGGCTGGCGGATTCGAGGTGGACGTTGGCGGCCGAAAGCGGCCGGCGCGGTGCCTGCTGGCTGTCGTCCTCAGGATCGTGGTCGTGGTGCGGCTGCGGGCCCTTGGCGACCAGTTTCATCATGTAGCCGATGCCCACGGTGAACACCGAGAAGTAGATGACCACGAACAGCGCCAGCGACGTGCTCATCTGCGCCACCGAGTGGTGCGACGCCGCGTCATGGGTGCGCAGCAGGCCGTACACCACCCACGGCTGACGCCCGACTTCGGTGGTGATCCAGCCGGCCAGCAGCGCGACCAGACCGCTCGGCCCCATCAGCAGCACCAGGCGCTGGAAGCCTCGGTGGCGGTAAACCGCGCCCTTGCGCCGCAGCGCAAAGCCGAGCACGCCGACCAGGATCATCAACATGCCCAGCCCGGCCATGACCCGGAAGCTCCAGAAGATGACGGTCGAGTTCGGCCGGTCTTCCTTGGGGAAGCTCTTGAGCGCCGGGATCTGCTTGTCGAGGCTGTGGGTCAGGATCAGGCTGCCGAGGTACGGGATCTCCAGCGCGTATTGGGTCTTCTCCGCCTGCATGTCCGGGATGCCGAACAGCACCAGCGGGGTCGGCTCGTTGCCGTGGTTTTCCCAGTGGCCCTCGATGGCGGCGATCTTCGCCGGCTGGTGCTCCAGGGTGTTCAGGCCATGGGCGTCACCGACCACCGCCTGGATCGGCGCGACGATCAGCGCCATCCACAGCGCCATGGAAAACATCTTGCGCACTTGTCGGGTGTCGTTGCCCCGCAGCAGGTGCCAGGCCGCCGACGCACCGACGAAGAACGCCGTGGCGACGAACGCGGCGATGGCCATGTGCGCCAGGCGGAAGGGGAACGACGGGTTGAACACGATGGCCAGCCAGTCCAGCGGCATCACCCGCCCGTCCACCACCGAGAAGCCCTGCGGGGTCTGCATCCAGCTGTTGGACGCGAGGATCCAGAAGGTCGAGATCAGCGTGCCGATGGCGACCATCACCGTGGCGAAGAAGTGCAGCCCCCGGCCCACGCGGTTCCAGCCGAACAGCATCACGCCGAGGAACCCGGCCTCAAGGAAGAACGCCGTGAGCACCTCATAGGTGAGCAACGGCCCGGTGACGCTCCCGGCGAAGTCCGAGAAGCCGCTCCAGTTGGTGCCGAACTGGTACGCCATGACCAGGCCGGACACCACGCCCATGCCGAAGTTGACGGCGAAGATCTTCGACCAGAAATGGTACAGGTCGCGGTAGGTGTCGTTGCCGGTCTTGAGCCACAGGCCTTCGAGCACCGCCAGGAAGCTCGCCAGGCCGATGGTGATCGCCGGGAAAATGATGTGGAACGAAACCGTGAACGCGAATTGAATCCGCGCCAGGTCCAGTGCCTCCAGGTTGAACATGATGATGTCCTCATCAAGGCTGAAAAGCGGCGGCACACGGCCGGGCCACCGCCAGGCGCGAACGCCTGCAGCCAGTCGAATTGCGAAAGGGTCGGATCGCTTCGGGCGGTTACGCCACCGACGACGGAATCAGGTTGCTCGCCTCGGCCGCCTCAAGGCGGATCGCCACGAACTTGGACGTCGGCGTGTAGGTGCGGTCGCCGTAGCTTTCCAGCGGCACCAACGGGTTGGTCTCCGGGTAGTACGCGGCGGCCTGCCCTACGGGGATGTCGTAGGCGATCAGGGTGAAACCGCTGACCCGCCGCTCGCGCTCGTCGTCCCACAGCGCCACCAGGTCGACCTTCTGCCCCGGTTCGAACCCGAGCCGGCGGATGTCCTGTTCGTTGGCGAACACCACGTCGCGCATGCCGTACACCCCGCGGTAGCGGTCGTCGAGCCCGTACAGGGTGGTGTTGTACTGATCGTGGGAGCGCATGGTCTGCAGGATCAGGTGCGGCTTGACCGGCAGGTTGCGCACGCCTTCGCTGATCAGGTGCTCGGGCAGCACGCACGGAGTGAACTGGGCCTTGCCGCTGGCGGTGTTCCAGACCCGGTCGGAGGCATCGTTGCCCAGATGGAAGCCGCCGGGGGTCAGCAGTTTTTCGTTGAACCGCTCGAAGCCCGGAATCACGTCGGCGATCAGGTCGCGGATGCGCCCGTAGTCGCCCACCGCCCATTCCCAGTCGATGGGGTGCTTGCCCAGGGTCGCGGCGGCGATGCCGGCGATGATCGCCGGTTCCGATTTCAGGTGCGGCGACTTGGGTTTGAGCTGGCCGAACGACAGGTGCACCATGCTGAAGGTGTCCTCCACGGTCACGCCTTGGGGGCCTTCGGCCTGGATGTCGATGTCGGTGCGGCCCAGGCACGGCAGGATCAGCGCGTCGCGGCCGGTCACCAGATGGCTGCGGTTGAGCTTGGTGGAGATGTGCACGGTCAGGTCGCAGTTGCGCATCGCCGCGTGGGTGCGCGGGGTGTCCGGGGTGGCTTGGGCGAAGTTGCCGCCCAGGCCGATGAAGACCTTGGCTTCGCCCCGTTCCATGGCGCCGATGGCCATGACGGTGTTGTGCCCGTGCAGGCGCGGCACCTTGAACTTGAAGCGTTTCTCCAGGGCATCCATCAGATCCTTGGGCGCCAGTTCGTTGATGCCCATGGTGCGGTCGCCCTGCACGTTGCTGTGCCCGCGCACCGGCGACAGCCCGGCGCCCGGACGGCCGACGTTGCCGCGCAGCAGTTGCAGGTTGATGACCTCCTGCAGGGTCGGTACCGAATGCACGTGCTGGGTCAGGCCCATGGCCCAGCACATGATCACGCTCTTGGCCCGGGCGTACATGCGCGCGGCCAGTTCGATGTCGGCCAGGGTCAGGCCGGACTGCTCGACGATGTGTTCCCAGGAGGTGGCGTCGACCTGGGCCAGGTAACTGTCGAGGCCCGAGGTGTGGTTGGCGATGAAGGCGCGGTCGAACACCGGCTCGCCGCCGGTGGTCAGGGCTTCGCGCTCCCATTGCAGGAGGAACTTGACCATGCCGCGGAACACCGCCATGTCGCCGCCCAGGGCCGGACGGAAGTACGCGGTATTGGTCGCCTCCCAACCGTTGCTGAGCATTTCGATGGGGTTCTGCGGGTTCTGGAAACGTTCCAGGCCACGCTCCTTGAGCGGGTTGAAGCACACCACCTGGGCACCGCGCTTCACCGCTTCGCGCAGCGGTTCGAGCATGCGCGGGTGGTTGGTGCCGGGGTTCTGGCCGATCACGAAAATCGCGTCGGCGTGGTGCAGGTCCTCATACACCACCGTGCCTTTGCCCACGCCCAGGCTTTCGATCATGCTCACGGCGCTGGCCTCGTGGCACATGTTCGAGCAGTCCGGGAAGTTGTTGGTGCCGTAGGCGCGGACGAACAGTTGGTACAGGAACGCCGCCTCGTTGCTGGCCCGGCCCGAGGTGTAGAACTCGGCCTCATGGGGCGACTTCAGGCCCTTGAGGTGGCGGGCGATCAGGGCGAAGGCTTCCTCCCAGGTGGTTTCCACGTAGCGGTCGATCCGTGCGTCGTAGCGCATCGGGTGGGTCAGCCGGCCCTGGTATTCGAGCCAGTAGTCGCTCTGCTCGGCCAGGGTCGAGACCGTGTACTTGTTGAAGAACGCCGGGTCCACCAGGCGCCCGGTGGCCTCCCAGTTCACGGCCTTGGCGCCGTTCTCGCAGAACTTCAGCAGGCCGGCGCCGGGCGCCTCGCCCCACGCGCAGCCGGGGCAGTCGAAGCCGCCGTTCTGGTTGGTCTTGAGCATGGCGCGGATGTTCTTCAGGGCGTTTTCACTGCCCAGCCAGTTCTTGGTGAGGCTGATCACCGCCCCCCATCCTGCAGCGGCGCCCTTGTAGGGTTTGTAGCGGTCGACTTGTGACATGGGACTTCTCCATGACGGTGCACACAGGCTAGAACCTGATCTCGGTTGAACGGCGACGACTGTCTTTGAACTAAAACGCCGTCGTTTCATTTGCCGGGCCAAGGATAGGAACGAGGGCAAAACATTGTCTAATCGCTATTAACGACCACCTTATCGAAACCATCTATCACGACGAAAAACCCTTTATTCATAGGCATTTGCAGAACTAACGAAACATCAGGACGGCAAAAAAAGTTCATCATCGACAGCATCAATCAGTCGTTCATTAAGAGTGATTGGACGTGTTTAAAAGTTGCCCATAACCTGCGCCGACTCCCGCCGTTTTCCGCGGCGTCACCCAAGCGAGGCTGTCATGTCAGAGCGCGTCTTGATCGATGGTTTCAACCGCCGCGTCGACTACCTGCGTCTGTCGGTCACCGACCGCTGCGACTTCCGCTGCGTGTATTGCATGGCCGAGGACATGCAGTTCCTGCCGCGCCAACGGGTGCTGACCCTGGAAGAGATCTTTCAGGTGGCGCAAAGCTTCGTGAAGCTGGGCACCCGCAAGATCCGCCTCACCGGCGGCGAACCTTTGATCCGCCCCGGCGCGGTCAAGCTGTGCGAGCAGATCGCCGCCCTGCCCGGCCTGCGCGAGCTGTGCCTGACCACCAACGGCTCGCAGCTGGGCAAGCTCGCCGCGCCGCTGTTCGACGCCGGGGTCAAGCGCCTGAACGTCAGCCTCGACAGCCTCGACGCGGACCGTTTCAAGCAGCTGACCCGCACCGGCGACCTGGCCCAGGTGATCAATGGCATCGATGCCGCGCGCAAGGCCGGATTCACCCGCACTAAACTCAACTGCGTGGTGATGCAGGGCCGCAACGACCATGAGATCAACGATCTGGTGCGTTTCGCCATCGACCGGGAGCTGGACATTTCCTTCATCGAGGAAATGCCCCTGGGCGCCATCAGCGAACACAGCCGCGCCGAGTCGTTCTTCTCCAGCAGCCAGGTGCGCGAGCGGATCGCCGAACGCTACACCCTGATCGATTCGGCCGAGTCCACCCAGGGCCCGTCGCGCTACTGGCGCCTGGCCGAGGCGCCGCAGATCCGGCTGGGGTTCATCTCGCCCCACAGCCACAACTTCTGCGGCACCTGCAACCGGGTACGGATGACGGTGGAAGGCCGCCTGCTGCTGTGCCTGGGCAACGAACATTCGGTGGACCTGAAAGCGGTGCTGCGGGCCCACCCGGGGCAACCGGAACGGCTGGAGAAGGCGATCATCGAGGCGATGAAGCTCAAGCCCTACCGCCATAATTTCGAAGTGAACGACGACGTCCAGGTCGTGCGCTTCATGAACATGACCGGCGGCTGACCCGCCACCCCTTCAAGGCAGACGTGCATGATCATCCGACCCAAGGTCAACCAGTTCGCCATCCTCTTCACCCTCAAGGGGTCGATCGCCAAACGCATCGCGATGCGCGCACTGATGGTCACGCTGCTGGCGTCGGCCATCGTGCTGGTGGAGATCCTGCACCCGAGCAACTTCACCAAGGTCAACGCCACGCCGTTCACCTTGCTCGGGCTGTCGCTGTCGATCTTCATGAACTTTCGCAACAACGCCTGCTACGACCGCTGGTACGAGGCGCGCAAGGCCTGGGGCGAGGTGATCGTGCACGTCCGCTCGGTGATCCGCGAGACCCACGTCATCCGCGAGTCCGCCGAGCGCCGCTCGCTGCTGCGCAACCTCTGCGGCTTCGCCCATGCGCTCAATGCGCGGCTGCGCCGGGAAGACGAAGCGGCGGCCAGCGCCGATTGGGTCACGCCCAAACCCGATGCGCAGGTGCCGGACTACAGCGGGCGGATCCTGCAGCAGATCGGCCAGCAATGCTCGGACCTGCATCAAAGCGGTGCGCTGAGCGAGTGGCGCTACATGCTGCTGGCCAACCACCTGACCAGCCTCACCCAGGCGCAGGCGGTGTGCGAGCGGATCAAGAACACGCCGCTGCCCTTCCCCTACACCTTGCTGCTGCACCGCACGATCTACCTGTTCTGCATCCTGCTGCCGTTCGCCATGGCCGAGCCGCTGGGCTGGCTGACGCCGTTGTTCACCGCCATCGTCAGCTACACCTTCTTCGGCCTGGACGCCATCGCCGACGAACTGGAAGACCCCTTCGGCCGCGACGAGAACGACCTGCCGACCGATGCGCTGGTACGCAACATCGAGCGCGACATCCTCTCGGAACTCGGCGCCGCGCAACTGCCGCCGGCGCTCACGCCGGTGGACTATGTCCTGAGCTGATCGACTCGCGCCTGCCCTTCGGTGCCTTCTCTGACGTCATCGCCAGCGAGGGCTCGCGCAGGACCCGACATTGATCCGCACAGCGCATCAATCCATGCCAACAATGCAATTAACAGATCGATCCTGCTGCGCCACTATCCGCCCCAATAAAAACCGTGCGCCGCCCTCCCGTCGCGCACGTCATAAAAGCGGTGGAGTACTTTTCTATGACAGCCTCAATCCCACACGGCGGCTCGCGGGCCGGCGCCATTTTCCGGGTCACCTCGGGCAACTTCCTCGAACAGTTCGACTTCTTCCTGTTCGGCTTCTACGCCACGCAGATCGCGGCGGTGTTCTTTCCGGCGAGCAGTGAGTTCGCCTCCCTGATGATGACCTTCGCGGTGTTCGGCGCAGGCTTTCTGATGCGTCCGCTGGGGGCCATCGTGCTCGGCGCGTACATCGACGACGTGGGCCGGCGCAAAGGCCTGATCGTCACCCTGTCGATCATGGCCAGCGGCACGATCCTGATCGTGCTGGTGCCCGGCTACGAGACCATCGGCCTGTTCGCCCCGGCGCTGGTGCTGATCGGGCGCCTGCTGCAGGGCTTCTCCGCCGGTGCGGAGCTGGGCGGCGTGTCGGTGTACCTGGCGGAGATCGCCACACCGGGCAACCGCGGCTTCTTCACCGCCTGGCAGTCGGCCAGCCAGCAGGTGGCGATCGTCGTCGCGGCGGCGCTGGGCTATGCGCTGAACCAATGGATGGCGCCGCAGGCGATCGCCGACTGGGGCTGGCGGATTCCGTTCTTCGTCGGCTGCATGATCGTGCCGTTCATCTTCCTGCTGCGGCGCAACCTGGCGGAGACCGAAGAGTTCGCCGCACGCAAGCACCGCCCGAACATGGGCGAAGTGTTCCGCACCCTGGGCCGCAACTGGACCGTGGTGCTGGGCGGCATGCTGATGGTGGCCCTGACCACCACCGCGTTCTACCTGATCACCGTGTACGCGCCGACCTTCGGCAAGACCGTGCTGCACCTGAGCACCTCCGACGCGCTGCTGGTGACCTTGCTGGTGGGTGTGTCGAACTTCTGCTGGCTGCCGGTCGGCGGCGCGCTGTCGGACCGCATCGGCCGGCGTCCGGTGCTGATCGCCATGGCGTTGCTGGCCCTGGCCACCACCTACCCGGCGCTGTCGTTCCTGGTGCAGGCACCGAGCTTCAGCCACATGCTGCTGGCGCTGCTGTGGCTGTCGTTCATCTACGGCCTGTACAACGGCGCGATGATCCCGGCGCTCACCGAAATCATGCCGGTGGAAGTACGGGTGGCGGGCTTCTCGCTGGCCTACAGCCTGGCGACGGCGGTGTTCGGCGGCTTCACCCCGGCGATGTCGACGTTCCTGATCGAATACACCGGCGACAAGGCCGCACCCGGTTACTGGATGAGCGTCGGCGCACTGTGTGCGTTGTGCGCGACGCTGTACCTGTACCGCCGGGCCGGCGGCCGTCTGCAACCGGTCGCGGCGTAAGGAGCCTGCCATGAAAAAATTGATCAGCCTCACCGCCCTCGCCCTGTTCGCCGTCAGCGCGTGGGCCCAGGCCGAAGAGCTGCGGGTGATGACCTCCGGCGGCTTCACCGCGGCCTACAAGATCCTCGGCCCGAAGTTCGCCGCCAGCAGCGGCAACACCCTCGACACCGTGCTCGGCCCGTCGATGGGCAAGGCGCCGGAAGCGATCCCCAACCGACTCGCCCGTGGCGAGCAGGCCGACGTGGTGATCATGGTCGGCTACGCCCTCGACGACCTGATCAAGCAAGGCAAGGTCGACCCCGCCTCGCGGGTGGAACTGGCAGACTCGCGGATCGGCCTGGTGGTGCGCGAAGGCGCGCCGAAGCCGGACATCGGCAGCGTCGAAGGCCTGAAGAAAACCCTGCTGGACGCGCACTCGGTGGCCTACTCCGACAGCGCCAGCGGCGTGTACATCGAGCAGCAGCTGTTCAAGAAACTGGGCATCGAAGATCAATTGAAGCCCAAGGCCAAGATGATCCCGAAAATCCCGGTGGGCTCGGTGGTCGCCAGCGGCGATTACCAGTTGGGCTTCCAGCAGGTCAGCGAACTGCTGCCGGTGCCGGGGGTGAGTTTCGTGGCGAAGATCCCGGAAGCGGTGCAGTCGGTGACCCGTTTCGCCGCCGGCATCCCGGTGGGCGCGCAGCACCCGCAGGAAGCCAAGGCGCTGCTCGCCTACCTCGCCGCACCGGCCGCCCAGACCGACGTGCAGGCCACCGGGCTGGACTCGGTCAAGCGCTGACCGGCTGCACCTTCATCTCCACCACCAGCCGTTCCAGCTCCAACGCCGCCGGGGTCAGGGTGCGACCCCGGCGCTTGATGATGCCGACGCTGCGCATCACCTGCGGTTCGGTCAGCGGGATCCGCGTCAGGATCGGATGGTCCGCCGCCGGCATCGCCATCAACGGCACCGCCGCCACCCCCAGCCCCGCCTCCACCAGACCGATCATGGTCGTCACGTGCCGCGTTTCGCAGATGCTCGGGCGCTGCGGCACCACGTGGGTCAACGCCTGATCCAGCAGAAACCGGTTGCCCGAGGTCTTGTCCAGCGAGATGTAGTCCTGGCGGTAGAACTCGTCCCAGGTCACGCTGCTGCGCCCGGCCAACGGATGGTCGCGGCGACAGGCCACCACGTAGCTTTCCTGCACCAACGGCTCGAAATCCACCCCCGCCTCCTGGGTGCCCATGAAACTCAGCCCGAAGTCCGCTTCGCCATTGACCACCGCGCTGAGCACGTCGTGGGCGCTGGAGTCGAGCACCTTGACCTTGATCCTCGGGAACTGCCGGTGATAGCGGGCCACCACCCGGGGCATGAAGTAGTACGCCGCCGACGGCACGCACGCCACGGTGACGTGGCCCAGGCGGGTCGAGGCCACTTCGCTGATGCCCAGCAGCGCCACGTCCAGGTCGTCCAGCAGGCGCTCGACGCTGGGCATGAAACCGCGCCCGGCCTGGGTCAGGCTGACCTTGCGCGTGGTGCGTTCGAACAGCTTCACGCCGAGGGCGTCTTCGAGCTTTTCGATCCGCCGGCTCAGGGCCGGCTGCGACAGGCGCACGGTGTCGGCGGCCTTGCGGAAACTGCCCTGCTCGACCACGGCGCGAAAGGCTTGCAGGTCGTTGAGGTCGAAGTTGATGGCCATGGCGGGACTCGGGCTGGATTGATTCGCGGAGGCTATGAATGTTACCAATTGATGCAAATCATTACAGCAGCGGACACCCTACCGGGCCGCCGTCGACAGCTGCCGCTCGATGGCGGCCAGGTTGCGTCGGCGTATCCAGCCGCTGGCCAGACGGATCGCCAGCCAATAAGGCGTGAACAGCAGGCGGGTGCGGGTGTTGGGGCAATGCACGAAGGTCTCGGTGCGCAGCGTGCGCGCGCCCTGCCCTTGCTCGATGACCTGGAAACGCAGCACCAGCCGGGCGATGCGCGGGTCGTCCAGCGCCGTGAACGCCTGCGCATCCGGGACGCGGTTCACGTTCAGGTCCGGGCGCCAGAAACGCCCCGCCAGGCCCATGGACACTTCGTCCGGCGTGCGTTGCAGCGGCGTGAACGAATCAAAGCCGAACGGCGCGCCGGCCGGCTGCGTGCGCCGGTTGCCCAGCATCCTCAGCAGTTTCGCCGGCAGCTCGCGCAGCGACAGCAGCGCGTTGACGACGCGGTCCTCGCGCATGTCGAAGGCGCAGACCGCGTCGATGATGCGCTCCGGTGACGCCAGGATCGTGCCCGACTCATGGCATTCATAGAATTGGAACGTCGGCAGAAACGGCGAAGGCGAAATCCAGGGCGCAACGGCCCGGCTCGGGATGATGCCCAGTGCCGTCCAGAATGTCGGGTTCATGAAAACTCCCTTGAGGGGCAAACGAGCGGGTGTGACGGTGCCCCTGAAAACCCAGGGCACCGCCACGCCGCACAGACAGCTTAGGCTTGCGCACGCACCTCTGCGTCCGCCGGTTCAGCCTTTTCCGGCACGAAGCACGGCGCCACGGCACGGGTCTGGCGAAGGTCGACCTTCATCGCGCCCCACGACAGCCCGGCGCCGAAGCCGCACAGCACGACGTGCTGCGCCTGCGGCGTGCCGACGGCGGCATGCCGCGACAGGACGATCGGGATGGACGTGGAGCTGGTGTTGCCGACGCCGTCGATGTCCACCGGCATTTTCTCCGGGGCGACGCCGATCATCCGGCGCAGGTAATTGAGCATGAAGCCGTTCGCCTGGTGCAGCACCAGCAGGTCGAGCGACTCGGGGCTCAGCCCCGTGTCGTCCAGCAGCGCCTTGACGGTCTGCGGCACCCGGGCGAGCGCGAAGTTCATCACCGCCGTGCCGTCCATCTGCAGGCAGCGGATGCTTGCGCAGGCCTGGCTGTCCGCGTCCCGGGTGTAGGCGATGTCGGAGGCCAGGGCCTCGCGGCCGCTGCCGTCGGTGCCGCAGACGAACTCGAACGAACTGTCACCCGCCTCCAGCAACGTGGCGGACGCCGCGTCGCCGAACAGCATTTTCACGTGCCGGTCACGCTCGTCGAGAATCCGCGTGGTCACGTCGCCCGTACACAGCAGGATCCTTTTGCAGGCCCCGGCCGAGATCAGCGCCCCCGCTTGCACCAGCGCGCTGACATAGCCGGAACAGCCGGCGGTCACGTTGATGACCAGGCAATGCTGCGGCAGGCCCAGCGCCTGCTGGACGATGTAGCCGACCCCCGGCGCCCAGGAATCCGGCGTCTGGGTCACCACGATCAGCCCGTCGATGTCGTCGGCGGCGCACAGCCCTTGATCGAGCAGGTGGCGGCACGCGGCGATCACCAGATCGGACGTGTGCAGGGTCTGGGTCTCCCTGACCGACTCGATGCCCGTGCTTTTCGCGATGCGGGCGACTTCCTTGGCGCCGAACAGCTCGGCGAAGCCGTCCAGCCCCACGCTGCGTTCGGGCAGCGCGGCCGTGACCGCGCGCACCGCAACCCCGGAAATGGTGTGCATGGTCAGGCCACTCCTTTCACTTTCCCGGCGGCCAGGTCGAAGATGTCCTGCACCGTCACCACGCCTTCGATCTCTTCGCCGGAGATGGTCGTGCCGGTGGTTTCGAACACCAGCGCCACAATCGAGATGCGCGCCATCGAGTCCCAGAAGTCGCTGCTTTCCAGCAAGGTGTCGCTCTTCAGTTCGTCCAGGGGGATGGACAGGATGTCGGCGATGCTTGCGCGCATTTTTTCCATGTCAGCCATGTGTCATTTCCTTATCGTTTGATGGCAATCGGGGCTCACGACCCGCTGAGGACGCCGGGATGGCGCATTTTCTTGAAACGGCTGGTGATCAGCGGCGTATCGCTGACGGACACCACCCTGGGCAATTGTTCCGGCGCCAGCACGCCGCGGATCTTGGCGTACAGCACGGCCTTGAAGTCCTCCAGCGCCTGGGGCGCCAGCAAGGTGAAGCGCGCCGCGACGATCTGGCCGAGCAACGGGTTGGGCTGGCCGTACACGACCACGTCAGACACGTTGTCGACGCCCATCAGCACGCTCTCGACGTGCGCCGGGAACACCTTCTTGCCGCCGACGTTGATCACGTCCACCGCCCGCCCGGAAACCCGGAAAAACCCCTCGTGCTCATCCGTCAGGTCGTGGGTGATCAGGTAGCCGTCGTCCGTCAGGTCGCCGGGGCCGGTCAGGTAGCCGAGCATGTTGGTCGGCCCGCGCACCTGCAGAATCCCGTCGACGACCCGCAGGCGGTAGGCCGGATCCTCGATCTTCATCCAGGCGCTGTCGCCGGCCTTGACGTCGCACGGCAGCACGCCGATTTCCGACATGCCGTAGAGCTGGCGCAGTTTCACGTCCGGCAGCAGGTTGGCGATGCGCTGGATGGCTTCAGGGGAGCTCGGCTCGGAACCGAAGTAGATGCGTTGCAGGCTGCGGGTGTCCCACTTCTGGAACACGCCGGTGATCGTCGCCAGGTTGAGCAGCGTCGGCGACACGTGCAGCGTCTGCACCTGGAACGCCTCGACGCAGCGGCCGACCTCCTGGGGCGAACGCTCCTTCGGCAGCACCAGGGTGCCGTGGGTCGCCAGCGCCTGCAGCACGGTGACCAGCCCGCCGATGTGGTCGAACAGCAGGAACGCCAGGATGGCGCCGCACCGCTCGGCATTCATGTAGCGGTCGAAGAACGGCGCCACGCCGTGCACCACGCCTTTGGCGGGCCCGGTGGAGCCCGACGAAAACACGATGAAACCGGCCTCGCGGCGCGACAGCAGGCCTTCGACGGTCGCCGGCAGCGCACGTGCTTCATGGGCCGCGAACGCGAAGCCTTGGGAACCGCCGCCCGTCACGGTGAACCGCGCGCCCGACGCTTCGGCCAGGTGCGCCAACTGCTCGTCGGCCTTGGGCACCGACAGCGCGACCACGTTGTTGCGCAGCCACAGCGCGAACAGCATGCAGACGCTGTCGAAGCTGTAGTTGTCCACCAGCAGGACGCAGGCGTCGCTGATGCCGCGGGACGCGAGTTCCTCGCCATAGGCGTGGATCCGCTCATGCAGTTGGGCGTAGGAGAAACGGCCCTCGTCGCTGACGATGGCCGGCTTGTCCGCGCCGTCTTTCAGGTGATTCAGAAACTCGACAACTTGCATATCCACCTCTCCATAAAAGTGCGGTCGCCGGATCAGCTCGCCTGGGCTTCAAGCGCAGGCGACAGCCGGCTCATGACGTAGGCGGCCAGCGTGCCCAGCGTGGCGAACGGCGTGGCGGTCGGCGGCAGGTCGGAGGTGTCGGCGAGGTGGACCTCGACGCCGAACCGGCTGCGGATCTGCTCTTCGGTGTCGACGATGATCGACACCAGGGTCATGGAGTCGATGGTGCCTTCGATGCCATACAGCGGGCTGTCCTCGCCCCGGGACAGATCGATGGGCTCGGGCAGCAGCAGGTCCTGTTGCCGCACGACGGCTTCGACGAGGGTTTTGACGGTGTTCAGCATTCCAACATTCCTTTATTGGGGGTGCGCGTTCAGGGGTTCGTCAGGCTTGGGGCAACGGTTCCCGGGTTTTCTCGTGATGGGCCAGCACCGTGCGCATGTCGACGAACTCGCCGCTCTTCACCCCGTAGTCGGCGGGCGCGGCGATCACGTTGCGGATGTCCTCGGCGCGCTGGGCGGCGGAGACCATGTAACCGGGCACCAGGGCCCGTTGCTGCAGGGACAGCAGCTCCGGAAACTGCGCCGTCCGCTCGCTGAAGCTCACCTGCCGGGACAGCCCGGTGTTGACGTTGCACAGGCCCAGCACGGCGAAGAAGATCTCCGGGTTCTCTTGCGCATAGACACCGCCCAGCGCCTTGAGCGCCGCCTTCGACAGGCTGTAGGTCAGCGTGCCCGCACGGAAGCGAACCCCCGCCATCGACGCCGACAGCACGCAGGTGGCCGGCCGATGGGGCGAAGCCAGGACCAGGTCCAGAATGGCCTTGTTCGCCAGCACGTTGACGTTGAGCACGTGCTGCACGTCCTCCAGCGAAAACGCCTCGGCGCGAGCCGGCACGTTGCCGCTGACGCCGGCGTTGAGGAACAGCACGTCGACGCCCCGGCTCAGGATCTCGGCGAACGGCCCCTTGAACAGCTCGCCGATGTCGCCGGTCTTTGAGAGGTCGAACGGCCGGAACCGGAAATTCGGGTGGTTCATGAACCGGTACGGTTCGCGCCGGGCGGTGCCGAAGACGGTGCAGCCGTCCTGCAGGAGCCGCTCCACCAGCGCCTCGCCGATGCCGCTGCTCACGCCGGTGATGAACACCCGCTTGCCCGGCGTCCGGGCCGGGTCGCGCTCTGGCCGGCCCATCAGAATTTCCCGGCCGAGAAACCGCCGTCCACCGGCATCACAGTGCCGGTGACGAACGAGGCCGAGTCGCTGAGCAGCCACAGGATCGCGGCGGAAATCTCGCTGGCGGCGGCGAACCGTTTCATCACCGTGACCTGCAGTTTGTGCTTGGTGGATTCGGGGTTGGCCTTCAGGCGCTCTTCCGAGTTCATGCCGCCCATGGTCGGGCCGGGGCACACCGCGTTGACGCGCACCGAATGGCGCTCCGGCAGGGATTCCTCGGCGGACTCGATGGCGCACACCTGGGTCAGCATGTTCAGGGCGGCCTTGCTGGTGGAGTAGGCGCTTTGCTTGGCCACGCCGAGCAGGCCGGCGCAGGACGACACGTTGACGATCGCGCCGCCGGCGTGTTTCGAGATCAGGTTGGTCTCGTGCTTGAGCAGCAGCAGCGGGCCCAGCAGGTTGATCTCCAGCACGCGTTTCCAGTCGGCGAAGTCCATCTCGCGGATCGGCGCATGCTTGGAGGTCACGCCGGCATTGTTCACCGCCAGGTCCAGCCGCCCGTGCCGGTCGTGGATGACGCGGAACAGCTCGGCCACGGAGGCTTCGTCGGTGACGTCGCTCTTGATGAAGGTGCAGTTGTCGCCCAGGCGGCTTTGCGCGGTCAGGCCGTCGTCCTCGTTGCGGCCGGTGATGTAGCAGATGCAGCCGGCTTCGACGAGTTTCTGGCTGACGTCGAAACCGATGCCGCGGGTGCCGCCGACAACCAGGGCGATTTTTCCGGTGAAGTTCATTTCAGGCTTTCCTCATAGTGCAATTGCAGTTTTTCCGGCCGCCGGTAATCCGGGTTGACGCAGCAGTACACCCGCTCGGCCATGGGATCCTTTTTGTCGCGAAAGCAAAACGCATCGCCCCGGCAGCGCGTGACCTCAGCGTCGCGGCCGGCCAGTTCCTTGGCGACGAAACGGTTGTCGGCCAGCATGGCGCGGCCGAACCCGATGAAGTCGGCGTCGCCGCAGCCGATGATTTCGTTGGCCTGGGCCACGCCGCTGACCGAGCCGGTGAAGCCCATCGGGATGCGCACGAACCCCTTGAGGTAGCGGCAGCCTTCGCGAGACATCGCCAGCGCCTTGTCCTTGTTCTTGAAGAAGAACGGAAAGGTCTCGCTGACGCCGGTGGAACAGGTAATGGCCGCCACCCCGGCGGCCTCCAAGGCGACCACCACATCGCCCAGCAGCACGGCCTGCTGCCCTTCCTCGCCCAGGCCGTCGTCGATGCCCAGGCGGACGGTGACCGGCACCCGGTCGCCGGTGGCCCGGCGGATGCCGTCGACGATGGCCAGCAGCAGCCGGGCGCGCTTGAGCGGGCTGCCGCCCCACTCGTCCTCGCGGCGGTTGGTGCGGGGCGACAGGAAGCTGCTGACCAGGTAACCGTTCGAGGCCTGGATCTGGATCAGCGCGGCGCCGGCCTGCTGGGCGTGCAGCGCAGCGGCGGCGAACTGGTCGATGCAGCGCAGGATCTGCGTGTGCGTCATCGCCACCGCCCGCGCCTCGGGAAACGCCTTGAGGATGGCGGGGGACGCGATGCCGCTGGGCGTCAGGATCTCGCCCTGCGCCGACGGCAACGCCTGCGGTCCGTAGTGCTGCAGCTGCACGCCCAGCGGAAAGTCGCGCTGGCGGGCCGCCTCGAACAGCGGGCGCAGGGCCTCGGCGTGGGCCGGCGACGTCAGCCGCAGGCCACGGCCGTTGTAGCGCGCCTCGGCGTCCACGCTGGCGTTGCCCAGGAAACCGAAGCCGCTGCCGCCGTCCATCAGCGACTGGTAGACCTTGAAGAATTCCGGCCGGGGAAAGCCGTTCCCGTCGCACAGGTCCATGCCCAGCGACGAAAAGTACAGTCGATTCTTCGCGACCGCCTGCGCGCCGAAATGCAGGGCCACGGTGGCGGGCATCGGTTTGCCGGTGGTCACGGTCATTGCCTCAGCGCCCCGAGGGCCGCCTCGTCCAGGTGAACGAAGCCGCGCTTGATCATGTCGCTGAGGATCTGCAGGTCGTTGAAGCCCAACGTCGGGAATTCCCACGAGGTGTACTTGCCCTCGCCGACGCTGCGCACGGCGCTGGAGAACTCGAACTTGCCCTCGTAGCCGAGGTGCAGCGTGACGGCATCGATGAACCCGACCTCCGGCGTCGTCGTCACGCAGCCGTCCTTGCCCAGGCCCACCAGCAGCACGTCTGCCTTGCGGCCCTGGCTGTCGCTGAGGGTGCAGGTCAGCTTCGACTGGTGGATCGGCGTGAACCAATCGCTGGCGTGGATGAAGATGTTGCGGGTCTTCTCGAACAGGCGCATGTCGATGACGGTCGCCTTGGTGTCGATCGTGGCGAACAGGGTCTGGCGCTGATAGAACGAGACCCGGAAGAAGATCTTCTTCGGCGATTCGGCGTCGGTCGGGGTCATGTTGTCGACCACCAGCTCGATGGGGTACATCAGCTCGGCGTAGGCGAAGAAACTCGCGTTCAGCTCGTTGACGCTGACGGTGACGTCGCCCCGTGCATGGCCGGTGTGGTGGTAGAGGTGGTGATAGACCGCCTGGCGCGCCGCCTCGATGAACATCGTGCCGGGCACGTGCTCGTGGGACTTGCGGTAGAAGAAGTAGTTGTTGGCGTTGTTGATGAAACGGAACGAACTGGAGCGGCGGATGGCCGGGATCGCTTCGCACAGCTGCGCCACGGCCTGCTCAGGGTCGTCGCCCTCCAGGGCGCCCTGCGGGGCGACGATCTGGTAAGGCAGCGCCCTCACCCGTTCCCACTCGTTCTGCGCCTCGCCGCCTTCGGCGAACGCCGCGCCCAAGCGGTTTCGCTTCATAAGCTCGGGCGCCACGCCGAAGGCGGCCTGGCCGTCGGTGCCTGCACCGAAGCGGCGCGAGAGCGGGTTGTGCGCAGCGGCCGCCAGGGTCGCTTCGTCCAGGTGCAGCGGCAGCGCGATTTTCGGCGCGCAGATCAGAACGTCGTCCGCCGAGCCCTTGTGCAGCAGGTCGGGTGCAATGGTGTCGTTGTTCATATCGGTCAACTCATCCTTGAAGAGGTTATGGGCCTGCTCTCTTTCGGTAAGGGGGCCGGCAGCCCCCCGGCAATCACGACGCTTCCATCACATCGCGTTCGGCTTCGTTGCTGGAAGGCGCGGCATGGATCGCGGGCGGCACCCACGACTCGACGCCGGCGGCTTCGCGGTGGATCGGGACGGGGTGCTGGCCCAGCAGGATCTGTTCGATGAGCGCCTTCTCGCGCAGGCGCGCAGCGGCGATCGAGCGTTCCTTGACGTGGCCGTAGCCACGGATCGAATCCGGCAGGTTGGCCCAGGCGATGAACTGCGGCAGGTTCTCCTGGGTCAGTTCGGGCAGCAGGCGCTGCAGCATGGCTTCATAGTCCTGGATCAGGCGCCGTTCCTCGCGCCGCTCGGCGGACCAGCCCAGCGGGTCGAACCGGGTATGGCGCAGGACGCGGCCCTTGGCCAGGATCTTCAGGAACGGCAACACCCAGCCGGAGAACTCGGTCTTCTTCTGTTTGTCGCGCAGCCACGGCAAGGCGAAGTGGAAGGTCAAACGGGTGCGGCCTTCGAAGCGGCTGGCCAGGGATTGCAGGAAACGGTCAGAGGTCAGCAGCCGCGCCACTTCGTATTCGTCCTTGTAGGCCATCAGCTTGAACAGGTTACGGGCGACCGCTTCGGTCAGCGCGCTGCCGTCGCCGACGGACGGCGCGGCGCGCACGATGTTCACCACGCGGCGGTAACGGGCGGCGTAGTCTGCGTTCTGGTAGTGCGTCAGGTATTCGCTGTTGCGCTCGATCAACCGGACAAGGCTGTCACGGGGGTTGGACGCAGCGCTGATGTCGTGCAGCGCGATGGTCTTCACGGCCTCGCCTGCGGTAGCGCTCGGGTCGAGGTAAGGCGCGACGAACGCGGCGTCCTGCGCCAGCAGCCGGCCCCAGGCAAAGGCCAGGTGGTTGGCGGCGGCGCTGCCCGCCAGGTCGATGGCCTTGTTCAGCGCTACCTGCGACACCGGCACCGTGCCGCGCTGCCAGGCGTAGCCCAGCATCAGCATGTTGGCCTGCATCGGGTCGACCAGGGTGTCCGCCAGTTGCCCGGCATCCAGGCTGTGGTAGTTGTCCGCGCCGACCTTTTGCTTGAGCAGGTCGACGATCGCCTGGGTCTCGATGCGCAGGTCGGTGCTGCGCAGCATCGCGCCGGTCTGGGTCTGCGCGCTGTTGGCGATCACCACGGTCTTTTCCGGCCGCAGCGTGGCCAGCGCATCGTCCTCGCTGGCCACGACCAGGTCGGCGGCCAGCAGCAGGTCGGCGCCGCCGATGTCGATGCGGTGCTGGTGCAGGGTCTGCGCCTGGTTGGCCAGACGGATGTGGCTCAGCACGGCGCCGCCCTTCTGGGCGAAGCCGGTGAAGTCGAGCACGCTGACTGCGCGGCCGTCCAGGTGGGCGGCCAGGGCGATGGTGCGCGCCACCGTGACGATCCCGGTGCCGCCGATGCCCACCAGGAGCATTTCGTAAGGGGTGTCGAGCGAACGGGACGGCAGCGGCGCCGCCAATGCCGCGGCCCGCGCCAGCACCTGGGCGCTGTCGGCCACCCGGCGCCGCTGTGCCCGCGGCTTGCCGGTCACCGTCACGAAGCTTGGGCAGAAGCCCTTGATGCACGACAGGTCGGTGTTGCAGGAATGCGGGTCGATGCGGCGCTTGGTGCCGAACGGCGTCTGCACCGGGGTCACCGACAGGCAGTTGGACTTGACCTGGCAATCGCCGCAGCCTTCGCACACCGCTTCGTTGATGACGACCTGGGTCTTCACCGCCGGGGCCGGCAATTGCTTCTGGCGTCGGCGGCCTTCGGTGGCGCAGACCTGGTCGAACACCAGCACGCTGACGCCGCGGGTCTGGCGCAACTGCAGCTGGACGTCCTCCAGCCGGTCGCGGTGATACAGCTCAATGCCGTCGGGCAGGCAGTCCTGTTCGCGGTAGCGCTCCAGGTCATCGGCCACCACGACGATGCGCTGGGCGCCTTCGGCCTTCACCAGTTCCACGGCCTTCTTCACCGTCAGCTTGCCGTCGATCGGCTGGCCGCCGGTCATGGCGACCGCGTCGTTGTAGAGCAGCTTGTAGGTGATGGTCACACCGGCGGCGATGGCTTGGCGGATCGCCAGGAAACCGGAATGGAAAAAGGTGCCGTCGCCGATGTTCTGAAAGATGTGCGGCGTCTCGACGAAGGGCGCCTGGCCGATCCAGTCCACCCCTTCCCCGCCCATCTGCACGCTGCCGCTGGTGGAGCGCTCGGGCATGCGCGCCGCCATGGCGTGGCAACCGATGCCGAGGCGCGCCTCGCTGCCCTTGGGCACCAGCGTCGAGGTGTTGTGCGGGCAGCCCGAACACAGGTAAGGCGTGCGCCGGATCCAGGCGTGGTCACGCGTCACCGCAGGCATGAGCCAGTAGGTCGGCATCTGCACCGCGATGCCCAGGTCCTGCAGCCGCTGCTGGAGCATCGCCGCGATCCGCGACGGCCGCAGCTCTTCGTGATCGCAGACCAGCGGCTGGCCGTTTTCGTCGGTCTTGCCGATGATCACCGCGCGCTGGTCGGCCACGGTGTTGTAGTGCTTGTGCTTGAGCTGCTCTTCGACGATGGCCTGCTTCTCTTCGATGATCAGCACTTGGTCGGCCCGCGTCGCCCACTCGTCCAGCACCGGCGACAACGGATAGACCAGGCTGATCTTGAGCAGCGCCACGCCGGCGTCTTCCAGCTGTTGCAGGGTGACGCCGCACTGCTGCAGCGCCTGGCGGACATCGCCGTAGGCCTTGCCGACCGCGCCGATGACCAGTTTCGGTTGTTCCGGTGCCGTGACCGCGGTATCGATCGGGTTGGCCAGGGCGAAAGCCCGGGCCGCCGCGAACTTGAAGGGCATGCGCCGTTCGATCTGCATGCCGGGCAGGTCCGGCCAGCGCCAGTGCAGGCCGTCCGGTCCCGGATCGACTTCTGGGGTGACGAACTCAGGCAACGGAGACGCGTCGACCGAGGTGGTCGCCTCCACCGTCTCGGTGATGGCCTTGAAACCCACCCACAGGCCGGATGCGCGCGACAGCGCCCAGCCCCACAGGCCGCAGCGTTCGTAGTCTTCGAGTCCGTTCGGGTGGATCACCGGCAGCCCCCAGGCGATCAGGGTGCGGTCGGACTGGTGGGACAGCGACGACGACACGCAGCCGTGGTCATCGCCGGTGACCACCAGCACGCCGCCCTTGGCCGAGGAGCCGTAGGCGTTGCCGTGCTTGATCGCATCGCCGGAGCGGTCGACGCCGGGGCCTTTGCCGTACCACATGCCGAACACGCCGTCGTAGCGTTTGTTCGGGTCGGTTTCGACACGCTGGGTGCCGATCAGCGCGGTGGCCGCCAGGTCTTCGTTGATCGCGGGCAGGAAGCGGATGTCCGATTTCTCCAGCGCGCCGCTGGCCTTCATCAGTTCCCGGTCCACACCACCCAGCGGCGAGCCGCGGTAGCCGCTCACGAACCCCGCCGTGCGCAGGCCGTTGGCCCGGTCGAGCGCGGCCTGGGTGAACAGCAGCCGCACCAGCATCTGTTGGCCGCTCAGGAAAATGCGTTCGCCGGGGGCCGCATCCTGCGCGTACACCGCGCGGCTGTCGTAGTGCTGGATACGCAGCGACGACGCCTGGGCCTGAGCGTTTGCCCCGTCCGGCACTGCTCCTTTGGATGCGCCGGCCGGCATCTGATCGGTCTGGGTTCGCTGACGCGCTGATCCAATGGAGTCTGAGTGCACGGTTTCAAGTCCTTATGAAAACTTCACATTAAATGTGCTTGTTTGCTCACCGCAGCAGGAACTTCCGGCCGCGCCATAAAACAACAGAGATGCAACTTCACAAATCAAAGGCGAACGAATGCACGAGCAATCATCAATTGCTCCAAACAACGCGCATACGCCTGCCTTCGCGGCATTAAGCGAAAAACATTGTTCTATTTTCAGGTGTATGACAGACGTTCTCCGCCGGCCAGACGAAAACCGTCGTTATTCGGGATCGATCAATTCAAAGTTCAAAGTTTCAACTCCTTGTGAAAACTTCATTTGAATGTCGCTGCGAAAGCGCCGGGCACGCAAGGGCCGGCCGCAGACGGGAGGTGTTTGCCGACGTCGACCGTTCAGCGGAACGCTGCGGGCGACGGGCATGCGCTGGGCAAGCAGATGACCCGGCAACCGCGTGAGGCCGACGCAGCCCCGCTGACGGGCGGATCATGGATCGAATAGATGATGTCCGCATACAAGGCGGGCTGACGGAATGCGAGTACAAGGTTTCAAGTCCCTATGAAAACTTCACTGAAGATCGCTTGTCTGCCCATCCGTCCTGGATGCGGCTTCACGACGTGCTCTGCACACTTGGCAAATGTCATGACAACACAAGCGAATGACCGGAACCCACCTCTCCTGAAGTCGTGGTTCCGACGGGTTGAATCTCGGGTGACTTCCGGCGGTTTCTTATAATTGCCGTTAGTACTTTGTGATGCGGGAAAAATAGTAGAGTCAGGACAAACGCTTTGTCAATCATTGCAACGAAAGTTTAACAGCCGGGGCACATATGAACTATCCAGTACACTAATAAAACCTGAAACCATCGTTCCAGATTCAAGTCGACTTTAACGAATCAGCCGCCCACGGGCCGGGGACTTGATCATTATGTGACTTGAATCAATAAAAAGTCTCAAGATCAATGCCTGCTGTTTTTCGAGTAACTACTCGGTAACTTTTCAGCTGAATTAACCTAAGACCAAAGTCTAACTTTACATAAGTAAACGCTTTCGGATGCCACCTCTCCCTTGTGGTGTACATGAGTCCTGCGAACACCCGAGATGCCTGTGGGAGCTGGCTTGCCAGCGATGAGGCCAGTTCAGCCGACATCGAAGGTGCCTGACACACCGCCATCGCCAGCAGGCTGGCCCTCCACAGTGATCCGAGGGACAGTCGCACCAGGTCTGCGCCGGTGGTACGTCGCGGGGTGAGCCTTTATCCTTGCTCCCCCGCCGTACCGAGTTCTGGAGTTGTGCCATGCCCCATGAAGGCAACCTGTTGCAAGCCGCCGTCGTCTTTCTCTTCGCCGCCGTGCTCACCGTGCCGTTGGCCAAGCGCCTGCAGTTGGGCGCGGTGCTCGGCTATCTGTTCGCCGGGGTGATCATCGGCCCATCGGTGCTGGGCCTGATCGGCAATCCGCAGAGCGTCAGCCACATTTCCGAACTGGGCGTGGTGCTGCTGTTGTTCATCATCGGCCTGGAACTGTCGCCGCGACGTTTGTGGGTAATGCGCAAATCGGTGTTCGGCGTGGGCCTGGCCCAGGTGCTGCTGACCGGTTCGGTGATCGGCGTGGTGGCGTTGTCGGTGTTCGGCCAAACGCTCAACAGCGCCATTGTGCTGGGCTTGGGCCTGGCGTTGTCGTCCACGGCGTTCGGCCTGCAGAGCCTGGCCGAGCGCAAGGAACTGACCAGCCCCCATGGGCGGCTGGCGTTCGCGATCCTGCTGTTCCAGGACATCGCCGCGATCCCGCTGATCGCGCTGGTGCCGATGCTGGCCGGCGTCGATCACCACACCAGCGGCGCCGACGATGTGCGCCATAGCCTGCAGGTGCTAGGCAGCATCGCCGTGGTGGTGATCGGCGGGCGCTATCTGCTGCGTCCGGTGTTTCGCGTGGTGGCCAAGACCGGGCTGCCGGAGGTCTCCACCGCCACCGCACTGCTGGTGGTGATCGGCACGGCGTGGCTGATGGATCTGGTGGGCGTGTCGATGGCGCTGGGGGCGTTCCTCGCCGGTCTGCTGCTGGCGGACTCGGAATACCGCCATGAGCTGGAAGCGCAGATCGAACCGTTCAAGGGCTTGCTGCTGGGCCTGTTCTTCATCAGCGTCGGCATGGGCGCCAACCTCAGCCTGCTGCTGAGCGCGCCGGTCACCGTGGTGGGGCTGACGCTGCTGTTGATCGCCCTGAAGCTGCCGCTGCTGTTCGTGGTCGGGCGGCTGGCCGGCGGGCTGAGCAAGATCAGTGCCGTGCGCCTGGGCATCGTGCTGGCGGCCGGCGGTGAATTCGCGTTCGTGGTGTTCAAGATCGGCCGCGACCAGGGCCTGTTCGAACCGCGCCTGTACGACCTGCTGGTGCTGACCATCACCTTGTCGATGGCGCTCACGCCGCTGCTGATGCTGATCTGCGCGCGGCTGGTCAGCCCCAAGGTGCAGCCGGTGGAAGTGCCGGAGAAATTCCGCCAGATCGACACCGACACCCCGCGGGTGGTGATCGCCGGCATGGGCCGGATGGGCCAGATCGTGGCGCGGATCCTGCGGGCGCAGAACATCAAGTTCGTGGCCCTGGACACCTCGGTGGAAACCATCGAGCTGTCGCGCAGCTTCGGCGGCGTGCCGGTGTTCTACGGCGACCCGATGCGTCCGGAAATCCTCAGCGCGGCCAAGGTCGGCGATGCGGAATACTTCGTGATCGCCACCGACGATCCGGAGACCAACATCAAGACCGCCGAGGTCGTGCGCAAGCTCTACCCGCACATGAAGATCATCGCCCGGGCGCGTAACCGTCAGCACGTGCACCGGCTGGTGGATGTGGGGGCCGAAGCGGTGCGCGAGACGTATTACTCCAGCCTGGAGATGAGCCGCCGCACCCTGGTCGGGCTTGGGTTGACCCAGGAACAGGCCGATGCGCGGATCAAGCGCTTCAAGCACCACGACGAACAGGTGCTCGAAGCCCAGCACGCGGTGTACGACGACGCGGCCAAGGTGCTGCAGACCGCCCAGGAAGCCCGGGCGGAACTGGCAAGGCTGTTCGAGTCGGATCAACTGGAAGAGCAATCGCGCAAGGCCTAGGCCCATGCGGAGTGTCAGCCGTCGAAGAGGCCAGCTGTGCCGGCCTCATCGCTGGCAAGTCGAGTCGTCGCACCGCAGCTCCCACAGGGCTTTGCGGTGAGCCCAGATTCTGCAAACACCAGAGATCCCCTGTGGGAGCCAGCCTGCTGGCGATGGCGGCATGTCAGGCAACAGAGATGTCGGCTGTGCCGGCCCCATCGCTTGCAGGCAAGCTCCTACAGGGTTATGCGGTGAGCAGAGATTCTGCAAACACCAGAGATCCCCTGTGGGAGCCAGCCTGCTGGCGATGGCGGTGTGTCAGCCACCGCCGAGGGCAGGCCGCTTCCGGATCACGCCATTTCCAGCTCCCGCTCTTCCTTGACCGGTGTCGCCCCGAAGCGGTCCGCCAGGAACGGGGTGATGTCCAGCGGCAGCGGTTCATCGTTGATCAGCTTGTCGAGCAGCACGCCGGTGATCGCCGAGGTCAGCACCCCGGTGCGGAAGTGCCCGCAGGCGTTGAGGTAACCCTCCACCCCCGCCATCGGCCCGAGGATCGGCAGTTCGTCCGGCGAGCCCGGCCGCAGCCCGGCCCAGGTGCGCTTGAGGTTGATGTCCGCCAGTTCCGGCAGGCAGCGCACCGCGCCTTGCACCAGCCCGGCGATTTCCGGCCAGGTGGTGGTCACGTCGTAGCCCTTGTCCTCGGTGGTGCTGCCGATCAGGATCTCGCCGTTGTCCTTCTGCGCCACGTAGCAGTCGCTGGTGGTCAGACAGCCGTTGAGGATCTTGGGCATGCGCTCGGTCAGCAGGATCTGGCCTTTCACCGGTTTCACCGGGATCCGCACCCCGGTGGCCCATTCGCTCAAGTCCGCCGCCCAGGCGCCGGCGGCGTTGACCAGGGTCTTGCAATGGAACACCCCGGCTTCGGCGGTCTGCACGCCGGTCACCCGTGAGCCGTGGTGCAGCACCCCGGTGACGTTGGTGTTGAAGAACAGGTCCACGCCGTTTTGCCGGGCGCCTTCGGTGTAGGCGTCGGCCAAGCGGAACGGGCTGACCTGATGGTCGCAGAGGAACTCCAGCGCCCCGCGCGCCTCATGGCTGACGCTCGGCTCCGATTCGCGCAGGGCCGCCTGATCGAGCCAGCGCACCTGGTCGGCCAGGTGCGGGATGCAGCCGACGATGTGCTCGGCGTACATCCGGTCCTCGTCGTCGTAGATGACGAACTTGAGGCCGGTCTTCTCGAACTTGAAATCCATCCCGTGGTTGTCGGCCAGCTCCCGATGCAGCGCCGGGTACAGGGCGTTGGACTGCAGGGCGAAGTCGAAGAACGACGGCGGCAGGATGTGCGGCGTGCTGGCGTCCACCGCCACCGCCGCGCCCTGGGTCTCGCGCTTGCGGTTGGCCGACATCATGCGAAAGAAGATCACTCCGCAGCCCAGCCCCACCGACTCGCCGATGGCCCACAGGCCGCCGGCCGAGGCGCGGGTGGCGTTGCCGGGGCGCTTGGCGTCGATCAGGGCGATCTTCAGGTCCTTGCGCTTGGACAGCTGATAGGCGACGGACGCGCCGATCACGCCACCGCCGGCGATGACCACGTCATAGAACTTACTCATGGGAAACGGCCTCCGTGCCGAGGGACTGGAACGCGGAAAAAGGAATCGGATCGATCGGGAAACGCGGCCGCAGCCAGCCCACATCGCGGCGGCCGGTGGCCTGGCGCAGACGGTCGCTGCAATAGCCGACGCACATCCGCCCCTGGCAGTCGCCCATGCTCACGCGGGTGCGCATCTTCAGGCTGGCGATGTCCTGCACGCCCTGCTCCAGCGCCCGGTCGATGTCGGCGCGGGTCGCGTGCTCGCAGCGGCAGATCACCGTGTCCGCCGCCGGCAACGCGGTCTGGCCGACGCCGCGTTCGGTGTAGCGGTCCACCGCAGCACGGAAGCGCACGATGGCCTTGAGCTTGCCCAGGTAGCGGTCGCGCCGCACCCGCGCCAGTTCTTCTTCCAGCACGCCCCGCTGCAACAGGATCGAGGTCGCGGCGATCTTGCCGGCGAGCATCGCCGCCTCGCCGCCGCGGATGCCGCCCATGTCGCCGGCCAGGTGCACGTGGGACTCGCTGCTCTGCTGCCAGACATCGGCGTTGGCACGCAGGTAGCCGTCGTCGCTGAAGCCGTGGTCCAGGCCCATCTGTTGGCTCAGTTGGGTGCGCGGGATGAAGCCGTAGCCGACCGCCAGGGTCTTGGCCTCGATACGCTCGGCGCGGCTCATGTCCGGCTCCCAGGTCGCCGAGTACGGCGCCACGCTGACGCTCTTCAGTTCGCCTTCGCCATGGGCCTCGACCACGCCCCAGCCGTAGTTCATCGGAATGCCGTGCAGCTTGAGGTAGGCCAGCATGCTCACGCCGTCAAGGAACAGCTGCGGCTTGTTCAGCAGCGCCAGGCTTTCCCGGGCGATCTTGCCGAACGCGCAGGCCTCGTAGACGCCCGCTACGCTGACGCCGGAGGCGTGCAACTGGCACGCCACCAACGGCAGCAGCGGCCCGGTGCCGGTGATCACCACAGGCCCTTGCGGCTTGACCACGCCGCTCTTGATCTGCAATTGCAGGCCGCCGAGCATGATCACGCCCGGCAGCGTCCAGCCGGGGAACGGCACGCTGCGCTCATGGCAGCCGGCCGCCAGCAGCAGTTGCGGATAGGCGATCTCGTGCAGGCGCTCGTCGCCGTCCAGCACCACCAGCGAACGCGTGCCCTCGGCGCCGACCACCCGGTGGTTGAGGCGCACGTCGATCAGCCCGGCCTGCTCGCGGAATTCGCCGTGCAGTTTGCCCAGCACCTCGGAATAGCGCGGCCCCAGGTAGTCCAGCTGCACGCCGTCGCGCAGAGGTCCGCGATAGACCACGCCGCCCAGCCGCGAAGCCTCTTCGAGCAGGATGCAGCGCACACCATGGCGGGCCAGTTCGGTGGCCGCCGCCATGCCCGCCGGACCGCCGCCGACGATGACCGGATGCTGGCTCATACGACCTCCTGCCCGTGGATGCGGTTGACCTGGGTCTCGATGCGCATGCCCTCGCGCACCACGGTCTGGCAGGCGCGGCGCTTGTGCCGCCCGTTGATCTTCACCAGGCAGCACTGGCACACGCCCATGCCGCAGTAGGCCCCGCTGATCTGGTTGTGGTCGTTGCGCGCGACCTGGCGCACGCCCAGGGACTGAATGACGCTGAGGACGGTTTCGCCGATGGCGGCGGTGACGGGTTGGCCGTTGATGTGGACAGTCATATCCGCCTGCGCCAACGGCTGGATATCAAAGGTTCTTTCTTGGCAGTGCATTGCGAATCATCCGTGAAAAGTTCAGGTGAGGTTGCGTCAGCTCCTTGCTGCACTACACCTTTGCCGGCCCGTGGGATTTGTCTCTCTATCGGGCAGGCAGCGGTCCTGCGTCAGCGCAACAACAGTGCGCGCGCAAGCAATGTAGTCGATCCAGCGGCAAGGGCGTGGAAGTTTTACGGTAGGGGATACCGCGAGAGGGAATATTGATCCAGGCCAGTGAAAGGCCTGCTGCCCGGGGTCGATCCGACGACCGGGACAGGCAGGCCTGAGGGGAACGAGGCTTCAGTGCACGAACAGGGCGATCAGGATGATGATCGGGATCGGCACGCCAAGGAAAAACAGCAGTAGTGAGCGCATGGCCAAACTCCTCGGTTAACGGACAGGGGGAACGCTGACGGCGGCGTAGGTCTCGACCTCGACATACTCGACCGCATCCCGGCGGCGACCGCCGAACGTGGCGGCGAGGCTGGCGAAGAACGCGCCGGCCAACAGGGCGACGAACATCCACAACGAAGTCCAGGCGGCCGCTTTGGCGGCGGCGTCGGCCGCTTGCTGGGCCTTGAGCTTGGCGTCGGCGATGGCTTTCTGGGTGCGGGCGTACACGTCGTCGACCCGGCGTTCGGCGTCGGCCTGGGTCAGGTCGGTGCGCTGCGCGACCAACTGGGCGAGGTAGGTACGGTCCTCGGCGCTGAGCTGACCGTTGGCCAGGCTCTGGGCGAAGATCCGGGTCACGTCGCCGCGCACGGCATCGTCGCTCACGGCGGCGGGACGCCCGTCGCGGAACAGGCTGTCGACGAAGTAACCGTACCGGTCGGTGTCGGTGCCCGCCGCCTGCGTCAGGCTGCCGGCTGCACCGCCGACCGCTTGGGCTCCGGCCTGAAGGCCGCCACCGACCACGCCGCTGACCGAGCCGGCGACCAGGGTCGCGGTGACCAGCGTCGCCACGCACCAGGCCAGGAAGCCGTGGGCGGTGTCGCGAAAGTACACTTCGTCACCGTGCAGGGCGGCCCACTTCACCCGCAAGCGCCCGGCGATGTAGCCGCCCAGGCCTGAGGCGACAATCTGCGTCGCCGCCAGCCAGACAATGGCGGAGATGCCCAGGCCCTTGGCGCTGACGCCCTCCCCGGCCCATGGCGACACCGCCGAGAACCCCAGGCCGATGCCCAGCAGCACCAGGATCGTCGACAAGGCAGCAGCCGCCGCCGCACCGGCGAAGATGGCGCCCCAAGACACGCCCGAGACAGTGCCCGCCCCGGCTTCAAAGTCAGGATAAAACCCATCGGAGGATCTATTCATTGTTGTGGCGCTCCCGGCATGAAAGATGGTGTTACAACTCGTCATCAGACCAATTGCACCGACCGTGCCAGACCACGACTTTGAATAAATCGTTGTTTTTCAATGGGCTGTAATTCGCCGATATGCATCGGCCATGCACTTTGCAACGACCGGACGGTCGCAGCGGGCGTTATGCATTGGCCGGGGGAAGGTCACTTGCGCCGATAGCTCTTGTTGCCGCTCGGCGTCAGGCAGTAGACCCCGCCGCGCGGCCCGGTGCAGAACGAGCCGGTGCCGCAGGCGCAGCCGTCGTCGCTTTGCAGCAGCGTCTGCGGTCTTGCCGCGCGCCGATCGCCGAACATCGCCGCGCAGCTTTTCTTCGAACCGCTGATGGAACCGTCGTTGCACAGGAACAGGTCCCCGTCGCACCGGGCGATCCCGCCCTTCTTGCCCGAGCACGGTGTGTTGGCCGCCGATGCCGACGCGCAAGCCAGCGCCAGCAACACCCCCGTCAACGGTATCCAGCCTCTGACGATCATGGTGGCCACGGTGTCCCTTCCGATTGAAATTGTGGCCAGATGATATCAATGTTGGCAGTGAATGGGATTTCCGGTTTCGCTCATTGGCGGCTACAACATGAAAGTTAATTTAAAGCGTCACCGATAAATGTTGGCAAAATGCAGCCATTCCGTTTGAACCGATCAGCAGGCCCCTCATGACTCGCATCCTGACCATCGAAGACGACGCCGTGACCGCCCGGGAGATCGTCGCCGAACTGAGCAGCCACGGGCTCGACGTGGATTGGGTCGACAACGGCCGCGAAGGCCTGGAACGCGCCGTCAACGGCCATTACGACCTGATCACCCTGGACCGCATGCTGCCCGAGCTCGACGGCCTGGCCATCGTCACCACCCTGCGCACCATGGGCGTGGCCACGCCGATCCTGATGATCAGCGCCCTCTCCGACGTCGATGAGCGGGTGCGCGGGCTGCGGGCCGGCGGCGACGACTACCTGACCAAACCCTTCGCCACCGACGAGATGGCGGCCCGGGTCGAAGTGCTGCTGCGCCGCCAGCACAACGGCGGCGCCCAACCCACCACGCTGCGCGTGGCGGACCTTGAGCTGGACCTGATCAGCCACGAGGCCCGCCGCGCCGAACAGGTGCTGACGCTGCTGCCCACCGAGTACAAGCTGCTGGAGTTCCTGATGCGCAACAGCGGCCAGATCCTGTCGCGCATGATGATTTTCGAAGAGGTGTGGGGCTATCACTTCGACCCCGGCACCAACCTGATCGACGTGCACATCGGCCGCCTGCGCAAGAAGATCGACCCGCCGGGCAATGTCCCGCTGATCCGCACGGTGCGAGGCTCGGGTTATGTCATTGCCGAACCCGTCTGACGGCTGGCGTTCCTCCAGCAGCCGGCTGCTGGCGCTCTACAGTTCGCTGTTCGTGGCCTGGAGCGCGATCCTGATGGGGGTCATGTACTTCGAGGTGTCGAGCTACCTCGACAACCTGGCCAAGCATTCGCTGATGCAGCGCCAGCACCTGTTCTCCCACTTTCGCGGTGAGCAGCTGGAAGACGCGCTGGCCGCGAGCATGACCTTCGACATCCGCGGCATCGACGCCTATGGCCTGTTCGATGCGCACCGCCGTTACCTGGGCGGCGCCTTGCAGCAGATCCCCGACGGCCTGCCGCTGGACGGCAAGATCCACACCCTGGCCGACTGCGCCGACTCCGACGACCCGACCCTGCCCGCCGACAGCTGCGACGCCGTGGCGACCCAGACCCGCGACGGGCGCTGGTTGATCCTGCTGCGGGACAACGGCTCGCTGTTCGCCGTGACCCGGATCATCCTGCACGCGCTGCTCTGGGGCGTGTCGCTGACCATCCTGCCGGGCATCGCCGGCTGGCACCTGCTGCGCCGCCGGCCGCTGCGCCGGATCCGCGCGATCCAGGCCAGTGCCCAGGCCATCGTCGCCGGCGACCTGACCCGGCGCCTGCCGCTGTCCAACCGTCGCGACGAGCTGGACATGCTCGCCGCCATCGTCAACGCCATGCTTGAGCGCATCGAGCGGCTGATGAACGAAGTCAAAGGCGTGTGCGACAACATCGCCCACGACCTGCGCACCCCGCTGACCCGCCTGCGGGCGCAGCTGTACCGCATGCAGCAGCAGGCCGGCGAAGGCTCGCAGGAGGCGGCGCAACTGGATCTGGTGCTGGCCGAGGCCGATACGCTGATGGCGCGCTTTCGCGGCCTGCTGCGGATCTCCGAGCTGGAGGACCGGCAGCGCCGCTCGGGGTTCGTCGAGCTGGAGCCGGTGCAGTTGCTTGAGGAGCTGCACGAGTTCTACCTGCCGTTGGCCGAGGAAGACCAACTGCGCTTCGAACTGCAGATGCCCGAGTCCCTGCCGCCCCTGAACGGCGACCGGGCGCTGCTGTTCGAGGCCGTGGCGAACCTGCTGAGCAACTCGATCAAGTTCACGCCGCCCGGCGGCACGGTGATCCTGCGCGGGGTCGACGCGGCGGGGCACACGCGGATCGAAGTGCACGACTCCGGCCCCGGCATTCCGGAGTCCGAACGCGAAGCGGTGTTCCAGCGCTTCTACCGCGCCGAGGGCGGGCAACCGAAAAACGGCTTCGGCCTGGGGCTGTCGATCGTCGCGGCGATCGTCAGCCTGCACGGCTTCAGCCTGGAGGTCGGCCG
Source organism: Pseudomonas sp. B3(2017) (assembly GCF_002113595.1). Classification (NCBI taxonomy): domain Bacteria; kingdom Pseudomonadati; phylum Pseudomonadota; class Gammaproteobacteria; order Pseudomonadales; family Pseudomonadaceae; genus Pseudomonas; species Pseudomonas sp. B3(2017). The sequence continues at coordinate 117,898 of NZ_NEIU01000004.1, forward strand.
CAGTGAGCTGGGTGGCGCGAAGCTGGCGCTGGACTGCCGGGAGAGCCTGATTTCACAGCCCTGAAATCCCCCTTCCCCGCTGAACGGCAGGAGCCAGCCTGCTGGCGATGGCGGCCGGTCAGACTCCGCCGGCAAACCCCGCCCGTTCAGATCGTCAGGCTGTCGACCACGCCCCCGTCGACCCGCAGCGCGGCGCCGGTGGTGGCCGACGACAGCGGCGATGCGATGTACGTCACCAGGTGCGCGACCTCCTCCACATCGGCCACCCGCTGGATGATCGAGGTGGGGCGCGCCTTGCGCACGAACGCATCGGCCTCGTCGCGCAGGGTGCGGCCGGATTCGGCGGCGGCGTCCTTGAGCATCTCTTCCAGGCCGTCGGTGAAGGTCGGCCCCGGCAGGACCGCGTTGACCGTGACGCCGGTGCCCGCCAGGCGCTTGGCCAAGCCATGGGACACCGCCAGGTTGGCGCTTTTGGTCACGCCGTAGTTGATCATGTCGGCCGGTGTCGCCACGCCGGACTCCGAAGACAGAAAGATCACCCGCCCCCATCCGCGCTCGACCATCGCCGGCACGTAATGGCGGGCCAGGCGCACGCCGGAAATCACGTTGACCTCATAGAAGCGCGCCCACTCGCTGTCCGACGCCTCGAAGAAGTCCACATCGTTGAAGATCCCGAGGTTGTTCACCAGGATGTCGGCCACCGGCTCCGCCGCGAACAGCGCCTGCGCGCCTTCGGCGGTGCCCAGATCCGCGGCCAGGCCGCGCAGCTGCGCTCCCGGCACCTGGCGACGGATGCCCGCCAGCGTCTGCTCGACCTTGGCCGGGTCGCGGCCGATCACCACCACAGTGGCGCCCGCCTCGGCCAGCGACCGGCTGATGCCCAGGCCGATCCCGCCGGTGCTGCCGCTGACGATGGCCAGTTTTGCGCTCAAATCGATCTTCATGCCTTCACCTCATCGATGGGTAACGGTGTTCGTTCGAAAGCCCACAGGCTGCGCCCGCGGTGGATCCAACGTCAAGCCGCCCGGATCCCGCAACGACTCCTACACTGAAGACTCCGCCAACCCCGGAGTCCATCGGCATGAACCGCAACGACCTGCGCCGCGTCGACATGAACCTGCTGGTGATTTTCGAGACCCTGATGTTCGAGAAGAACCTGACCCGCGCCGGGGAGAAGCTGTTCCTCGGCCAGCCCGCCGTCAGCGCCTCGCTGGCCAAGCTGCGGGATCTGTTCGACGACCCGTTGCTGGTGCGCAACGGCCGCGTCCTCGAACCGACCCAGCGGGCCCTGGCGATCCTCAAGGAGTTGCAGCCGGCGATGGACACCATCTCCGGCGCGGTCAGCCGGGCCAAGGACTTCGACCCGCTGAGCAGCCGCGACGTGTTCCGCATCGGCCTGTCCGACGACGCCGAGTGCGGCCTGCTGCCGCCGCTGCTCAAGCAACTGCGCGAAGAGGCGCCGAATGTCGTGGTGGTGATCCGCCGGGTGAATTTCCTGCTGATGTCGTCGATGCTCGCCTCCGGCGAGATCTCCGTCGGCGTCAGCTACACCACCGACCTGCCGGCCAACGCCAAGCGCAAGAAACTGCGCGACCTGCGCTGCAAGATCCTGCGCGGCGACGACCGTCCCGGTGCGCTGACCCTGGACGACTACTGCGAACGGCCCCATGCGCTGGTGTCGTTCTCCGGGGACCTGGGCGGCGCCATCGACAACGACCTGGCCCGGGTCGGCCGTTCGCGCCGGGTGGTGCTGGCGGTGCCGCAGTTCGCGCCGCTGCGGGCGATCCTGGCCGGCACCGACATGCTCGCCACCGTGCCGGACTTCGCCGCCTGCGCGCTGGTCGAGGGCAGCGGCGTGCTGCGGGCCGACGAGCCGCCGTTCGAGATCATTCCCTCGGAGCTGTCGATGGTCTGGAACGGGGTCAACGACAACGATCCGGCGGAACGCTGGCTGCGCTCGCTGATTGCCCGTCACATGTCGGCGCCTCTGCCGGCGCACTGAACGCCTTGAAGCCGGGGTCGACCTCGCGCAGGTACACCGGCAGGTCGGTCATCGGCGGCATCTGCGGGATCTCGAAATACATCTGGATCACCCAGCCCCGGTGGTAGCTGTTGTGGTTGACCACATGCAGGAAAATCGCCCCGGCGCTCATCGTGCCGCCGTCGCCGGACACGAACGTGAAGTCCACCGGATGGTTCAACGACGCTTCGGTCTGCCCGGCGCTCCAGGCGCAGTACCAGTCATCGGCTTCCTCCTGGGCCCGGCGCAGTTCGGCGAGATCGGCGTAGACCAGATCGTGGGACGTCTCGAAGCCGTGGCTGCGCCCTTCCAGGTGCGCCTGCCAGATCCGGTCGACCACGTAGATGTGGTTCAGTGTGCCGATCATGTTTTTGAAGATGGTCTTGCGCTCCCGGGTGATTTCCTCCGCCGGCAACGCTTGCAGGCTGTCGAACAGGCGCCGGTTGGCCCAGCGCTTGTAGCCGGCGAACAGATGGGCTGTGGCCAGGTTGATCATCGCGGGCACCTTAGGCGCAAAAAAGGATCCGTCCAGAATAGTCCCTGTGCGCCGCAGCGGCGCCGTCACCGACTACTGGTCGGTGGTGCGCGCCCACCCCGCCACCAGTTGCGCGCTGATGCTGACCCCGCCGCACACGATGATCACCACGTCGTGGGCACCGGCCAGCGCCGGGTGGTCGAGGTAGGCCACCGCCAGCGAAACGCCGCAGGCCGGCTCGACCAGTTGGCGCAGGTCGCTGGCGTAGCGCACCACACCCAGGATCGCATCGTCGTCGGACAGCACCAGGCATCGGTGGGCAAATTCGCCGATGTGCGCCACCGGCCAGGCCGCCACCTGGGCCGCGCCGAGGGACGTGGCCACGGTGTCGATCCGGCTCAGGCGCACCGGATGACCGGCCTCGACCGCCGCCGCGAACGAGGCGGCGCCCTGGGTCTCGCAGGTGACGATGCGGCAGTCGCGGCGCCCGTGGCGCAGCAGCCCGGTGAGGATCCCCGCCAGCAGCCCGCCGCCGCCCACCGAGGTGACGACGGTGTCGACCTGCGGGCAGTCCTCGAGGATTTCGTCGACCATCGAGCTGTGCCCGCGCCACAGCACCGGGTGGTCGAAGGCCGGCACGTATTCGGTGTCCGCCGCGCCCGCCAGTTCCCGCGCCCGCTGGTTGGCCTCGTCCCAGACCTTGCCGTGCACGATCACCTCGGCCCCGGCCCGGCGAATGCGCGCGCGGGTCGCCTCCGGGGTGGTGTGCGGCACCACGATACAGGCCTGCAGGCCCAACCGGGCCGCCGCCACCGCCGTGGCCAGCCCCGCGTTGCCGCCGGACGGGCACACCACCTTGAACTTGCCCTGCGCCGCCGCCTGGCTGCACAGAAGGCCCATGCCGCGCAGCTTGAACGAGCCGCCCGGTTGCAGGTTCTCCAGTTTCAGCCAAATGCGGCGCTGCGGTGTCGAGAGCGTCGGATGAAGGATCAACGGCGTGCGGATGTGCAGCATGACGGCCTCCGGAGTGCGCCGCAGCCCGGCGACATCCGCGCCGGGCCGCGGTCGGTTAGGATGGCGGATGTCCCTTCCTCAAGCGTAGCCCACCCCGCCGCCGGGGCCCCGCACGACGAAACCGGCAACTACACTCAACGCAACGGCAGCCAGGGTTGAGGGTTCCATGAAGATGTCTGCACAGATGACCGTCGTCGCGGTGCTGGCCACGCTCGCGTACCTGGGCCTGGCGATGTGGGGCATCGGCGGCGTGGCGGTGTTCTTCTCCCACGGGGCGTTGGTGGTGGTGGCGCTGGCGACCCTGGCGATGGTGGTGGCCTCGCTGTTCAGCGAGGTGAACCTGAGTGCCGGCGAACGGGAAGACCGGGCCAACCGCTGGGTGATCCCGGCGTTCGGCGTGATCGGGCTGGTCAGCGCCGTGCTGCCGGCGTATTGCGACAGGATCGGCTTCTGGACCTTCGGCCGCGAAGGCGTGCGTTGGGTGGGGGCTGTGCTGTTCATCGCCGGCGGCGCGCTGCGCCTGTGGCCGGTGTTCGTGCTGGGGCACCGCTTCAGCGGGTTGGTGGCCATCCAGCCGGGGCACCGGCTGGTTACCGACGGCATCTACCGGCGCCTGCGCAACCCGAGCTACCTGGGGCTGGTGGTGAACGCGGTCGGCTGGGCGCTGGCGTTCCGTTCAACGGTGGGCCTGCTGCTGGCGGCGGTGACGCTGATCCCGCTGATCGCGCGCATCCACTCCGAGGAAGCCCTGCTGCGGGCGCAGTTCGGCAGCGAGTACGACGCCTATTGCGCCCGCACCTGGCGCTTGTTGCCGGGCATCTATTGACCCGGGGCGCCGACTTCAGCGGCGCCTGACACGCCGCCATCGCCAGCAGGCTGGCTCCCACGAGGATCCCGGGCGCCTACAAAATCCCTGTACCCCACAGGACCCTGCATGCCTTGCCTCGGTTGCCTGCGGTCAGCCATCCCGCCGTTTTGCGCTGAGCGACAACCGCCCGTCGCTGCCGGCGCGGATCTCCAAGCCGTCATAACGGTCAATCGTCGCGTGCGGGGTCTCAAGCGGGTACTGGTGGGTCGCGGTGATGACCATCAGCGGCGCGCCGACGGCCTCGGCGGCGAGGATGCCGGCGGTCGCGTCCTCGAAGACCAGGCAATCGCCCGGCTCGACGCCCAGGCGTTCGGCCGCCAGCCTGTAGCCGGCCGGATCCGGCTTGCCGGTGGTCACGTCTTCGGCGGTGATCATCACCGCCGGCTCGGGGATCCCCGCCGCCGCCATCCGCCGCAGGGCCAGATCCCGCGGCGCCGAGGTCACCATGGCCCAGCGATCCGCCGGCAAGGCCTTGAGGAACGCCGCCGCGCCGGGAATCTCGACAACGCCCTCGACGTCTTCGATTTCCGCCACGGTGATGTACGCCGCCTGCGCCTGCGCATCCACCCCCGGCAGGTTCAGCCGCCGGATGGTGTCGATGGCCCGCACGCCATGGATGGTCGGCAGAAACGAATCGACGTCCACCCCGTGGTGCACCGCCCACGCCGACCAGATCCGCTCGGCGGCGGCGATAGAGTTGAGGACGGTGCCGTCCATGTCGAACAGGAACGCGCCGAACGCGCGGTTGAGCACAGCATCAAGGGCAGGCAAGGGGTCGCATCCTCAGGCAAGGGGCCGGGCAAATGTGCCCGGCAATGTAACACTTGCGCAAAGGATCAGTGCAGCAGGCGCGGGGCCTTGAACTTAAAGGCGACAGCCACGCAGTCGAGCAGTTGGCCGATGGCCCAGGGCTTCTTGATGAACGCCACCGGATGCCGAACCCCGGAGGTCTGCGGCGTCTCGTAGCCGGACATGACCATCACCGGCTTGTCCGGCCAACGGTCACCCACCAGATTGGCCAGATCCGCCCCGTTGAGCGTGCCCGGCATGGTGATGTCGGTGAGCAGCAGCGCCACCTCCGGCGCGTGGGCCTCCAGATACTCGGACGCCGCGTCGGCGCTGGTCTGCGGCTCGACCCGGAAACCCTCCTCCTGCAGGATTTCGCAGAGAAACTCCAGAATCAGCGGATCGTCCTCGACCACCAGAATCAACTCGCCAGGCCGTTGCGAATTCGCCGTCGGTACTGGGCACATGAACGGTCACTCCCTGAATTGCATGAACAGTGTCGCGGATCGGATCCGCTTCTTATCTGGTATGAGCCGATGCCTGCGAGGAAATTCATTTTTGATACAGACGATTTTCCCGCTGCCCGCAGGCAGAGTCCGCGACGCCGGTTTTTTGTGGGTAAAATGCCCGCCCTTTTCGTTTGCCGATTCCGATTGATGACCCCTCAAGCCCTTGCCCTCCTCCACGCCCATCTGCTCGACGCGCTGGCCTCGCCCCCCGCCGAGACCCGCCGCCTGTTCCATGGGCGCGGGCGTTGCTGGCCGGATCTGGAGCAGGTCACCGTGGACTGGCTGCAGGGCGTGGTGCTGGTGTCGCTGTTCAAGGAACCGGAGGCGCAGCGGCTCGAAGCGCTCAAGGGGATGCTGCTGGAACTCACCGGATCGGCGCAGTGGCGCCAGTCCGGCGCCCACACCCTGTTGATCCAGCACCGTTACCTGCCGCAAAGCACCGCCGAATGGCTGCTGGGCGAGGAAATCGACGAGATGACGCTCGTCGAGGGCGGCCTGAAGTACCGGGTGGACCTGGGCCGCAAGCAGAACGCCGGGCTGTTCCTCGACATGCGCTACGGGCGCGACTGGGTGCGCGGGCAGGCGGCGGGCCAGCGGGTGCTGAACCTGTTCGCCTATACCTGCGGCTTTTCCGTGGCGGCCATCGAGGGCGGCGCCAGCCATGTGGTCAACCTGGACATGTCCCGCGCCGCCCTGAGCCGGGGCCGGGACAACCACCGCCTGAACGGCCATGACCTGGGCAAGGTGAGTTTCCTCGGCCACGACCTGTTCAAGTCCTGGGGCAAGGTGATCAACGGCGGGCCGTATGACCTGGTGATCATCGACCCGCCGTCGTTCCAGAAAGGCAGCTTCCTGCTGACCAAGGACTACCAGCGCGTGCTGCGCCGCCTGCCGGAACTGCTGACCCCGCAAGGCACGGTGCTGGCCTGCATGAACGATCCGTCGTTCGGCCCGGATTTCCTGATCGAGGGCGTGACGCGGGAAGCGCCCGGGCTGCGTTTCGAACGGCGGCTGGAGAACCCGCCGGAGTTTCCCGACATCGATCCGCAAAGCGGCCTGAAGGCCTTGGTGTTCCGGCGCCTGGACTGACGCTGCGGTCCATCGTGCGCATTACCAGCATCGTGGGAGACTGACGCACCGCCATCGCGGGCAAGCCCGCTCCCACAGGTATCGCGGGTGTATGCAGAATCCGCGAACACCTCGGACACTGTGGGAGCGGGCTTGCCCGCGATGGCGGTCTGTCAGCCAAGAATGATGGGCCTGACAGGCTGGTTCCACAGGGGATTGCGGTTGAACACCGAGCCCGTGAACACCCGGATCCCTGTGGGAGCCAGCCTGCTGGCGATGGCGGTGTGTCAGGCAGGCCGCAGCACCAGCGCGAACAGCTCGCCGTGCCCGGTGACGTTGAGCTTGTGGTAGAGGTTGCGCCGGTGCACCTTCACGGTCTCCGGCGAGATGCCCAGCTCCCGGGCGATGGCCTTGCTGGAGAAGCCTTGCAGGATCAGCCGCGCGGTGTCGATTTCCCGCGATGTCAGGCGCGCGTCGAAGCGGTCGAGCAACGTCGCCAGATCCCCGGCCGGCGCTTCGGCGACCGCCCCTTGCGGCGGCAGCAACTGCGCATGCCGGCGCATCGCCGCCAGCACCCAGTCGCGCACGCACAGCAGGCGCCCCTGCTCTTCAGTGCCGAACACCGTCGAACGGCCCAACGACAGGCTCAGCACCCCACCCTCGACGTTGACCAGAAACTGCAGCTCATCGGCCCCGACCACCGAGCGGAAGTAGCTTTGGTAGTACTCGCTCTGCATGAACTGGTCCGGCGCCACCGACGCCAGGCTGTGCAGCCCGTCGGCGATGCCGGCGACCGCCGCCTGGTGAAACGGGTCGAGCTGGTACAGGCCGGCGCTGTAGCCGGCCAGGTCTTCCTGCTCGTCGGGGTGGGCCGCGCTGTCGAAATCGGTCAGCAACTGCGGCGCCCGGCCCGGCGCCATCAGCGCCACCAGGGCATTGTCCAGCGGCACCAGCAACCGCAGGGTATCCACCAGCGCGCGCCAGAAACCGTCCTGGCCCACGGCGCCGAACATCCGCGCCAGGCTCTGGTGAACGGGCAGTTCCTTCAGCAATGCGTCCACGCACTACCCCTTTTGAGTAACCCTTGATGGGAATGGGTGGGCCGCCGCCGGCCCGATAGCCTGAGCGCTCCCGTCAATCACCGGCCTGCCGCAGGCCAGGAGTGCCGCATCATGCGTCGTCACCGTGGGTATATCAACCTGGGCCTTGGCGCCTGCGTGGCGGTGGCTTCGGCCGCCATGGCCACTGACGCGCCGAGCGTGCACGTCTACAACTGGTACGACTACATCGGCCCGACGACCCTGCATGACTTCAAGCGCGACAGCGGCATCGAGCCGGTGTACGACACCTTCGACAGCGCCGAGGTGCTGGAAGGCAAGCTGATGACCAGCCGCAGCGGCTACGACGTGGTGGTGGCCAGCAACTACAGCCTGCCGACCCTGATCCAGGCCGGCGCTCTCGCCCCGCTGCCCCGCGACCGGTTGCCGGGCTGGAAGAACCTGGACGACGGCCTGCTCGGCAAACTGGCCGACAACGACCCCGGCAACCGCTACGCCGTGCCCTACCTGTGGGGCACCAACGGCATCGGCTACAACATCGACAAGGTGCGCGCCGCCCTCGGCGACAAGGCGCCGGTGGATTCCTGGGACCTGGTGTTCAAGGAAGAGAACCTGGCCAAGCTTGGCGAGTGCGGCGTGGCCATGCTCGACTCCCCCTCGGAGATGCTGCCGGTGGCCCTGCATTACCTCGGCCTGCCGCCCAACAGCACCGACGCCGAGGACTACCGCAAGGCCGAAGCGCTGCTGCTCAAGCTGCGCCCGCACATCGCCTACTTCAATTCGTCGAAGTTCATCAGCGACCTGTCCAACGGCAACATCTGCGTGGCGGTCGGCTGGTCGGGGGCGATGCTCGAAGCCAAGACCAACGCCGAACAGGCCGGCAACGGCGTGAAAATCGCCTACAGTCTGCCCAAGGAAGGCGCGCCGGTGTGGTTCGACACGCTGGTGCTGCTCAAGGACGCACCGCACCCGGCCCAAGGCCTGGCGTTCATCGATTACCTGCTGCGCCCGGAGGTCATCGCGCCGGTCACCGACCACCTGTCCTACCCCAACGGCAACCGCGCGGCCACCGCGCTGCTCAACGCGGCCACCCGTGACAACCTCGCGGTCTACCCGCCCGCCTCGGCGATGGCGACGCTGTTCACCCTCGAACCGCTGCCCAAAGCCACCGAACGTGTGCGCACGCGGGTGTGGAGCAAGGTCAAGAATGGTCAGTAGCAAGCATCAACTGCAGGTTTGAGAGCTGACCGCAGATTCCATGCACACCCACGATCCACTGTGGGAGCCAGCCTGCTGGCGATGGCGTCATCCAAATCGCCGCAGGGCCCAGGCAAGACCGTTGTGCACACCCCTTCACCTTTACCGAGAGACTGAACCGATGAAACCCCGCGCCAGAGACCTGAACATCCGCATCGGCCGGTTGCAGCCCGGCCCGCTCAACGCCATCACCGACGTGCCCGGCGTGCGGGTCGGCCACAGCAGCGTGCGCGGCCGCAGCGCCGCCGGCCGCGACATCTGCACCGGCGTCACCCTGATCGAGCCCCGCGCCGGTTCGACCAACCGCCAACCGTGCTTCGCCGGGGTGCATGTGCTCAACGGCAACGGCGACGCCACGGGGCTGGAGTGGATTCGCGAAGCGGGCCTGTTGACCAGCCCGGTGGCCTTCACCAACACCCACAGCCTGGGCGTGGTGCGCGATGCGTTGATTGCGCAGGACCGGGCGCAGCAACCGGACGACGGCCGCCTGTACTGGAACATGCCGGTGGTGCTGGAGACCTTCGACGGCTTGCTCAACGACATCAACGGCTTCCACGTGAAACCCGAACATGTATTCGACGCCGCCAACGCGGCGACGGGCGGCCCGGTGGCGGAAGGCGCCGTCGGCGGCGGCAGCGGCATGGTCTGCCACGAGTTCAAGGGCGGCATCGGCACCGCGTCGCGCCGCCTGGACACGACCCAAGGTGGCTGGACGGTGGGGGCCATCGTCCAGGCCAACCATGGCGTGCGCCGGGAACTGCGGGTGGACGGCTACCCGGTGGGCCGTTTTCTGGAACCGAAGGCCTCACCGTTCACGGACGCGGCCCTGCCCCATCCGGGCATGGGATCGATCGTCGTCTGCCTGGCCACCGACGCGCCGTTGCTGCCGCACCAATGCACACGCCTGGCGCAACGGGCCAGCCTTGGCCTGGCCCGCACCGGGGGCGGCAACGAAGACCAGAGCGGCGACCTGTTCATCGCCTTCGCCACCGGCAACGACCACATCCCGCCCGCCGCCTACGAACGCAAGGGCGCACCGACCTGCGACGGGCTGCGCATGGTCACCAACGACCACATCAGCGCGCTGTTCCTGGCGGCCACCGAAGCGGTCGAAGAAGCCATCATCAACGCCTTGCTGGCGGCCGAGACCACCGAAGGCAACGGGCACACGGTGCCGGCGCTGGACGCCGACACCTTGCTCGCCGCGCTCGACAAGGCCGGTTGGCCCGGCGCCTGATGTTTCGTGCGGGGCCGGCCTTCACTTGAACAGGCCGAGCCCCAGCGCGTGGGCGGTTTGCAGATGCAGCGCCGGATCCTGCAGCTCCGATTCCAGCAACAGCGTCGAACGACCCACCGTCGCCCCGCAGTAGTCGAAGATGCCGTGCTCGATCTGCGCCTTCATCGCCGCACCGTAGCCGTGCCGTTCGTAAGTGCCAGCGTCCGCCCCGCCGAGGCCGACCAAGTGCACGTGCAAGCGGCCCAGCTTCTTCGAAAGCCCCGTTCCGCCGTCGAAATCGAAGGCCCAGCCGTTGCTGAACACCCGGTCGATCCAACCTTTGAGCAGCCCGGGCATCGCCCACCAGAACACCGGAAAGACCAGCACCAACGCATCGGCGCGGTCGATGCGCGCCTGCTCGGCCAGGACATCCGCTGGCGGCGGCGATTCGCGGTGGTGCACGGCCCAGTCCGTCCGGGTGAAACGCGGATCGAAACCTTCGGCATGCAGGTCGGCGATTTCGACCGTGTGGGCCGGATCGGCCGCCGTCACGCCTTGCGCGATCCGCTGCGCCAGCGCATGGGTCAATGAACGGTCATCGTGATGATCCACAACAATCAATGCGTGCATGGGAATCTCCAGGTGGTGGACGCGCGCCGGGGGCTCTATACTCCAGGCAAGCTACTATCGGTAAGCTACCGAAAGTAAACTACGTTTGGTATATAACCCATGTCAACCACCGAAATCCCCAAACCCGCCCAGCCCCGGCGACGCCTGTCGCGGGCGGATCGCCATCGCCAACTGCTCGAACAGGCCTGGCAGCTGATTCGCGAACAAGGCACCGACGCCCTGACCCTCGGGTATCTGGCGGAGAAGGCCGGCGTGACCAAACCGGTGGTCTACGACCACTTCACCACCCGGGCCGGCCTGCTGGCCGCGCTGTACCAGGATTTCGACCGGCGCCAGACCGCTCTGATGGACGCCGCGCTGGCCACCTGCGCGCCGCGCCTGACCGACACTGCGCAGGTGATCGCCACGCAATACGTCGACTGCGTGCTGACCCAAGGCAAAGAGATTCCCGGGGTGATCGCCGCATTGGCCAGCACCCCGGAGCTGGAGAAGATCAAACGGGAGTACGAAGCGATCTTCCTGGAAAAGTGCCGAAATGCATTGCTGCCCTTCACTCAGGGTGCAGCCATCACCCAAGCGAGCCTGCGCGCGATGCTGGGCGCCGCCGAGGCGCTGTCCCAGGCGGCGGCGAGCGAAGAGATCACTGCCGCCCAGGCCCGCGACGAGCTGTTCGCCGTGGTTTTCGCCTTGGTCGAAAGAGCCGCAAAGCAGGTGACTGACGGTACTTGAGGCCGCCCGCGCACCTTCCTACGATGGAGTTACGCAGCCGCTGGTCCGCCAGACCGCTGCGTAGGCGCGGGTGCATTGAACCCCTATCAAGCCCGCGCTTCGCTTCATGCGCATCTTGAGCCTCACGGGCTCTACTTCCTCCCCATCAAAGAGTCTTGAGGCTCTTTTTTTGTCTGCGTAAACCGGTGCCGCCGCGCGGGGAATCAGTGCAGGGTCAGGCGCTGGCGGACAAACGCTTCCGTGCGCCGCGTCACCTGGTCCAGATGCCGGTCGCGCTGCTTTTCCGCATCGAGCATCGCCCGCTTGCCGTGCTTCTGCAAAAGGTAGGTGTGGATCTGCTGCACTTCCAGCGAGCGGTAGATCGGCGTCGTGTCGATGTAGCCGCTCAGTCCGCTGCTGCGGTGATGGCGGGTGCTCATCAGCACCTGCGTCGCCCGTTGGCCGATCACCTGAAAGCCCATGGCTTCGAAGTACGGCACCTTGCCCACGGTGCACGTCAGTTCGGCATGGGGGTAACGGGCCAGCATCTCGCCGACCATCGCCCGCGCAAGGCCCTGGCGCCGATGCCCTTCACGCACGGCCAGGTAGGCGACGTTGCACGCCTCCCAATCGCCCTGCACCGGCAGGTACAGCAAGAACCCGGCGACCTGCTCCGGATCGTCCTCGTCGGTGGCGACCAACAGTTCCACCTCCGTGCCCTTCTCCCCGTTCAACGCCTCCAGGTACAGGTGCACCTCGTAGCCGACCGCGTACTGGTAGACGTTGTACAGCAGGTTGCTGGGGCCCAGGCCGATGGCGCTGATGTCGGTCAGGTAATCGACGACCATCTGCAGAATCTGGCTGTTGATGCCTTCGGGGCACGGTGACTTGAAGTGGGTGATGCGGGGCATGGCGGGCGGACTCCGGCGTAAGGCACAGTCGCCGGGCGACTGATGCCCGGCAAGCGGCGACATCATACCTTGTGCGGGGGATTGCGGTGTCCGTCGGATCTGGCGGTGCATGGCTGACAAAAATTTCATCTGCCCGGCAGCGGATCTTTCGCCGATTCGGCGTCCAATTCTTCAACTGCGCTCACTTTCCGAGGCAGGCCTTGAGGAGTTGTCATGAACGTTGTCCGTTCGTTGTCCCATTGGCGCAAAGCCCTGCTGCTGGTGCCGTTGACGTTCGCGGCGTTGGCCGGCACGCCGGCGTTCGCCCAACCCGAAGTCATCATCCGGGAAGCACCGCCGCCGATGCGCGTGGAACCGATGCCCGGCGCTCGCCCCGGCTACGCCTGGGACCAAGGCCACTGGCGCTGGGAAGGACGCGGCTACGCCTGGGTGCCCGGTCACTGGCAGCCGGTGGTGCGCCATGGTGCCCGCTGGAAACCGGGGCACTGGCAGGCGCGCGGACCTAACTGGTACTGGGTCGAAGGCCATTGGGTGCGCTGACCGTGAACCGACCGCAAACGCCCCTCTTCAGGAACACCGTCATGTCGCGATCCGTCAAAACCCTGATCGCCGCGGCGCTGGCGGCGATCACCCTGTCCGGCTGCGTCGTCGCCCCGGCCCGGCCGCACCGGCCACCCCCGCCGGTGGAAGTGGTGCCGGTCATGCCTGCGCCGGGCTATCACTGGGTACAGGGCCATTACCGCTGGGGCGGCAACCAATGGCGCTGGGTGCCGGGGCATTGGCGGGCCTACTGAGGCCCGTCACTGCTGCGGCGCCACCACCTTGAACTTGATGTCGATGTCCTTCGACACCACGGTGTCCGCCCATTCCCCCGCACCGAGGCCGAAGTCGTCGCGCTTGAGCGTCAGCGCACCGTCGAAGATGCCGATGCCGTCGCCCGGCTTCAGGTGCACCGGCACCTGCACCTCGCGGGAAATGCCTTTGAGGGTGAGCCGGCCGGTGACCCGGTAGCGGTCGGCGCCGGCCGGATCGAAGCGGGTCGACTCAAACACCGCCACCGGGTATTTCACGGTGTCGAACCAGGCCGGCTTCACCAGTTCGGTGTTGGCGTCCTCGCTGCCGGCGTCAATGCTGGTGAGGTCGATGCGCAGCGTGGTGCGGGCGTCGGCGAGGCGGTCGGTGTCGAACGCCAGGGTGGCGTCGAACCGGCCGAACGTACCGTACATCCGCGAGCCCATCTGGCTGTAGGTGAAACTGATCTGGCTGGCTGCCGTATTGACCCGCTCGTACTCGGCCGCCGACGCGGCGGACACTGCGCCCAGACACGACATTGCCGCCAACAGCCATCGGATCGACATGGGACTCTCCGCTCTCGGGCACCTCGATTGACTTAAGCAAACATCCGCCGCTCATGCCACCTCGCCGGCCATGTGCGCCTTCAAGTAAGCGATCAGCGCGGTGACCTTCGGCGACGGCACATGCTCGCGGGCGGTCACCGCGTTCAGGTCTTGGGGCGGTCCGATCCACTCGGGCAGCACCCGCACCAGCCGCCCGGCCCGCACATCCTCGTCCAGGCTCTGCTCCATCGCCAGCGTCAGCCCCTCGCCGGCCAGCAAGGCGTCGCGCAGCAGCGCAGGGTCGTTGGCCAGGATCTGCGGGTCGACGCGGTAATCCTTGAGCCGCCCGCCGGCCCGGCGCAACGGCCAGACATAACCGACATCGCGCCGGGCCTGGTGCAAGGTCAGCGTCCGGTGCCGCATCAGTTCTTCGGGACCTGCGGGATGCCCCTCGCGCTCAAGGTACGCCGGCGCGGCGAACAGGCCCGTGGGAAAGCTCGCCAGCCGCCGGGCGATCAGGCTCGAATCCGGCAGCGCGCCGAGGCGCAGCGCCAGGTCGATCTTCTCGCCCACCAGATCCAGCGGCACATGGGACGCCAGGATCTCCAGGCGCACCTGCGGATAGCGCTGGCGAAACCCGGCCAGCATCGGCGCGAACCAACTGACGCCGAACGAGAACGGCACCGTCACCCGCAGCCAGCCGCGGGGCCCTTCGCGCAATTGCTGCACGGCGTGTTCGGCCTGCTCCAGGGTGTCGGCGACGGACTGGCATCGCTCGTAGTACACGGCGCCGGCCTCGGTCAGGCTCAGCTGGCGCGTGGTGCGGCGCAGCAGCTGTGCGCCGATGGCCTGCTCCAGTTCCCGCACCCGCCGGCTGACCGTGGTCTTGGGAATCTGCAAGGCATGGGCCGCCGCCGTGAAGCTGCCCAGGCGCACCACCTGCACGAACACCAGCGTGTCATTCAAATCGCGTTTCATCCGTACACCTTCCCGACGGCGGACTGTGCCGTTTGCGGCACATTGCATGCCGGGATTATGGGCTAATCACCGCCGCTGGCGCGACTTAGGATCAAGCCTCCCCTTACTGGAGTGCCCCTGATGAAGCTCGAAGAATACGCCGCCCACGACGGCATCGGCCTGGCGCGGTTGGTCGCCGCCGGTGACGTCACCCCCCAGACGTTGGCCGCATTGGCCAGCGAAGCCGTGCAACGGGTCAACCCGTCGCTCAATGCGGTGATCGAACACTGGGCGCCCACCGTGACGCCCGGCAGCGGCCCGTTGGCCGGCGTGCCGTTCCTGATCAAGGATCTGGCCATCACCGCCGCCGGCCGCCGCAATGAATTGGGCAGCCGCCTCGCCCAAGGGCTCGTGGCACCGAACGACTCCCACCTGATGCAACGCTTCAACGCCGCCGGCCTGCTCACGCTGGGCCGCACCACCACGCCGGAAATGGCGTTCAGCACCGAAACCGATTCCACCCTGCAAGGCCCGACGCGCAACCCGTGGGATGCGCAACGCTCCGCCGGCGGATCCAGCGGCGGCGCCGGGGCGGCCGTCGCCGCCGGCATCGTGCCCATCGCCCACGCCACCGATGCGGCGGGCTCGATCCGGGTGCCGGCGGCGTTCAACGGCCTGGTGGGGCTCAAACCGACCCGGGGCCGCAGTTCCCACGGGCCGGTGATGGACGAAGTGTTCGCCGGCCTCGGCGTGCAGTTGGGCCTGTCGCGTTCGGTGCGTGACAGCGCAGCGTTGATGGACGTGGTGCAGGGCTGTGCGCCGGGCGACCCGTACCACACCGCCGCGCCGGCCGAGGGCTTTCTGGCCCAGGTCGGCCGCGATCCGGGCCGTTTGCGCATCGGCGTGCTCGACACGCCGTGGAACGGCGCCGCCGTCGACCCAGAGATCAAGGAGGCGCTGTCCGGCACCGCCCGCGAACTCGAAGCGCTCGGCCACCGGGTCGAGACCGTGCAAGCGCCGCTCGGCGTCTCGTGGGACGCCTTCGTCAACGCCAACGCGCACATCTGGTGCGCGAGCCTGGTGCGCTGGATCGACCACCTCGCCGGTGCCGCCCGCCGCCCCATCGACCGCAGCACCCTGGAGCCGGCCACCCTCGCCTGCTACGCCTTCGGCCAGCAATCCCGGGGCACGGACTTTGCGGCGGCGCTGGAGTTGCGCAACAGCATTGCCCGGCAGGTCGCCGCGTGGTTCGGGACGATCGATGTGCTGCTGACCCCGACCCTGCCGCAATTGCCGCAAGCCCTCGGCGCCTACAACCACGGCGCCGAGCGGCTGGACGGCCGGCAATGGACGGCACGGGTGTTCGAGCATTCGCCGTTCACGCCGGTGTTCAACGTGGCGGGAACCCCGGCGGTTTCGTTGCCGTTGGGCATCTCCCGCAACGGCCTGCCGATCGGCCTGCAACTGGCCGCCCGCTTCGGCGCCGATGACGTGCTGCTGCGCCTGGCGGTGCAACTGGAACAGGCCCTGCCGTGGCAGGGTCGCCGTCCTGCGCTATGGGCCGGCAACGCCTGACCGGCAAGCGGCCATCCCTGAGGCGAGGAAGCTTGCTCCCTCGCCTCAGGGGATTACACCAGCCGTTCGATCTTCTGATGCTGCCAGACCATTCTGTAATACAGCGTCTGCAGCACCAGCATCCCCAGGTAAGCCAGCGGAAACGCCATCCACACGCCCTGGAGGCCGTAGTGCCCGTCCAGCCAGTAGGCGGCCGGCAATTGCACGCCGACCACACACAAGATCGCCACCCCCACCGGCACCAGCACCGTGCCGCTGGCGCGCATGATCCCGCCGATGATCGCCTGGAAGCCGAACACCAGCAGGCTCCACAGCATGATGTGCAGCAGGTGCTCGGCCATCGCCCGGGTCGCGTCCTCGGTCAGGAATAGCCCCAACAGCCAATGCGACGCCAGGTAGCCCAGCACGATCAGGCCGCCGGTCAGGCCCACGTTGATCCAGAGCCCCGTGCGCAGGATCGGTCCCAGCCGTTCGAGCCGGCCGGCGCCGATGGCTTGGGCGCCGAGGATCGACGCGGTGATGGCGATCGACAGCGCCGGGAACTGCACGTAGTTGACGATCTGCGTGACCGCGCCATAGGCCGCCGTCGCCTGGGAGCCGTGCTGGTTCACCAGCGCCAGGATCACCAGCTCCGACAGCGACAGCACGATCATCTGCACCCCGGTCGGCAGGCCGATGCGCAACACCTTGCCCAGGATCGCCCCGTCCAGGCGCAGCGCCGCGAAGAACTCCCGGTCCGGCGCCAGCGGGTGCCCCTTGCGGATCAGCCGCCACGCCAGCCAGCCCATCGCCGCCAGGTTGCCCGCCAGCCCTGCGTACGCCGCGCTCTGGATGCCCATCTGCGGCAACCCCAGCCAGCCGCGGATCAAGGCCGGCGTCAGCGCCAGGCCGACGCCGGTCGAGACCATCAGCGCCAGCAGCGGCGACAGCGTGTCGCTCACCCCGCGCAGCAACTGGGTGAACAGCACGAACACCAGCATCGACGGCAAGATCCACATCATCACGTGGGCATAGGCCACCGCGTCGTCCAGCACATCCGCCGGCGTGCCCAGGCCCTGCAACGCCGGCCGCGCAAACACGCTGCCCAGCACCGCTGCCGCCAGACCGATCAGCACCCCCAACAGCAACGTTGCGCCGGAGATCGCCTTGACCATGTGCGCCTCCCGCGCGCCCCAGGCCTGGCCGATCAGCACGCCCGCCCCGGCACCCAGGCCGATGACCAGCGCAATGAAGAAAAAGATGATCGGGAACATTCCCGACACCGCCGCCAACGCCTGGGTGCCGAGCATCTGGCCGATGTAGATACTGTTGACCGTGCCGGACATCGATTGCAGGAAGTTCGACAGCACCATCGGCGCCAGGAACAGAAAGTAGGTTTGCCAGAGGGGGCGTTGGGCGGCAGGGTTTTGCATGGGGTAGAGATCCGTCTCGGCGGTCGGGGCTGATGACCGATAGCTTCAGCGAGTTGCCGCAAAGGCGCAATGAACATTTCGGGCCTCTGCCGCAAATGCTCCGGTGTGACCCATCGGTGGGTTCCGCCGCGCCGTTGTGGTAAACAACACGCCCCTTCATAGAGGTTGCCGACGTGCCCCACTCCCTGCGTTTGATGACGTGCGCATTGCTTGCGACGATCACCCTCACCGCCCAGGCTGCTCCATCTCCCGAGTCCTTGAAACCCTTGCTGACGACCCTCAACGAACGCCTGAACATCGGCGACCTGGTGGCGCTGACCAAATGGGACAGCGGCAAGCCGATCCAGGACAGTGCCCGGGAAGCCCAGGTGATCGCCAACGCCCGGACCCTGGCCGCCGAGCAAAAGCTCGACCCGGAAGACGTCGCGCAATTGATCGCCGCCCAGATGGAAGCCAACAAACTGGTGCAGTACGGCCTCCTGTCACAGTGGCAGGCGGCCGGCGCCGCGCCGGACACGCCGCGCCCGGATCTGGGCAAGCAGATCAGGCCCCGCCTCGATGAACTGCAGACCCGGCTGCTGCAGCAATGGGCCGCCTTCGCGCCCTATCGCCAGGATCCGGACTGCACGGCGTGGCTGGCCGGGGCGCGTAAGGGGCTGGCTCAGGACGCCCTGCATGAACTGGCCCTGATCCGCGCCACGGGCGAGTTGTGCGTTCGCCCCGCGAGACCTTGATCCGGATGGCTGACCTTGATTGCGGCCCTCATCGGCGGCATCGATAGTCACCATCAGCGCAATGAAGTTCTCTTAAAAAATCCCGGGCGTAACATCGGCTCCATACCCACCGACAACACCCTGGAGCACACGATCATGAAACGCCAAACCATCCTCGGCATCGCTTTCTCGGTACTTGCGCTGAACGCTTTTGCAGCCCCTTCCGCCCACACGATGATCGCCGAAGGCGGCTCGGACAAACTGATCGAAAGCCGTTTGGCCGAAGGCGGTTCGGACCGTCTGATGGAGCGTCGAGTGGCTGAAGGTGGTTCGGAGCGTCTGCTGGAACGCCGCGTCGCCGAAGGTGGTTCGGACCGTCTGCTGGAGCGCCGCGTCGCCGAAGGTGGCTCGGATCGTCTGCTGGAGCGCCGCGTCGCCGAAGGTGGCTCGGACCGCTTGATGGAACGCCGCGTCGCCGAAGGTGGTTCCGACCGCCTGCTGGAGCGCCGCGTCGCCTAATCCCTACAACTGCATCACCCATAAAAAAACCGGCCTGATCAGCCGGTTTTTTTTCGCCTTCGCCGTCGCTTACTGCGCGGTTTTCAGCTTGATCACGTCGCCGGACACCTTGGTGGTGTAGCCGGTGAGGACCCAGGCCCAGAACCAGTTTTCCTGGACCTGGGTGTTGATCATGGCATCGCCGCCGCGGGCCTGGATCGCGGCGCTCTGGGCGCGGACGAAACGGCTGTTCTGACGGATCGGGATGCAGCCGAACAGCAGCATGCCGGTGGCGCTGGCTTCGCTGTGGCCAATCACGGTGTATTGGCTGCTGTCGTAATGCTGGGTGTTCATCGGGGTGCCGGTGCAACCTGCCAGAACCGCACCGAACAGTGCGGCGGCGACGACTTTGCTGAGGTACTTCACTGCGTGACTCCATAAGGTGAACGCCCGGGATCCATCTCTCGGGCGGCGCACACTTTACCGGACGCGATAGCTCATTGATATCAAACTTGGCGGTTTTCTCGTCCCGCACTCACTGGCAGCCCGAGCGCGAATGCGCCTACCATGGCGCCACTCCAATAAGAACAGACACCGCCCATGCTCAAAGCCAGTCTGCGAAGCCACCTGACTCTCTGGTTTGCCGGTCTTTCTCTCCTGACGCTGCTGAGCGTCGGTTTCTACATCGGCCACATCGCCACCGAACAAATGAAGCAGGCCAGCGGCAACGCCTTGCTGAGCAACGCGCACTCGGCGGCGGCGCTGCTGGGCCAGCAGTTGCGCGAACGGCAACTGGAGGTCTACTTGCTCAGCCGGGCGCCGCACCTGGAGCGCGGCGACCTGGACAATCCGGCCATCCTGACCTCGATGAAACTGCGCAGCGAAGCCCGCGCCGAATACGCGTGGATGGGCGTGGCCGACGCCGAAGGCCGGGTGCACCAGGCCGTCAACGGGCTGCTGGTGGGCCAGTCGGTGCAGCAGCGGCCGTGGTTCCAGGCCGGCCTGCGCGGTGAGTACACCGGCGACCCGCACGAGGCCGTGCTGCTGGCCAAACTGCTGCCGGGCCTGCCGAACGGCGAGCCGCTGCGCTTCATCGACTTCGCCGCGCCGATCCACAATGCCGAAGGCCGGGTGATCGGCGTGCTCGGCGCCCACGCCCACTGGAGCTGGGTGACGCGGATCGTCGATTCGGCGGTCTCGCACAAGGACGCCGCACCGGACATCGAAGCGCTGATCATCGACCACGACGGCAAAGTGCTGTACCCCGAAGCGCTGGTCGGCCAGCAATTGGCGCCCACCGACCCCGCCTCGCCCGGCTGGATCGCCGCCAACGGTTACCTGACCGCCCAGGTCACGGTGCCGACCCCCGCCAGCACGGCGCTGTCCTGGTCGATCGCCGTGCGCCAGCCGCTGGACACCGCCCTGCAGCCGGCGCGTTCGCTGTTCTACAAACTGCTGTTGCTGGGCGGCCTCGCCGCCGTCGGGTTCGCGCTGGTCGGCCACTACCTGGCGCTGTACCTGAGCCGTCCGATCGAACACCTGGCGCGCTCGGCCCGGCAGGTGCAGAACCACGAATCCGGCGTGCGCTTCGCACTGCAGCACCCGGTGCAGGAGATCGCCCAGCTCGGCCAGTCCATCGACGCCATGACTCGCTCCCTGCTCGGCAAGGAACGCGAACTGCAACAGGCCAACGCCTCGCTGGAAGCCACGGTCGCCCTGCGCACCGCCGCCCTCGTCCAGGCCAACGCCGAACTGCTGACGCTGGCGACCCACGATGCCTTGACCGGCGTCCACAACCGTCGCCGCTTCGACGAGAAACTCACCGAATACAGCCTGCTGTTCCGCCGCACCGGCCGCCCGTTCGCCTTGCTGCTGATCGACGCCGATCACTTCAAGCGCACCAACGACACCCACGGCCACGCGGTGGGCGACGACGTGCTGCGGCAACTGGCGCAGCTCATCCAGGCCAACACCCGCGCCACCGACTTCGTGGCCCGCTACGGCGGCGAGGAATTCGCCGTGCTGCTGCCGGAGATCGCCCAGCCGGACACCCCGGACATCGTCGCCGAGAAGATTCGCGCCGCCGTCGCCGACGCACACTTCCCGGTGGTCGGCCAGATCACCGTAAGCATCGGCGTCGGCCTGGCCGACCCGGCCGACAATGCCCCCGCCGCACTGGTCACCCGGGCCGACCGGCAACTGTATCGGGCCAAGGCCGAAGGCCGGAACCGGGTGGTGTGCCAGGCGTCCTTCAGCGAGATGAACCGGCAAGGATGAAGGCCCGGGCACTCAGGTGTTGGTTTTCAGCCGGGTCCACAGCCGCGTCGTCAACCGGGCGATCGCCGCCGGCAACTCTTCCACGGTGAACAGCTTGTCCATCACCTCCCTGGGCGGGTAGATCGCCAGGTCTTGCCTCACCGCCGACGTCACCAGAGCGTCTGCGGCGGCGTTGGGGTTGGCGTAGTGGATGCTGTTGCTGATGTTGGCGATCACTTTGGGCTCCAGCAGGTAGTTCATGTACGTGTAGCCGTTGCGGGCGTGCGGGGCGTTCTTGGGCATGACCACCATGTCGAACCACAGGGTCGAGCCCTCTTCGGGAATCGAGTACGCGATGTCGATGCCGTTTTTCGCATCCCGGGCGCTGGCGGCGGCCTGGACCACATCGCCGTTGAAGCCGATCACCGCGCAGACGTTGCCGTTGGCCAGGTCGCTGATGTACTTGGAGGCATGGAAGTACTGCACATACGGGCGGATCTTCAGCAACAGCCGCTCGGCCTGCTTGTAGTCCGCCGGTTCGTGGCTGTGGGGCGGCAGGCCCAGGTAGTTGAGGGTGACCGGCAAGACCTGGGTGGGTTGTCGATGATCGCCACGCCGCATTGGCTCAGCTTCCGGATGTTGTCCTCGTCGAAGAACAGCTTCCATGAACGGGTCACGTCGGTGCTGCCGAAGATCGCCTTGATCTTCTCGACGTTGTAGCCGATGCCCGCCGTGCCCCACATGTACGGATAGCCGTACTGGTTGCCGGGGTCGTTGACCTCAAGCTTCTTCATCAGCACCGGGTCGAGGTTCTTCCAGTTCGGCAGCTGCGACTTGTCGAGTTTCTGAATCGCGCCGGCCTTGATCAGGCGCGACAGGAAATGGTTCGACGGGCTGACCACGTCGTACCCGGTGTTGCCGGTCATCAGCTTGGACTCCAGCACCTCGTTGCTGTCGTGGATGTCGTAGGTCGCCTTGATGCCGGTGAGCCGGGTGAAGTCGGGCAACGTGTCGTCGGCGATGTAGCCGTTCCAGTTGGAGATGTTGACGGTTTCATCGGCGAGGGCGGCGGACGAGCCGGCCGCCAGCAGGATCGCCAGGGAAAGTGCATGGACGCGCATGGTGGATCACCTGTGTCGTGGAGCGGTTGTTTTTGTTTGAGGTGCGCAACTTCAGATTTCTGTCCGGGCCCTGACCGCCTCCATGCGCATGCGCAGCCTTGCGCCGATGTCGAAGAACGGACGCGGCGGCAGCCAGCCGGGTTGCGCCCGCTGCATCACCGTGCGCAGCAGCGGCGAATCGACGCCCGATGCCAACTCCGCCAGCAACCGTCCCCACAGGGTGCCCCGCGCCACCCCCGAGCCGTTGCAACCGGCCACGGCGAACACGCCCTCCTGCACCCGCTCGAAATAGGCCTGCCCGCTGCGGGTCGCACTCAGGTGACCGGTCCAGGTGTAACGGATGTCCTGCTCGCCGAGAAACGGGAAACGCCGCTGCAGCCCACGGACATGGTGACGCCGGCGCTCGGCGAGCTCGCGGTCCGACAGATCCCGCGTGCGGTATTCGGCGGTGTTGCGGATCATTACCCGCCGGTCCGGCGTCAGCCGCACCGTGGCGCCCAGGGGGCGGGTCGAAAGCACGCCCCAGGGCTCGACCGCACCGATGGCCCGATACTCCTGGTCGGTGAGCGGCCGGGTGAGACTGGCGCTCAGTTCCATCGGGAACGTGGCGCTGTCGTCGATGCCCACCCGGGGCACGAAGGCGTTGAGGCACACCAGCACCCGAGCGGCTTCCACGCTGCCCCCGGGCCCGTTGGCGCGCAGACGGCCGTGGCCGAGTCGCTCAAGGCCCGTGATGTCGCTGCTCTCGAACACCGTGACGTTGTCCGGCACCGCATCGAGCAAACCCTTCACATACTTGGCCGGCTGCAGCAAGGCGTTGCCGTTGCCGCACCAGATCGCCGCCCGGTAGTGCGGCGTGCCGAGCCGTTGTTGCAGCGCTTGCCCTTGCAGCAGCTCCGCACGGGCACCCAGCGCCCGCAGCGTGGCCAGCTTGGCGTCCACCTGGCTGAGCTTGGCCGGGTCGCTGACCGCAAAGAAATAGCCGCTGTCGCGCCAGTCGCATTCGATGGCATGCCGGGCAATGCGCTGACGGACTTCTTCGTTGGCCGCCCGGGCAATCATCGTGTCGGTCTCGAACCCGGCGAAGCCCTGCGCACCGATCAGTTCGTCGCCGGCCGGGTGTTCATGGGCCACGACGAAACCCGAATTGCGCGCCGAAGCTCCTTGGGCCGCCCGCTGGCGGTCCACCACCGCGATGCGCGCCTGAGGGTGCAGTTCGGCGAGCGTCAGCGCCGCGCTGAGGCCGGTGATGCCGGCGCCGATCACCAGCCAGTCGGCCTTTTGCGCCCCCTCCAGGCGGCTGCGCTGCGGCGTATCCCCCGCTTGCGCAATCCAGCCACATACGTTTTCCATGCCTCACCTCGTTCGACGGTCGTTGCGCGCCTTGCCTCTTGCGGCCAGCCATGCGTGAATCGCATGCCATCCGAAGCAAGCTCAGCCTGACGACTAGAATCTATAAGGTCTTCGCTGGCCGAACCAACGCTATAAAATCATCGAGGCATACCGAAAACGCATGGATAAAATCCGCCATGTCCCGTCGCTGCAAGCCATGCAGGCCTTGGTGGAAGTCGCCGCCTGCGGCAGCTTCACCCGCGCCGCGCAGCGGCTGTGCCTGACCCAAAGCGCCGTCAGCCGGCAGATCCAGCAACTGGAAAGCCATTTCAACGTCGCCCTGTTCCTGCGCACCAGCCGCAGCCTGCTCCTGACCCCGGAAGGCGAGCAGGTGCTGGCCAGCGCCCACAGCATCCTCGACCAACTCAGCAGCCTTGCAGAGCGCCTGGCCCCGCAGCGGCGCCCGTTCAGGATCCGCATGCACGTGTCGCTGGCGGTGCGCTGGCTGCTGCCCCGGCTCAGCGACTTCTACCTGCGCCATCCCCTGGTGTCGCTGGCGATCGAGACCGTCGCCACCGAAGTCGTCGAACCGGCCAGCGACAGTGACGCCTACATCCTTTACCTGCCGACTGCGTCCAGCGACGCCGATTGCCTGACGTTGTTCGAGGAGGCGCTGGTGCCCGTTTGCGCACCGGATCTGCCGCACGCCCCACGGTCGGTCGAAGCACTGCCGGACTTTGCCCTGCTGCACCGCTCGGCGGACCGGCAAGCGTGGATCGAATGGCTGGCGATGAACGGCGGCAGGCCGCTGGAGGACTACCGGCACATACCGTTCAACCTGGATGAATTGGCGCTGGATGCGGCGGCGCGGGGCCTGGGGGTCGCGGTGACGGACATGACCCTGGCGGCCGAGTCCATCGAACGGGGCGTGCTGACGGTGCCGTTCGGCCAACCGCTCAAGACAGGCGGCACCTACACCTTGTGCCTGCAGCCTTCAGCGGCCGCGCATCCCGACTGCGCCGCGGTAAAGCAATGGTTCGCCGGGCAGGCGCAAACGGGATGGATCCGCAACGGCCCGGACGCATGAGTCATTCGGCCTGAAAGGTCTGGAGATACGCCAGCAGGTTGTCGATCTTCTCTTCGTCGCTGAGCCCCCAGAAGATCATCCGCGTGCCCGGCACCACGCCTTTCGGGTCCTTGAGGTACGCCGTCAGCGTCTCGCGGTCCCAGGTGATGCCCGAGCCTTTCATGGCCTCGGAATACACATAGTTGGCCGACGTCCCCGCCGCCCGGCCGATGATGCCGTTGAGCTGCGGGCCGAACCCGGGACGGGCGGATTCGCCCACCTGATGACAACCGCCGCACAGGCGCGGGAAGAGCTTGCCGCCAGCCTCAGCGTCGCCGGCGGCGCGGGCCGGAAGGCTCAAAAGGGCTGTGTTGAGGATCAGGGCGAGGGTCAGCAGGGCAGCGTTTTTCATCGGGGTTCCAGACAGGCCAGACGGGCGGCGCAAGGGTAGCAGATTGCGTAAGCCGCAAGCTTCAAGCCGCCGAGGACATTACAGATAAGCGCCCACCACCCGCCTGACCTTGATCAAGGCCTGGCGCAAAACGTCCATGCCCACCGACCCCAGGGCCAGCCGGATCGCGTGCGGCACATGGGCCGACACGGTGAACGGTTCCGCCGTGGTGACCGACACCTGCCCGCGCATCAGCTCAGCCACCACCTGATCGGCCCGGGCGTCTTCCGGCAGCGGCAGCCAGAGAAAATACGACGAAGGATGGCCCACCACCGGCAGCCCTTCGAGCACCTTCACCGCCAGCGCCTGACGGGCCCGGGCGTCTTGGCGCTTTTCCTCCTCCAGCCGCTCGACCGTGCCGTCATCCAGCCAGCCGCAGGCGATGGCGGTCATCACACCGGGGGTGTTCCAGGTGGTGGCGCGGATGATGCGCTCCAGCGCCGGCACCGTCGCCGGCGGTGCGACGATGTAGCCGACGCGCAGGCCGGTGGCGATGTTCTTGGACAGGCCTGAGACGTACACCGTGCGCTCCGGCGCCAGCACCGCCAGCGGGGGCGGCGGGCTGTCGGCCAGAAAGGCGTAGGCCGCGTCTTCGATGAGGGTCAGGTCATGCCGGCGGGCAATCGCCGCCAATTGCTCGCGCGGCCCCTGAGGCAGCACCCAACCCAACGGATTGTGCAAAGTCGGCATGCAGTACACGGCGCGCACCGGACGGCTGCGGCAGAGGGCATCCAGCGCCGCCAGGTCCGGCCCCTGGGCGGTGACCGGGATCGCCACCACCTCCAGGTGCAGCGCCTCAGCCAGCACCTTGAAGCCGGAATAGGTCAAGGCATCGGCGGCGATGACATCGCCGGGCTTGAGCAATGCCATCAACGTCACCGCCAGCCCCTGCTGCGCGCCGTTGACGATCAGCACCTGGCCGGCCTCGACCGCCAATCCGCGGCTGCGCAGGTGACGGGCGACCGAGGCCCGTTCGTGCTGGCGTCCGGCGTGGGGCTGATAGCGCAGCAGCGCCTCCAGGTCGCCGGACAATGCCAGTTGCCGCAACGCGGTGCGCAACAGGTCGTCCTGACCGGGCAGCGACGGATAGTTGAAATTGAGATCGATCATGCCGACGGCGACGTCTTTCTGGTCGATGCCTTGCCCCGGCGACAGCGAGGTTTCGCGCACGAACGTGCCGCGCCCGGTCTCGCCGCTCACCAGCCCCATGGCCTCGAGTTCGGCGTACACCCGCGAGGCGGTGACCAGCGCCAGCCCTTCGCGGGCGGCCAGTTGTCGGTGGGTGGGCAGGCGGGTGCCGGGCGCCAGACGCCCCGCGCGGATGTCGGCCGCGTAGAGGTCGACCAGGGACTTGTAGCGGGAACGGGGCATGCGGGCGTATCCATGACAATTCTTTGATTGTCTTGATTCTCAGCCATAGGATTCGCCCCAGGCAACCCCCAACCTTGAGTGCGACCCTGTATGGAACGAACGTCGAACCTGCCCCACCCCGCCCTGGAGAAGACCAGCGGCTGGATCAACGGATTCATTGGCGTGGTGATCTTCAGCGGCTCATTGCCGGCCACCCGGCTGGCGGTGCTGGAATTCGACCCGGTGTTCCTCACCGTGGCCCGCGCCACGCTCGCCGGCCTGCTCGGGCTGTGCCTGCTGTGGCTGTTCCGCGAGCGGCGCCCGGCGCGCGACCAGTGGTGGCCGCTGGTGATCGTGGCGCTGGGCGTGGTGCTCGGGTTTCCGCTGCTCACGGCGCTCGCCCTGCAATACGTGACGTCGGCCCATTCGATCGTGTTTGTCGGCTTGCTGCCGCTGGCCACGGCGGTGTTCGGCGTGCTGCGCGGCGGCGAGCGGCCGCGCCCGGTGTTCTGGATCTTCTCGTTGCTGGGCAGTGCGCTGGTGGTCGGTTTCGCGCTGGCACAGGGATTGAGCGCCTCGCCCACCGGCGACCTGCTGATGCTGGCGGCCATCCTGGCCTGCGGGTTGGGTTACGCCGAAGGCGCGAAACTGTCGCGCACCCTCGGCGGTTGGCAAGTGATCTGTTGGGCGCTGGTGCTGGCGCTGCCGGCGATGGCGGGCTTGAGCCTGTGGCGGATGCCTGCCTCGTTCTCCGGCATCAGCGTCACGGCCTGGACGTGCCTGGCCTACGTGTCGCTGTTCAGCATGTTGATCGGTTTTGTGTTCTGGTATCGCGGGCTGGCCCAGGGCGGGATCGCCGCCGTCGGGCAACTGCAGCTGCTGCCTCCGTTCTTCGGCCTGGCGCTGGCCGCGACGCTGGTGCATGAACAGGTCAGCCTGGGCATGCTGGCCGTGACGCTGGGGGTGATCCTGTGCGTGGCCGGGGCGAAGAAGTTCGCCCGCTAGCCCTCAGCGGGCGTCGGCCTTCCATTGCCTCGGGCTTAGCCCGGTCTTGCGCCGGAACGCCCGGGCCAGCGCCGACGGGCTCTCGTAGCCGACCTCTTCGGCGATCAGCGCAATCGGCCGGCCCTCGCGCAGACGCTTCTGCGCCAGGCTGATCCGCCAGCTCAAGAGATAGTCCAGCGGCGTCTGCCCGACCACCCGGCGAAAGTGCTCGGCGAACCCGGCGCGGGACTGGTTGGCGGCCGCCGCCAGCTCGGCCACGCTCCAGGCCCGGGCGGGCTCGTCGTGCATCAGCCCCAACGCCCGCGACAGCCTCGGATCGGCCAGCCCGGCCATCATGCCCGGCTGCTGGTCGCGCCGGCTGATGAGGTGGCGCAGCAGCAGGATCACCAGCAGCTCGAACAACCGGTCCATCACCGCTTCGCGCCCGCAGTGCCCGTCGAAGGCTTCCTTGAACAGCCACGCCAGCGTGCTGCCCAGCTCCGGGATGTCGGTGAGCTTCAGCACCAAGTAGTCAGGCAAGGCCGACGCCAGCGCGTTGCCTGAACCGCCGTCGAACGTCAGCGAGGCGCACACCAGTTGCGTGCCCATCGATTCGTCGGCGAACAGTCGGTGGGCCAAGGGCCGGGGGAAGAAAATCAGGGTTGGTTCGTTGAGCGTCAGCTCAGGGTCGTTGCCGGGCTTGAGCAGCACCTCGCCGGCCTGCAGCAGGTGCACATGGCCGCACGCCTGTTCGCCGCCGTAGGCGCTGACGCCGCAGAACGCGCCGCTGTGGAACGTGCCGGCATTGACGCCGAAGTGGGTGAGCAAGGTGGAGAGGCGATCCATGACGGCATCCTCGGCGACGGGTTTGGACGATCTGCCGCATATCCTCGACGATTTGCACCCAAAGCACCAGCCGCGCTCCCTAACATGAGCTCCATCCCCGGTGCACTCCGCACCGGACATTCGGAGATTCATCATGAGCCGCATCACCCCGATCAGCCTCGACACCGCCGCCGACGCCACCCGCACCGTGCTGGAAGGCGTGCAGAAGAAAATCGGCTTCCTGCCCAATGTGTTCACGACCCTGGCCAAGGCGCCCGTGGCACTGGACACCTACCTGCAAGCCTCCGCCATCCTGGGCAAGACCTCGCTCAGCGCCAAGGAGAAAGAAGCGGTGTACCTGGCCACCTCGCAGGTCAACGGCTGCGACTACTGCCTGAGCGCCCATACGCTGTTCGCCAGCAAGGCCGGGCTGTCGGCCGAGGACATCGCCCAGGCGCGCCACGGCCGGCTGAACGCCTTCGCCGCCCTCGCCCGCCAACTGACCGAGACCCGCGGCCAGTTGAGCGACGAACAGATCGCCGCCGCCCGCGCCGCCGGCATCGACGACAAGCAGATCATCGAAACGGTCGCACTCGTCGCCGTGCAGACCCTGACCAACTACCTCAACAACGTGGCGCTGACCGACATCGACTTCCCCGCCATCTGAAACCTGCCGGCTCCCACAGGGTTCAGCGGTGTCCGCACAAATGACCGGCCACCATCGATCCTGTGGGAGCCAGCTTGCTGGCGATAGCGGTCTGTCAGCTAAAGATGTTGCCCGTGCTGGCCCCATCGCTTGCAGGCAATCCCACAGGTATCCCGGGTGTTAGCAGGATCCAGGCACACCACAAAGCCCTGTGGGAGCTGGCTTGCCAGCGATAGCGGTCTATCAGCCACCCAAGATATTGCCTGTGCCGATCCCATCGCTGGCAAGTCGAGTCGTCGCACCGCAGCTCCCACAGGGTTCAGCGGCATCCTCAGAAATGACAGGCCAACATCGATCCTGTGGGAGCCAGCCTGCTGGCGATAGCGGCCTGCAAGCGACCCAAGATGCCGGCAGTGACACCCTCTCCCACTTGCTCAAGCGTGCTCCACCCCGGCGCGCTTGAGCAGTTTCTTGCAGCGCTCGGACAGGTGGAACACCTGCAACTGCTTGCCGGCCTTGGCGTACCGCTCGCGCAGGGTCTTCAGCGCGGCGATGGCCGAGTAGTCGACAAAGCTCAGGTGGCGGCAATCCAGGGTCACCCGCGCCGGATCGCCGGCCGGGTCGAACTGGTTGAGGAACGGCGTGGTCGAGGCAAAGAACAGCGTGCCGTGCAGCCGGTAGAGCTTGCTGCCGTCGGCCTCCAGATGCGCATCGGCGTACAGTTCGCGGGCCTGCTGCCAGGCGAAGTTGAGCGCGGCGATGACGATGCCGCACATCACCGCGGTGGCCAGGTCCGTGAACACGGTGATGACCGTCACCGCCATGATCACCAGCACATCGTTGAGCGGCACCTTGTTCACCACCCGCAAGGAGGCCCAGGCAAACGTCTGCTGCGACACCACGAACATCACCCCCACCAGCGCCGCCAGCGGAATGCGCTCGATCATCGGTGACAGGAACAGGATGAACAGCAGGATCGCCACCCCGGCCACCACGCCGGATACCCGCCCGCGCCCGCCGGAACTGAGGTTGATCACGGTCTGGCCGATCATGGCGCAGCCGCCCATGCCGCCGAACGCACCCGACACCATGTTCGCCGCCCCCAGCGCCACGCATTCGCGGTCCGGGTAGCCACGGGTCTCGGTGATTTCGTCGGTGAGGTTCAGGGTCAGCAGGGTTTCCAGCAGGCCGACCAGCGCCATCAGCACCGCGTACGGCGCGATGATGCGCAGGGTCTCCAGGTTCCACGGGATGTCCGGCAGCGCCAGGGCCGGCAGGCCGCCGGCGATGTGCGCCATGTCGCCGAGGGTACGGGTCGGCAGGGCCAGCAGGTACACCAGTGCGCCCACGCCGAGGATCGCCACCAGTGCCGGCGGCACCGAGCGGGTCAGGCGCGGCAGGAGGTAGACGATGGCCATCGTCAGCCCCACAAGCCCAGCCATCAGGTACAGCGGCGCGCCGCTGAGCCAGTGTTCGCCGTCCTTGAAATGCTCCAACTGCGCCAATGCGATGATGATCGCCAGGCCGTTGACGAAGCCGAGCATCACCGGGTGCGGCACCATCCGCACCAGTTTGCCCAGGCGCAACAGCCCGAACGCCATCATCACCAGACCGCCGAGCAGCACGGTGGCCAGCAGGTACTGCACGCCGTGCTGCACCACCAGCGCGACGATCACCACCGCCATCGAGCCGGCCGCCCCGGACACCATGCCCGGCCGGCCGCCGAACAGCGCGGTCAGCGTGCAGATGATGAACGCGCCGTACAGGCCCATCAGCGGATTGAGGTGGGCCACCAGCGCAAACGCGATGCATTCGGGCAACAGGGCGAACGAGGTGGTGAGTCCGGCCAGGACATCGGCGCGCAGACGTTTCGGTTTCATGGCTTACCTGATACGGGGTCGACGGAAAAACAGGGCTACGGATGTTACGCAAGTGCCCGCAGGCAAACCAGCGGACGCTGACAACCGCCGTCGGGCGCTCTAAGCTGGCGCGCCTGTTCCGTCGACCGAGAGCCCGTCATGCCCACCCCGTTGAACGCCCGGGAAGTCTGCCAGCGCCTGCGCGATGCCGCGCTGGGCGTGTGTCCGTTGCGCCGCACCGCTGAGCCGTGCGGATCGGCGCGGGTCACGGTCGATATCGACGGCTGGCGGTTGGCGCTCGACCTCGACGGGCCGCGCCTGCTGCATTGCCTCGAATGCCGCAGCCCCGATGGCCGGGCCTGGCGGCTCGACACCTCGCAACGCTTCGGCACCGACCCGGTCAGCCTGCTGAGCACCTGGGAGCTGGCGCAGATCGAGCGGCTGCTGGCCGAGTGACCGGCTCAGCCCTTGCGCAGATCGAGGGTGTAGGTGAAGTACCCGGTGTCGCGCACCCAGCCCAGCGACTCGTACAGGCCTTGGGCGGTGAAGTTGTCGGTGGCGGTTTCCAGCACCAGGCCCTTGGCCCCGCTCTGCACAGCAAAGTCCCGCGCCGTGTTCATCAGCAGCCTTCCTGCCCCACGGCCACGGGCGGCCGGAGTGGTGAACAGGTCGCTGAGCAGCCAGGTGCGATGGGCGTCGATGGATGAGAACGACGGGTACAGCTGCACAAAGCCCAGCGCCTGGCCGTCGGCGTCCTGCGCGATGAAGATCGCCGATTCGCCGGCGGCCAGGCGCTCGGCGATGAACGCCCGCGACTGCGCCAGATCCGACGGCTGGCCGTAGAAGCCGCGGTAGGCGTCGAACAACGCGGCCACCGCATCGAGGTGAGAGGCATCGGCGCGCAAGGTGCGAAGGGTCATGTGGTTTTTTCCGGGATCGATTGGATCGGCACAGCATAGCGTTGTCTGCCGAGTCTGCTGGCTTCATCGCTATATAGTTTTGTATATTGCGAACCCGAAACCGCCAGACTCCGCCGTGCCTTCCATGAGCAGCATCCGTCAACGCAACGAGCAACTGATCCTCGCCGCCGCCAGCGAGGAATTCGCCGCCAAGGGTTTCGACGCCACCCAGACCCGCGACATCGCCGCCCGTGCCGGCGTGCCCAAGGCCAACCTGTATTACTACTTCCAGACCAAGGAAAACCTCTACGCCAAGGTGCTGCTGGGTTTCGTCGAACCGCTGCTGGACGCCTCGGCGGCGCTGCGCGAGAGCGACGACCCGCTGATCGGCCTGCGGGCGTACGTGGCGGCGCGGATCCGCATCGCCCGCGAGCACCCGGCCATCGCCCGGGTGTTCAGCGGCGAACTGCTGCTCGGCGGCCCGCAGTTGCCGCCCGAGTGCCGCGACCTGCTGCACGCCGAAGCGAGGCGCAACGTCGAGTGCCTGCGCAGTTGGATCGACCGCGGCCTGCTGGCCCCGGTGGATCCCGAGCACCTGATGCTGTTCATCTGGTCGGCGACCCGCACCTACACCAACATCGGCTGGCAGATGGGGTGCATCACCGGGCGCGAAGTGCCGCAGGACGAGGACTACGCCGCGGCGGCGGACACCGTCACGCGGCTGGTGCTGGGCGGCGTGGTGCGGGAGCCGGCGGCCCCTGTGCACCGGTTGATGTTCGCGACCTGAGGTGGCGGCGACAGGCTAGCGTTACGGCATGCGCTCCAGCGGCAGGGTTCTGCCGCCCTGCATGCGCTCGTACCAGGCGTGCACGGCAGCGGGCAGGCGATCCTTCCAGTCGGGGACGTTGGTGTAGTAGCGGGCGCGGGACTCGCCCTGGGCATCGGGCACCAGCAGCGCGATCCAGAAGCGGTTGCCGGCGGCGCTCATCACGATGGCAGCGTTGAAGTTGCCCAAACCGCGCACCCACAGCTCATCGACCTCGCTGCCCGGCACGTCGGCGGACGGATCGCCGATCGTCATCGTCCCCGCGCTTTGCACCAGTGCCGGGTAGTCGCCCTTGAGCAGCGTGCGCAGTGTGTCGTCTTCCTGTTGCGTGCGCACCAGGCTCAGCGCCAGCAGATCGTAGTCCAGCTTCAAGGGCGTTGGCGAAGCGACATAACGCCCGGCATAGAACACTCCCATTCCTGCCCCGCAGTCAGCGTCGTCACCCTGTTGCGCGACGTTCAGCACGCCGTTGATCGCCGTGAAGCTCAACGCGCACTCGCCCTCGGCGTAGTCCGCCCCCGAGGCGCGGCGTGTGGCGGTTCCCTCCAGGCTGCCTTCGTTGGCGCCGGCGGTGGCCTCCACGGCGAAGGACACGTGCGAATCGTCCCGTAGGGACGTGTTCAGCTCTGCACCCGAGGCCACGCCTTCGGGAATCCGCTGCCACATCGCGTTCCAGCTGAACGGCTTTGCGGCGTATTCAAGTTCGGTGAGGCGCATGAGGTACAGGCGGCGCAGGCAACCCAACGTTTCGCCGCAGACGTCGCGGTTCTTCAGCCACGCCCGCTGATCCGCCTTGAGTGCCTTCGGGTCGGCGACCTCCGCCAGCGTGGTGCGCCAAACCGCGCTCAGCTTCTCATCGAGGGCGGAGGTGTACGGATCGGCGCAAAGGGTTTTCTCGACCGGGCCGGACGCCTTGGCGCAGTCGAAACCGGCGGCGTGGGACATCGGGGCGATTACGAGGCTGGCCAGCAGCCAGGCATGACGGGCATTGAACGCGGGCATCGACAGATTCCATTCCTGAGGCGCCGGCAGTATGCCGGGAGCGACCGGTCGATGCCCGGAGTTTTCACCGCCTGCAGGAGCGAGCCTGCTCGCCAAAGCGTCATCCCCCTCAATGTCCGAGGCGAACGACACGACGCCTCGCGAGCAGGCTCGCGCCTACAGGGAAGGCTGCTCGGCGGGTCAGAAGGTGATCTGAGCCGCCGGCGTGACGTCGATCCGCGCCACCGAGCTGCTCAGATGAGCCAGATCCTTGTTGTGCTCGGCGATGATGTCTTCGGCGCTCATGCTGCCGTTGTCCACGGTGGAGTGGGCGTCGGCCGCCAGCACCACGTCATAGCCCAGTTGATGCGCCTGGCGCACGGTGGCGTTGACGCAGTAATCGGTCTGCAGGCCGCCGATCACCAACCGGTCGAAGTCTTCCTTGGGGATCAGCTTCTGCAGCGTAGTCTGGCAGAACGAGTCCGGGGCGGTCTTGCGCACGTACAGGTCGCCCGGCGCGGTCTCCAGGCCGTCCGCCAGTTGCCAGCCGTCGCTGCCGTGGGCCAGCAGGTCGCCCTCTTCTTCGTGCTGGATGAACACCACCGGCACGCCGGCCTGGCGGGCGCGTGCGCTGAGGCGGTTGAGGGTGTCGATGACGCGGGGGATGTCGTAGCACGCGTATTGGCCCGAGCACAGGGCGCGTTGGACGTCGATGATCAACAATGCGGTGGACATGGCAGGCCTTCCTTGATCGATCCGTGAGACAGGGGCGGACAAACGCCCGCCCCTCTTTTTTACGCGCGTCAGTAACCCAATGACAACCCGGTGTTGCGCCGCGGGTCGTTGGCGCCGTAGAAGCGGTTCTTGCCCACCGGTTTGCCGCCCAGGGACGGCGCGCCGACAAGGATCGCCGCGATATGGTTGGCATCTTGCGGGCCGGCGAACTTGTGGCCCCAGCTTTCGAGGATCTTCCTGGTGTCGGGGCTGGCGGCGAAGTCTTCGAGGTTGGTCTGCTCCGGCATCCACTGCTGATGGAAGCGCGGCGCATCGACCGCTTCCTGCAGGCCCATGCCGTAGTCGATGACGTTGAGCATGGTCAGCAGGGTCGCGGTGATGATCCGGCTGCCGCCCGGCGTGCCGACCACCATCACCACCTTGCCGTCCTTGGTGACGATGGTCGGGCTCATCGACGACAGCGGCGCCTTGCCGGGCGCGATGGCGTTGGCCTCGCCCTGCACCAGGCCGTACATGTTCGGCACGCCGACCTTGGAGGTGAAGTCGTCCATCTCATCGTTGAGGATCACCCCGGTCTTGCTGGCCATCACGCCGGCGCCGAACCAGTCGTTGAGGGTGTAGGTCACCGACACGGCGTTGCCCCACTTGTCGACGATCGAGTAGTGGGTGGTGTTGCTGCCCTCATGGGGCGCGACGCCCGGCTTGAGTTCGGCGGAGACGCCAGCCTTCTGCGGCGCGATGGCCTCGCGCAGCTTGGTCGCGTAGTTTTTGTCCAGCAGGTGCTCGATGGGGTTCTTCACGAAGTCCGGGTCGCCCAGGTAGCTGTTGCGGTCCACGTAGGCGTGGCGCATGGCTTCGATCTGGTAGTGCATGCCCTGGGCGGAATGGAAGCCCAGGTCCTTCATCGGATAGCCTTCGAGAATGTTCATGATCTGGCAGATCACCACGCCGCCGGAGCTGGGCGGTGGCGCCGAGATCACGTGGTAGCCGCGGTAGTCGCACTCCACCGGCGCCAGTTCGCGGGTCTTGTACTTGTCCAGGTCGGCCTGGGTGATGATGCCCTTGTTGGCCTGGCTTGAGGTGACGATGGCGTCGGCCACCCAGCCCTTGTAGAAACCGTCCGCGCCTTTTTCGGAAATGGTGCGCAGGGTCTTGCCCAGATCCTTCTGCACCAGCTTCTGCCCCACCTGCATCGGCTCGCCGTTGCTGAGGAAGATCGAGCCGGAGTCGCGCATGTCCTTCTTGAACACGTCGGTGGCGTACTCCAGCAGATCGACGTCGCCCTGCTCCAGCACGAACCCGTCTTCGGCCAGCTTGATGGCCGGGGCGATCATCTCATTGCGCGGCTTGGTGCCGTACTTCTTCAGCGCCAGCTCCATGCCCGACACCGTGCCCGGCACGCCGACCGCCAGATGGCCGCGGGTGCTCAGGTCCGGAATGACGTTGCCGTCCTTGTCCAGGTACATGTTCGCGGTGGCGGCCAGGGGAGCCTTTTCCCGGAAGTCGAGGAAGGTCTTGCGCCCGTCCGCCAGTTGAATGGTCATGAAACCGCCGCCGCCCAGGTTGCCCGCCGCGGGGTAGACCACCGCCAGCGCGTAACCGACGGCGACCGCCGCATCCACCGCGTTGCCGCCGTTCTTCAGCACATCGACGCCCACGTGGGTGGCCAGGTGCTGGGCGGTGACCACCATGCCGTTCTCCGCCGCCACCGGGGCCACCGAAGCGGCATGGGCCGTGAGACAGGCCAGGGTGAAGGAGGTCGCGATCAGGGTCTTGGCAAAAGGTTCGTACTTCATGGGTCGGTCCCTTCTTGTTATTAGGCTTTTCAGGAAAGCAGGGAGAAGCGCTGCAAGAGCCACAAGCAGTATGGCCGCGATTGCGATTTGCGCCTCCCGGAACACGCCGTATGCTGTGCGCTGTTCCCGCCCCCCCCACGGAGTCCGACCTATGGCCTACACGTTCATCACCCTGCCCTCGCCGGTCGGCGAACTGAAGCTGGTCGCGAACGGCCAGCGACTGGCGGCCATCCTCTGGGAAAACGACAGGCCCGACCGGGTGCGCCTGGGACCGATGGTCGAGGCGCCGGACAACCCGGTGCTGCTCAAGACCGCGCAGCAGCTGCAGGAATATTTCGCCGGCACGCGAAACCGCTTCGAGCTGGAGCTGGATTTCGCCGGCACCGACTTCCAGAAAAGGGTCTGGACGGCGCTGCTGACCATTCCCTTCGGCGAGACCCGCACCTACAGCCAGATCGCCGAGCAGATCGGCCACCCCAGCGCGGTGCGGGCAGTGGGCGCGGCGAACGGGCGCAATCCGATCTCGATCGTTGCGCCGTGCCATCGGGTGATCGGCGCATCGGGCAAACTGACGGGGTTCGCCGGAGGGCTTGAGGCCAAGGAGCGGCTATTGAAGTTGGAAGGTTGCCGGTGGGCCGAGGTCGGACGGACGGGGGAGCTGTTCTGATCGCCTGTCTTCAGTGATCGGCCCACTGTGGCGCTGCGGCTATTTTCAATGGGGGTGAGAGAGATTGCTCCCTCACCAAAGGGCCTCAAGCGGAGAACAGGTCGTTCATCGCCGCATACTGCAACAGCATGATGGTCTTGGCATCGCAGATCTCGCCGCGCCCGAAAGCGGCCAGCGCATCATCGAAGCGCCACTCCAGCACCTCCAGCTCTTCGGTCTCTTCCTCCAGGCCGCCGCCGGCGCCGACCTTCGACGACGCGTCGTACTCGGCAACGAAAAAGTGCAGCTTCTCGGTCACCGAACCCGGACTCATGTAGGACTCGAACACCTTCCTCACGTCATGCACGCGGTAGCCGGTTTCCTCCTCGGCTTCGGCACGGATGCGTTGCTCGGGATCGGCCCCTTCAAGCAGCCCGGCGGCCACTTCGATCAGCAGCCCGTCATGGCCGTTGACGAACACCGGCAGACGGAACTGCCGGGTCAGCACCACCGTGCGCCTCTCGCGGTTGAACAGCAGGATCGCAGCACCGTTGCCGCGGTCGTAGACCTCACGGGTCTGGCGCTGCCAGTCGCCGCTGTTGCGCCGGTAGTCGAAGGTGATTTTCTTGAGCAAGTACCAATCGTGGGACAGCACCTGCGTATCGATGAATTTGACCCGTTCGGCCGTGTTGGACATGACGCCTGACCCTTGTGTCCTTGAAGGACGCCCATGGTAGGCGAAAAGACGCGGCCCACGGACGAAAAAAAGCCCGGCAGCGCTACCGGGCTTTCTGTTCGCTTACTGCTGTTGGCCGATGTCGACCGTCATGTCGTCCGACGCGTGCTCAGACAGCTTGGCGCCATGGATCAGCGGCCCGTAACGGCGGCTGAATTCCCAGTTGTACGGCACCCGGTCCTTGCTGATGCCGTTGTCCCAGTTCACCGACCAGGTCATCAGCCCCTTGATCGGATGCCCTTTGATGGCCAGCCGCTTCATGGCGTTGCCCACCGCGGTCTTGTCGATCACGTAGCCGGTGGCGGCGGCATCGACGTTGGACGGCAGGCCGATGACGAACTTGTCCGCCGCGATCTTGGTGAACCCGC
Source organism: Pseudomonas sp. B3(2017) (assembly GCF_002113595.1). Lineage (NCBI taxonomy): Bacteria > Pseudomonadati > Pseudomonadota > Gammaproteobacteria > Pseudomonadales > Pseudomonadaceae > Pseudomonas > Pseudomonas sp. B3(2017). The sequence continues at coordinate 155,787 of NZ_NEIU01000004.1, forward strand.
GGGTGCCGGTCACCAGGCTTTCGGTCAGGTAATAAAGGAAGTCTTCCTTCATCGCGTCGTTGTTCTGCGCGATCCACGCACCGTTGCCGTTGTTGGCCTCCGGCACCCAGACCCCGTCGCCGCCCTGGTTGTAGAACTGCGGGGCGATGAAGTCGTAGTAGCCTTCCAGCGCTTGCAGGTAGCCGACGTACTTGCCGTTGGCGGTCAGGTACGGGAACTCCGGCGCCATGCTGATGATGAAGTGCTTGCCCTGGCCTGCGTAGTGATCCTTGACCAGTTTCAGCGCCGCCGGCAGGACGGTCTTGTTGGCGGCGAAATCAATCGCGCTCTGTTCAAGATCGATGTCCAGCCCGTCGAAGCCGTAGGTTTCCACCAGACGGATGATCTCGTTGGCCAGCGGTTGTTCTTGGCCGGCGCGCAACTCGATGTGCGCATCGGCGCCGCCCAGGGAGATCAGCACCGCCCGCCCCTGGCTGTTGAGCACGCCGACCTGGCGGCGGAACTCGGCGTCGGAGACGTTGTGGGGCTTGAAGGTCGGGATGCCGTTGCCTTTCATGAAGGCCACAGCGACCACGTTGTACTCCTTGGGTACGTTTTCAAGCGCGATGTTGGCGAACTGCCCTTGCCGGTAGCCGTCGCTCGGCCCCGCCGGCCAGTTGTGCCAGAAGCCCATGAGGATCTTCTTGCCGGCGATGCTCGGCATCAGCGACGCCGCGTCGCCCGCCTGGTTGTGCAACAGGGTGAAATCAATGTTCGACATGTTCTAATCCTTCAGAACGTGTGGGTCGGTTGGCGCGGACTTACTTGAAGTCGACGTCGAAGGCCTGATAGAAGGCGTTGCCGGTGTTGGCGACGATCCACATCAGGACGATCACGTGACGCCCCTTCTTGTTGGCCGGCAGTTTCACCGAATGGTTGACCTTGGCCTTCAGTTCGCCCGCATGACTGTAGTACGGAACCTGCGGGTAGAAATCCTCGAAGAACGGTTGCGCCTCCAGTTGCGCACGGGTGATGCGGGTCTTCGGATCCCAGCCGTCCTTGGTGATCAGCCAGCGGTAGCCGCGGGTGGTGTGCGGGGCGGTGTACTCCCATTTGATGTCCAGGGTCTGGCCCGGTGTGACGTTGAGCAGCGGCCAGGTGAACGGGCGACCGAGCTTCTTGCTCATTTCCTCGTCGGTGAAGTTCACGCAGTCGCGGGCATCGTCCTTGCCGCCGCTGAGGATGTAGCCGTCGGCCGGCGGCACGACGCTCGGGTTGTCCGTGCCGAACGGCGCGGGGAACGGACCGGCCGCCAGCGCCGGGAAGTTCTTGCCGCCTTCCATTTCGTTGACCTGCCAGCCGCCCAGCAGGCCTTGCTCGATGGCCACCGAACCACGGCTGGCCGGAGAGGTGACGCGACCGTGTCGCAGTTGGGTTTCAGGGGTTGCTTGATTCATGTTGTTCACTCCATTGATTTAAGAACTCTCCTTCCCGAGGAGAGGCCTTCAAGCTAACGGAGGGGGATTTTTTGTCCATCGGCGGATTTGTCGCAGCGGGCGGCCTTGCGCCAGCAATCGTCAATGAATACTGGATGTATATACAGCACCCTAAGTCAGCGCGTACTCATCCTGTAGCAAAAAACCTACACGCCAAAGGCATGAAAACCGGCATCGGCGGATCAAGGCACCGGCGACGGCGCAAGGCCGGCCGGGGGGATGGATCAAAGGTCAATGCCGGGTTAGGCTGCGCCTTCGTTGCCAAAAGGAAGTTGCACATGAACCTGCGAATCGAGCTGTCGCACACCAATACGGAAGAAGAACGCCTGGCCATCCTGGCGCCGCTGCACGCCTACAACGTCGCCCAGGCCGGCATCGCGCCCTCCACCCCCCTCACCTTGCTGGTGCGCGACGACAGCGGCGCGATTCTCGGCGGACTTTATGGCCGTTTTGTCTGCGAGTGGCTGTTCGTCGACCTGCTGTCGGTGCCTGAAGAAGGACGGGGCCAAGGCATCGGCTCCAGGCTGATGGGCATGGCCGAGGAGCTGGCGCGGGAGAAAGGCTGCTTCGGGATCTGGCTCGACACCTTCGATTTTCAGGCGCCGGTGTTCTACCGAAAGCTTGGCTACAGCGAATTCGGTGAACTGGCGGATTATCCGCCGGGGCACAAGCGGCTGTTCTTTCAGAAGCGGTTGAAGGACTGAGCCGGCAGGCCTCCTGCGAGTGCAACGGCATTGCCCTTGCTTTCGCTCTGCGGGGCCTGGGCTGATGCCATCGCCAGCAGGCTGGCTCCTACAGGGATCGGTGCATGGCACAGATCCACTGTGGGGCTTGCCCGCGATGAGGCCGGAACAGCCTCCGCCTCAACCGACCTACAGGCAGGTCGCCAGCGCCGCCAGCCGGCGCTTGGCGACGAAGTCGTCCTTCTGCGCGTAGTACTTGAGCGTGGTGCCGGACGCGTCGCTGACCACATCGACGAACGATTCCGCCGAGCGGGTGTACACCGTGGTGCCGCCCTGCTTGCCCGGCTCCAGATAAGCCGCCGCGTCCACACCGAACACCGCTTCGTCCTGCCAGGAGAACTGCACGCACTGCGCCACGTCCTTGCCGGGCTTTTCCGAGGTCAGGGTCTTGTAAGGGGTTCGGGTGCGGGCGTCTTCCATCACCGATCCCGCGCAACCGGCCAGCAAAACCGCCGCCAGCGCCACCGTCAGCATTCGCATTGCATTCGCTCATTCAAAAAAGAACGGACTGTATCACTGCCCGGCAAGGTTTCGTTCAGCTTTACCGCATCGGACGGCGCGACAACCCTCGCGCTATGGAGTAAAGCCGTGTTTTCCCACCCAGGAACCCGGCCAGGAACCCGCCCATGCTGCCGTCCGCCACCACTCACCGCGCCACGCCCGGCCATCTGCATACCCAGAAATGGCGCGGCCGCGTCGGCTTGACGCTGGTCGCCTGCCTGTCGGTGCTGGCCGGCATGACCGATGCCATCGGCTTCATGGCCAGCGGCGACTTCGTCTCGTTCATGAGCGGCAACACGACCCGCCTGGCGGTGGCGATCAGCGACGGCGACCTGGGCCTGACCCTTCGCCTGTCGATCCTGGTCGCCACGTTCGTCTTCGGCAATGCCCTCGGCGTCATCATCAGCCGGCTGAGCGGGCGTCGGGCGCTGCCGTTGCTGCTGTGCATCGCCGCGCTGCTGTGCGCCGCGGCGGCCTGGCCGTTCGAGCAGCAATTGCCGGCCCTGCTGGCGGCGATCACCGCCATGGGCATGCTCAACGCCTGCGTCGAGGAAGTGAACGGGCTGCCGGTGGGGCTGACCTACGTCACCGGGGCCCTGTCACGGTTCGGCCGGGGACTGGGCCGCTGGCTGCTGGGCGAACGACGCAACGGCTGGCGGGTGCAACTGGTGCCCTGGACGGGCATGTTCGTCGGCGCGGTCATCGGTGCGCTGCTGGAACGCCATCTGGGCCTTCAGGCCCTGTTTTTCAGCGCATTGCTGGCCGGCGTGCTCGGGGTGGTCGCCCTGAAGATCCCCCGCCGCTGGCAACTGGGCTACATGCCGCGCTGACACTCACCGCGCCTGCGGCAACATCCGCTTCGCCGCCCCGGCGAGAAAGCTTTATCATGGCCGCAGTTTCGCTGATCGAGTCCGTCATGAAGTTCGCCATCGCGCTGTTTTCCGCCGCCCATGCGCCCTCCTCGCGCCGTGCCCTGCTGTTCGCCCAGGCGGCGCTGGCCGGCGGGCATGAGATCGTCCGGCTGTTTTTCTACCAGGACGGCGTGCACAACGCCTCGGACAGCGTGGTCACCCCGCAGGACGAACAGGACCTGCCCAAGCAATGGCGCGCCTTCATCACCGAACAGCGGCTGGACGGCGTGGTGTGCATCGCCGCCGCCCTGCGCCGTGGCGTGCTGAACGCCGAAGAGGCCGCACGCTACCAGCGTGACGCCGTGGCCGTCAGTGCGCCGTGGGAACTGTCCGGCCTGGGCCAACTGCACGATGCGGTGCAGGACGCCGACCGTCTCATCTGCTTCGGAGGCGCATGAACATGGCTAAATCCCTGTTGATCATCAGCCGCCAGTCGCCATGGTCCGGCCCCGGCGCCCGCGAGGCGCTGGACATCGTGCTGGCCGGCGGCGCGTTCGATCTGCCGATCGGCCTGCTGTTCCTCGACGACGGCGTGCTGCAACTGGCCGCCGGGCAGAACGCCAAGGCCTTGCAGCAGAAGGACCTGAGCGCCAATCTGCAGGCGCTGCCGATGTTCGGCGTCGAAGAACTGTTCTACTGCGCCGACAGCGCCGCCCTGCGCGGCCTCGGCGATCTGTCGCTGGACGAGGCGCAGCCCTTGGCCGCCGACCGCATCACCGCCCTCATTGACCGTTACGACCAAGTGATCACGCTCTGATGTCGACTTTGCATGTGCTGTCCCATTCCCCGTTCGGCGACGAACGCCTGACCAGTTGCCTGCGCCTGCTGGGCAGCGCCGACGCCTTGCTGCTGTGCGGCGACGCCGCCTATGCCCTGCGACCCGGCACCGCGCCGTTCACTGCGCTCCAGGCCCGCAACGCCAGGCTGTACGTGCTGGCCGAAGACGCCCAGGCCCGAGGGCTTGAGGTTCCGGACTGGGCCGACGCCATCGACTATCCGGCCTTCGTCGAGCTGTCGGTGCGCCACGACAAGGTCAACACCTGGCTATGAAGACCCTGACCGTCGGCGCCCGCGCCATCGAACTGGACAAGGACGGCTTCCTGGTGGACCTGAGCGACTGGTCGGCCGAGGTCGCCGCTGCCCTCGCCGTCGCCGAAGACATCGAGCTGACACCCGACCACTGGGAAGTCCTTGAGCTGCTGCGCGCCTTCTACGCGGAGTTCGAGCTGTCCCCGGCCACCCGGCCGCTGATCAAGTACACCGCCCTGAAGCTGGGCCCGGACAAGGGCAACAGCCTGCACCTGAACCGCCTGTTCAAAGGCACCCCCGCCAAGCTCGCCGCGAAACTGGCGGGCCTGCCCAAACCGACGAATTGCCTATGACCGACTTTCCAGCGCTGACCCTCGAAACGCCCGCCGAGCATCCGTTCGCCCAGTTCGTGCGGATCCTGGGCAAAGGCAAGCGCGGCGCCCGCGACCTGACCCGCGCCGAGGCCCGCGAGGCCATGGGCATGGTGCTGGACGGCAAGGTCGAGGACACCCAGCTCGGCGCCTTCCTGATGCTGCTGCGGCACAAGGAGGAAAGCGCCGAAGAGATGGCCGGCTTCACCGAAGCCCTGCGCGAACGCTTGCATGCCCCGTCGTTGGCCGTCGACCTGGACTGGCCGACCTATGCCGGCAAGAAACGCCACCTGCCGTGGTATCTGCTGGCGGCCAAGTGCCTGGCGCAGAACGGCGTGCGCATCTTCATGCACGGCGGCGGCGCCCACACCGCCGGGCGTCTGTACAGCGAACAGCTGCTCGGTGAGCTGAACATCCCACTGTGCCGCGACTGGCAGCAGGTCGGCTCGGCGCTGGACAACGGCGGCCTGGCGTTCATGCCGCTGGTGGACTGGGCGGCGCCGTTGCAGAAGATGATCGACTTGCGCAACACCTTGGGCCTGCGCTCGCCGATCCACTCGCTGGCACGGATCCTCAATCCGCTGGGCGCCCGTTGCGGCCTGCAAAGCATTTTCCATCCCGGCTATCAGGCGGTGCACCGCGAAGCCAGCGGCCTGCTGGGCGACACGGCCATCGTGATCAAGGGCGACGGCGGCGAAATCGAGATCAACCCGGACGCCGACAGCCACCTGTACGGCACCGCCGGCGGCGCAAGCTGGGACGAGGAATGGCCGCGGCTGTCGGCCCAGCGCCACGTCAAACCGGCATCGCTGGAGACCCGCCAATTGAAGGCGGTCTGGCGCGGCGAGTCGGACGACAGCTACGCCCGCATGGCTTTGATCTCGACCATGGCGCTCGCCCTCCGGGGGCTGGGCCAGAGCCGTGAGCAAGCCTTCGAAACGGCCGAACAATACTGGGCTGCACGGAACAAATCGATTTAATCGATCATAGCTGCCCGATCTTTGCGCTTTTTGTTCGAACCCATCGGAATAGACTCCACTCCAACGATTATTGGTTTGCGGAGTCTTGAACATGGGTTTACTGGTCGATGGCCGCTGGCAGGACAAATGGTACGAAAGCGACAAGGACGGCGCCTTCCGGCGCGAACAGGCGCAACGCCGCCATTGGGTCACCCGCGACGGCCGCCCCGGCCCCAGCGGTGAAGGCGGCTTTGCCGCCGAGGCCGGGCGCTACCACCTCTATGTGTCGCTGGCCTGCCCGTGGGCCCACCGCACGCTGATCCTGCGCAAGCTCAAGGGGCTGGAAAGCCTGGTCGACGTCTCGGTGGTCAGTTGGCTGATGCTGGAAAACGGCTGGACCTTCGACAAGGCGCTGGGCTCCACGGGCGACCGGCTCGACGGCTTCGACTTCATGCACCAGCGCTACACCGCAGACACCCCCGACTACACCGGCCGCGTCACCGTGCCGGTGCTGTGGGACAAACGGCTCAAGCGCATCGTCAGCAACGAATCGGCGGAGATCATCCGCATGTTCAACAGCGCGTTCGACGGCTTGACCGGCAACGGCCTGGACTTCTACCCGGCACCTTTGCGCAGTGAAATCGATGGGCTGAACGAGCGGATCTACCCGGCGGTCAACAACGGCGTGTACCGCGCCGGCTTCGCCACTTCGCAGCAGGCGTATGAAGCGGCGTTCGACGATGTGTTCGCCGAACTGGATCACCTGGAAAGGCTATTGGGCACCCACCGCTACCTGGCGGGAGAGTTCCTCACCGAAGCGGACATCCGTCTGTTCACCACCCTGATCCGCTTTGACGCGGTGTACCACGGGCACTTCAAGTGCAACCTGCGGCGGATCGCCGATTATCCGAACCTGTCGAACTGGCTGCGCGAGCTGTACCAGTGGCCGGGCATCGCCGACACGGTGGATTTCCAGCACATCAAGCACCACTACTACGGCAGCCACAAGACCATCAACCCGACCGGCGTCGTGCCCAAAGGTCCTGAGCAGGACTTCACCGCGGCCCATGACCGGGCGCGGCTGAGCGGGAAAGGGATCTGGAATCACATCAGCGTTTGAGGGCCCCAATCGCCAGCAGGCTGGCTCCTACAGGGGATCTGTGTCGTTCACGAATCCAATGTGGGAGCCAGCCTGCTGGTGATCGGCACAATGCGGTCTGTCGTCAGACTTGCCCCTGAGCCCCTTCGAACCACGCCAGTTTCTCGCGCAGTTGCACCACTTCGCCGACGATCACCAGGGTCGGCGCATGCACTTCATGCTCCGCCACCAACCCGGGCAGGTCGGCCAGGGTACCGGTGAACACCCGCTGATTGACCGTGGTGCCCTGCTGGATCAGCGCCGCCGGGGTGTCCGCGCCGCGCCCGTGCTTGATCAACTGCTCGCAGATGACCGGCAGCCCCACCAGGCCCATGTAGAACACCAGCGTCTGCGCCGGCGCGACCAGGTCGGCCCAGGGCAGATCGGTGGAACCGTCCTTCAGGTGCCCGGTGACGAAACGCACCGACTGCGCGTAGTCGCGGTGGGTCAGCGGGATCCCGGCATAGGCCGCGCAACCGCTGGCCGCCGTGATGCCCGGCACGACCTGGAACGGGATGCCGTGGGCCGCCAGTTCTTCGATCTCTTCGCCGCCGCGGCCGAAGATGAACGGATCGCCGCCCTTGAGCCGTACCACGCGCTTGCCGGCCTTGGCCAGATCCACCAGTTGCCGGTTGATCTGATCCTGGGGCACCGCGTGGTCGGCGCGGCGCTTGCCGACGTAGACCCGCTCGGCGTCCCGGCGGCACAGCTCCAGAATCGCCGGCGCCACCAGACGGTCGTACAGCACCACGTCAGCCTGCTGCATCAGGCGCAAGGCGCGGAAGGTCAGCAGATCCGGATCGCCGGGCCCTGCGCCCACCAGATACACCTCGCCGGTGGCCACCGGTGCCTGGCCATCGATCTTGGCCTGCAGCAGACGTTCGGCCTCGGCGCCCTGCCCGGCCAGTTGCCGGTCGGCGATCGGCCCCTGGAACACGTCCTCCCAGAAGGCACGACGCTGCTGCACGTCGGGAAACAGGTTTTTGACCTGATGCCGGAAACGCGCGGCGAGACCGGCCAGATGGCCGTAGGTGGCAGGGATCCAGGTCTCGATCTTGGCGCGGATCAGCCGGGCCAGCACCGGCGCGTCGCCGCCGCTGGACACCGCGATGATCAGCGGCGAACGGTCGACGATGGCCGGGAAGATCACGCTGCACAGGGCCGGCGCGTCCACCACGTTGACCGGCACGCAACGCCGATGGGCATCGGCGGAGACCTGCGCGTTCAGCGCTTCATCGTCGGTGGCGGCGATGATCAGCCCGCAGCCGTCCAGATCCGTGTCGAGATAACCGCGCAACAGGCACTCACCGCCGCTGGCGGTCACCAGATCACGCAGTTGGGCTTCGATTTCAGGTGCGACCACCCGCAGCAGCGCACCGGCGTCGGCCAGCAGGCGGGACTTGCGCAAGGCAATCTCCCCCCCGCCGACGACCAACACACGACTGCCGCGCAGGTTGTGAAACAGCGGCAGATAGTCCATGTCAGCCGATGACCTCAAGGCCACCCATGTACGGCTTCAGCACGTCCGGCACGCGGATCGAACCGTCGGCCTGCTGGTAGTTCTCCAGCACCGCCACCAGGGTGCGGCCGACCGCCAGGCCGGAACCGTTGAGGGTGTGCACCAGCTCAGGCTTGCCGGTTTCCGGGTTGCGGAAGCGCGCCTGCATGCGGCGGGCCTGGAAGTCGCCGCAGTTGGAGCACGACGAGATCTCGCGGTACTTGTCCTGGCTCGGGATCCACACTTCCAGGTCGTAGGTCTTGACCGCGCTGAAGCCCATGTCACCGGTGCACAGCGCCAGGGTGCGGTACGGCAGCTGCAGCAGCTGCAGCACCTTCTCGGCGTTGGCGGTCAGGCTCTCCAGGGCTTCCATGGATTTGGACGGCTCGACGATCTGCACCATCTCGACCTTGTCGAACTGATGCTGGCGGATCATGCCGCGGGTGTCGCGGCCCGACGCGCCGGCTTCGCTGCGGAAGCACGGGGTGTGGGCGACGAACTTGATCGGCAGCTGCTTGGCGTCGACGATTTCGCCGGCCACGATGTTGGTCAGCGACACTTCGGCGGTCGGGATCAGGTACAGGTCGGCCTCACCGTCGCGGCCGATCTTGAACAGGTCTTCCTCGAACTTCGGTAACTGGCCGGTGCCTTGCAGCGCCGGCGCCTGCACCAGGTACGGGGTGTAGGCCTCTTCGTAGCCGTGCTCGGTGACGTGCAGGTTGATCATGAACTGCGCCAGGGCGCGGTGCAGACGGGCGATCGGGCCGCGCAGCAGGGCAAAACGCGCGCCGGACAGCTTGGCGGCGGTCTCGAAATCCAGCCAGCCGAACTTCTCGCCCAGAGCGACGTGGTCCTGCACCGGGAAGTCGAAGGCGGTCGGCGTGCCCCAGCGGCGCACTTCCACGTTGCCGTCTTCGTCTTCGCCGACCGGCACCGATTCGTGCGGCAGGTTGGGGATGCCCAACAGGATCGCGTCCAGCTCGGTCTGAATCTTGTCCAGCGCAGCCTTGCCTTCGTTCAGTTGGCTGCCCATGTTCTCGACATTGGCCATCAGCGGGGCGATGTCTTCGCCGCGTTGCTTGGCCTGACCGATGCTCTTGGAGATCGCGTTGCGTTCAGCCTGAAGCTTTTCGGTTTCGGTCTGGACTTCCTTGCGCTGCTCTTCCAGCGCTTCGATGCGCGCGACGTCCAGGGCAAAGCCACGGGAAGCCAGGCGGTCCGCTACGTCCTGAAGGTTGCTACGTAACAGTTTGGAATCGAGCATGTCGGTCTCTCGTTGTCAAAGTTTGGTCAGGGACAGGCCGGCCCAGGTGGCGAGCAGCCCGCCGAATACGCTGAGCGCCGCATAGCCCAAGGCCAGCGGCACCTGCCCGCTTTCCAGCAGGCGCACCGTATCCAGTGAAAAGGATGAAAAGGTCGTCAGCCCTCCGAGGAAGCCGACGATCAACCCGGCACGCACCTCGAAAGGCACCTCCGGGCGTATCAAAAACAGGCCGTACAGCACGCCGATCAAAAGACAGCCCACGATATTAACGGCCAGCGTCGCGGTATAGAAGTGCCGCGGCCAGTTGGCGTTGACCCAATTGCCGGCGGCGAAGCGCAGCAGCGTGCCGGCGACGCCACCGATGGAGACTGCAATGATCGCTGGAATCACGGTTTTCTCCGCTGGCGGGGGCTCAGCCGGTCGAGTTGGGCAAGGTGCTTGAGCTTTTCGCCGATCTTCAGCTCCAGGCCACGGGGCACCGGCTGGTACAACGGAATCGGCTCGAGCGCTTCCGGGAAATAGTCTTCGCCGGCGGCATAGGCGTCCGGCTCGTCGTGGGCGTAGCGGTATTCGTCGCCGTAGCCCAACTGCTTCATCAGCTTGGTCGGGGCGTTGCGCAGGTGCAGCGGCACTTCCAGCGAACCGTGCTCGGCGGCGGCGCGCATCGCAGCCTTGAAGCCCATGTACACCGCGTTGCTTTTCGGCGCGCAGGCCAGGTAGGTGATGGCCTGGGCCACCGCCAGTTCGCCTTCGGGGCTGCCGAGGCGCTCCTGCACGTCCCACGCCGCCAGGCACAGGCTGAGGGCCCGGGGGTCGGCATTGCCGATGTCCTCGCTGGCCATGCGCACCACACGCCGGGCCAGGTACAGCGGATCGCAACCGCCGTCGATCATCCGCGCGAACCAGTACAGCGCACCGTCCGGGTTGGAGCCGCGCACCGACTTGTGCAGCGCGGATATCTGGTCGTAGAACGCTTCGCCGCCCTTGTCGAAACGCCGGCGGGTGTCGCCGAGCAGGCTCTGCAGCAGGTCGGTGCCGATCTCACTGTCGTCGTCGGCCAGGTCCGAGGCGTTCTCCAGCAGGTTGAGCAGGCGCCGGCCGTCGCCGTCGGCGGCCGACAGCAGCATCTGGAAGCCTTCGTCGCTGAGGGTGAGGTGGCGTTTGCCCAGGCCCCGCTCTTCGGTCAGCGCCCGGTGCACCAGCTTGCGCAGCGCAGCTTCGTCCAGGCTCTTGAGCACATACACACGGGCCCGCGACAGCAGCGCGTTGTTCAGTTCAAATGACGGGTTTTCGGTGGTGGCGCCGATGAAGATCAGCGTGCCGTCCTCGACGTACGGCAGGAACGCGTCCTGCTGGGACTTGTTGAAGCGGTGCACCTCGTCGACGAACAGGATCGTGCGCCGGCCGTACTGCGCGGCCTGCTGCTTGGCGATCTCCACCGCCTGACGGATCTCCTTGACCCCGGCCAGCACCGCCGACACCGTTTCGAAGTGCGCATCCGACACTTCCGCCAGCAGCCGCGCCAGGGTGGTCTTGCCCACGCCCGGCGGGCCCCAGAAGATCATCGAATGCAGCGCGCCCTGCTCCAGCGCCTCGCGCAGCGGCTTGCCGCGGGCGAGCACGTGCTCCTGGCCGACGTATTCGTCCAGGTTGGTGGCGCGCAACCGGGCCGCCAAAGGCTGGGCCAGGGGCTCTCTGCGAAACAGATCCATCACGTACCGTTGAAACCTCTAGGCGTTGATCCTGCGGGCTCTCGCCCACAGGGTTCAGGGGTTATTCCTGGATCACGTCGGCACCCTTGGGGATGTCGAACTTGAACTTGGACGCCGGAATCGCTTCGTTGGCCTTCACCCCGGTGAACAGGATGTTGGTGCGCTGGCCGACGCTGTCGATCAGTTGCATGTCATTGACCAGGCCGTTGCGGAACGACAGGCGCAGGCTGTCGAACAGGGTGTCCTTGGTCTTCGGCTTGAGGGTGAAGTCGATCACGCCGCCGGCTTCCTTGGCGGTGATGTCGAAGCTCTGGCTGATCTTCGACACATCGCCCGACAGCAACAGGGCCGGGGTCTGGGTCAGGCGCTCGTCCAGCTTCTTGATCGTCGCCTGCTCAAGGTCCGGGTCCCACAGGGTGACCTTCTTGCCGTCGGAGACCATGGTCTGCTCGGCCGGCGCGTCGGTGTGCCAGTAGAACAGGCCCGGGCGCTGCAGCGACATCTCGCCGGCGGTTTCCTGCAATTGGGTGCCGCTGCCATCGAGGGTCAGCTGGGAAAAGCGTGCGGTGAGGGTCTTGGATGTTTCCAGCAGTTGGGTCAGGCGCGCCACGTCCTTTTCGTCGGCGTGGGCCGAAAGCGTGGTCAGGGCCAGTACCGGCAGCAGCATGCGGATCAGACGCATGGGAGTCCTCTTGAATACTCGTGGGAGAGCGGACGGCGCCTCATTGCGCCGTCCCGGCTGTTGAATCCAGGGGTTTGACTCAGTCGCGCACCGGCCCCGGGGCCAGCACCTCACGCGAACCGTTGGTGTTCATCGCCGTGACGACCCCGGCCATTTCCATGGCTTCGATCATCCGGGCGGCGCGGTTGTAGCCGATCTTCAGCTTGCGCTGCACCGCAGAGATGGAAGCCCGGCGGCTTTCGAGCACGAACTGCACGGCTTCGTCGTACAGCGCGTCGGCTTCCGGATCGTCGCCTTCGCCACCGCCGCTGCTGCCTTCGAAACCGCTGCCCGCCTCTTCGACACCGTTGAGGATGTCGTCGTTGTATTCCGGCGCGCCGCGCAGTTTCCACGCCTCCACCACCCGGTGCACTTCGTCGTCGGAGACGAACGCGCCGTGCACCCGGATCGGCAGGCTGGTGCCCGGCGGCATGTAGAGCATGTCACCGTGGCCGAGCAATTGTTCGGCGCCGCCCTGGTCGATGATGGTGCGCGAGTCGATCTTGCTCGACACCTGGAACGCCATCCGCGTCGGGATGTTGGCCTTGATCAGGCCGGTGATCACGTCCACCGACGGCCGCTGGGTCGCGAGGATCAGGTGGATGCCGGCGGCCCGCGCCTTCTGGGCGATGCGGGCGATCAGCTCTTCCACCTTCTTGCCGACGATCATCATCATGTCGGCGAATTCGTCCACGACCACGACGATGGTCGGCAACTTCTGCAGCAACGGCGCCTCGTCGTGGATGCTTTCGCGCTTGTACAAAGGATCGCTCAACGGCTCGCCGGCGTCCTGGGCCTCCTTGACCTTGGCGTTGAAGCCGGCCAGGTTGCGCACGCCCATCTTCGCCATCAGCTTGTAGCGCCGCTCCATCTCGGCGACGCTCCAGCGCAGGGCGTTGGCCGCGTCCTTCATGTCGGTGACCACCGGGCACAGCAGGTGCGGAATGCCTTCGTAGATCGACAGTTCGAGCATCTTCGGGTCGATCATGATCAGCTTGGCGTCTTCGGGGCCCGACTTGAACAGGATCGACAGGATCATCGCGTTCACGCCCACCGACTTACCGGAACCGGTCGTACCGGCCACCAGCAGGTGCGGCATCTTGGCGAGGTCGGTGATGACCGGCTTGCCGCCGATGTCGTGGCCGAGGGCCAGGGTGACCGGCGACTTGAAGTTGTCGTACTCAGGCGTCGACAGCACCTCGGAGAACCGCACGATCTGCCGGTCTTCGTTGGGGATCTCGATGCCGACGGTGGTCTTGCCCGGAATCACCTCGACCACCCGCACGCTGGTCACGGCCAGGGAACGCGCCAGGTCTTTGGCCAGGTTGGCGATGCGGCTGACCTTCACGCCGGCGGCCGGCTGGATTTCGTAGCGGGTGATGACCGGGCCCGGATGGATCGAGTCCACCGTGACCTCGACGCCGAATTCCTTGAGCTTGATCTCCAGCAGGTGACCGATCGCCGCCAGGGACTCGGGGGAATGGTTGAGCTGTTTCTTTTCCGCCACATCGAGGATCGAGATCGGCGGCAAGGTGCCTTCCACGGCGCTGTCGACGAACAGCGGCACCTGCTTTTCCTTCTGCACGCGCTTGCTCGGCTCCGGCGCCTTGACCGGGGCCGGCATGATGACCGGCGGCACCTGTTTCTCCCGCTCGGACATATGCTTGCTCAGGGCCTGTTCGCGTTCGATCAGGCGTTCCTTGACCTTGGCCTGCTCGCGCTTGTCCGGCACCGCCGGGGCGACGACCTCGTCCACACGGTCATCGACTTCGCGCAGCTGGGCAACCAGTTGCCGGCGCTCGGTGCGCGCCGCCCACCAGCGGTTGAGCGCGCCCTGGAACAGTTCGAACAGGTCGAGGGTAATCTTGCCGGTGACGTCCATCACCTTGAACCACGACAGGTCGGTGAATACCGTCAGGCCGAACAGGAACAAGGCGATGAACAGCAAGGTGCTGCCCTGGATGTTCAGAGCGTTCCTGGCCAGGTCGCCGAGGCTTTCGCCCAGCGCCCCGCCGGCGCCGGCCGGCAGGCTGGAGGCCGCGGCATGAAAATGGATGTGGGCCAGCGCGGCGCCCGACAGCACCAGGAACACCAGGCCGATCAGGCGCCAGGAGAACAGCCAGCCGCTCCACTGCCAGGGCTCGTGGCGCTGACGGAAGATCTGGTAGGCCTTGATCGCCAGCAGCAGCGGGAAGATGTACGCGAAGTAACCCAGCACCATGAACAGGATGTCGGCGCTGTAGGAGCCGGCCGGACCGCCGAAGTTCTGCACGTCGTCGATCTTGCTGTTGTGGCTCCAGCCCGGATCGTCCTTGCCGTAGGTCAGCAAGGCCATCATCAGGAACAGGCACAAGGCACCGATGGCGATCAGCGCACCTTCCTTGAGCCGGTAGTGCAACTGCTGACGCCAGAGCGGAACGACTGCTTTTGGTGCTTCCGTGGATTTCTTCAAAACGCTTCTTTTCCTGCGCCTGAGGCGCGTCCATCTATTGAATTGACGATAAAGAACTGCCCGATCCCAGGCAGGCAAAAAATTGACGGGCACAACCGAAACCCGTTTTAACACTGCATCGGTGCCTTAATAAACTCGGCACACGGAGAATATTCTGCAACAGCCCGGCATTGTACGGGTTTGCACGCGTGTTGCCATGCCCGCGCCCGTGCAACAAGCATAGCCAAGCGCACGGATCCTGCGGCTCAATTTGAGCATGCATTACCTTTTGTGACAAAGGCTTATGAGGTGTATTTGATGAACGTCACGAAGCGCCCGGCGCCGATCGCCGCACAATGCCCGACGCCTGCCGCGCCACCCGTCTGCGCGACGCCCGATTACGACCGCGCCTGCCCGGCCAAGTTGCAGCCGCGCAGGATCGGGAGGACATTCCCGTCATTTAGCGGCACACTCTAGCGCAGCCACCGCCCTCCCCTCTTCCGCAAGCCCGAATGCCATGCTGACCTGGTTACAACGCAACACCCTGACATTTCCGCCCCTGGAAAAGGCCATGCGCGATCCCAACGGATTGCTGGCGGCCGGCGGCGACCTGTCCGCCGACCGGCTCATCCAGGCCTACCGCCACGGCTGCTTTCCGTGGTTCTCCGAAGGCCAGCCGATCCTCTGGTGGTCGCCTGATCCGCGCACGGTGCTGTTTCCCGACGAACTGCACGTCTCCCGCAGCCTGGCCAAGCTGATGCGCAAACAGCGCTACCGGGTGACGTTCGACCAGGATTTCGCGGCGGTGATCAGCGCCTGCGCCGCGCCGAGGGACTATGCCGACGGCACCTGGATCACTCAAGCGATGCAGGACGCTTACCTCGAACTGCACCGGCGCGGCTTTGCCCATTCGGTGGAAGTCTGGGACGGGGGCGAACTGGTCGGCGGCCTGTACGGCCTGGCCATGGGCCAACTGTTTTTCGGCGAATCGATGTTCAGCCGCGCCGACAATGCCTCCAAGTACGGTTTTGCCACGCTGGTGCAGCACCTGAAGGACGCGGGGTTCGTCCTGATCGACTGCCAGATGCCCACCGACCATCTGCACAGCCTCGGCGCCCGGGCAATCTCGCGCCGCACCTTCGCCGACTACCTGGCGCGGCACCTGGATCGGCCGAACCAGGCCACCTGGGTTTGCTGAGCGACTTTTGCGCACCTGGCTTACACTTAATTCACAAGCTTACCCCGAGGGTTGATCATGACCGAGTTGGCGCGTTTGAAGTTCTATGCCACTCAGCCTCATTCCTGCAGCTACCTGCCGCAGGAGCAGGCCACGACCCTGTTTCTCGACCCCAGTCAGCCCATGGATGTGCATGTCTACGCAGACCTGTCGGAAATGGGTTTTCGTCGCAGCGGCGACCATCTGTACCGTCCGCACTGCCAGAACTGCAATGCCTGCGTGCCGGCGCGCATCCCGGCGCTGCAGTTCAGCCCCAACCGCCAGCAGAAGCGCATTTTCAAGCGCAATGCCGACCTGCAGGTGCGACCGGTGAAGCCGGGCTTCAGCGAAGAGTATTTCGACCTGTACCAGCGCTACATCGAGCAACGGCACGCCGACGGCGACATGTACCCGCCCAGCCGTGACCAGTTCGCCACGTTCCTGGTGCGCGACCTGCCCTTCTCGCGCTTCTACGAGTTCCGGCTCGACGGACGGTTGCTGGCCGTGGCCGTCACCGACCTGCTGCCCAACGGGCTGTCGGCGGTCTACACCTTCTATGAGCCGGAGGAAGAACGCCGCAGCCTGGGGCGCTACGCCATCCTTTGGCAGATCGCCGAAACCCGGCGCCTCGGGCTGGACGCGGTCTATCTGGGCTACTGGATCAAAAACTGCAAAAAGATGAACTACAAGACCCAGTACCGCCCCATCGAACTGTTGATCAATCAGCGCTGGGTCATCCTCAACTGAACGCAAACCCTTAAACCCCTTGGCGTAAACACCACTTTTCGGGCACAATGCACGCCGCTTTTGCCTGGCGCAGTTGCACCGGGCCATTCACTGGACACCGAGGGCTTTACTGCATGTCGAAAGAAGACAGCTTCGAAATGGAAGGCACTGTCGTCGACACCCTGCCAAACACCATGTTTCGCGTGGAATTGGAAAATGGGCACGTCGTTACCGCGCATATCTCCGGCAAGATGCGCAAGAACTACATTCGTATTCTTACCGGTGACAAAGTGCGCGTCGAGCTGACGCCCTATGACTTGAGCAAAGGGCGCATCACTTACCGCGCTCGCTAAGCAAGTCAATACAAGACGCCCGGCCCTGCCGGGCGTTTTTGTTTGCGCGGGATTTGACCTGCGGCGCCCGGACTGACGCCATCGCCAGCAGGCTGGCTCCCACAGGTTAATGCACCACGCAGGTCCAATGTGGGAGCGAACCTGCTCACGATAGCGTCCGCGCGGTCGGCCATGATGTCGACCGGCACAGGGACGACCAAGAATACCCGGACAGCAAAAAGGCGCCATAAGGCGCCTTTTTGCTGTGTCGCGGTTTTGGCCTCAGGCCATTTCCGCCGTGGTTTCGAACTCGAAGGTCAGCTCGCCATCCTTGATGTCGATGTGCACCACACCGCCATGCTCGGCCAGTTCGCCAAACAGGATTTCCTCCGCCAGCGGACGCTTGATCTTGTCCTGGATCAGGCGCGCCATCGGACGGGCACCCATCGCCGAGTCGTAGCCGCCGGCCGCGAGCCAGCTGCGGGCCGCGTCGGTGACTTCCAGCAGCACCCGCTTGTCTTCCAGCTGCGCCTGGAGCTCGGTGAGGAACTTGTCCACCACGCTCTTGATGACTTCGTGGCTGAGGCGACCGAACTGGATGATGGTGTCCAGGCGGTTGCGGAACTCCGGCGTGAAGCTCTTCTTGATCACTTCCATCGCATCGGACGAGTGGTCCTGATGGGTGAAACCGATCGAAGCGCGCGCCGCGGTCTCGGCACCGGCGTTGGTGGTCATGATGATGATCACATTGCGGAAATCCGCCTTGCGCCCGTTGTTGTCGGTCAGCGTCCCGTGGTCCATCACCTGCAGCAGCAGGTTGAAGACTTCCGGATGCGCCTTCTCGATTTCGTCGAGCAGCAGCACGCAATGCGGTTGCTTGGTGATCGCCTCGGTCAGCAGGCCGCCCTGGTCGAAGCCGACATAACCCGGAGGCGCACCGATCAGACGCGAAACGGTGTGGCGTTCCATGTACTCGGACATGTCGAAGCGAACCAGCTCGATGCCCAGCGCCTTGGCCAACTGCCGAGCGGCTTCGGTCTTGCCGACGCCGGTGGGACCTGCGAACAGGAACGAACCCACCGGTTTGTCAGGCGACTTCAGCCCGGCACGGGACAGCTTGATCGCAGTCGACAGGGAGTCGATCGCCGCGTCCTGGCCGAACACCGTCAGTTTCAGGTCGCGTTCGAGGTTGCGCAGCAGTTCCTTGTCGGAGCTGGTGACGTGTTTCGGCGGAATCCGCGCGATCTTCGCCACGATGTCCTCGACCTGAGCCACGTCGATGCGCTTCACGCGCTTGTCCGCCGGCTGCAGGCGCTGGTAGGCGCCCGCCTCGTCGATGACGTCGATAGCCTTGTCCGGCATATGCCGGTCATTGATGTAGCGCGAGGCCAGTTCGGCGGCGGCGCGCAGGGACTCGTCGCTGTACTCGATGTTGTGGTGCAGCTCGAAGCGCCCTTTCAGGCCCCGCAGGATGCCGATGGTGTCCTCCACCGACGGTTCGACGACATCGACCTTCTGAAAACGCCGCGCCAGGGCCCGGTCCTTCTCGAAGATGCCGCGAAATTCCTGGAACGTGGTCGAGCCGATGCAACGGATGTCACCGGACGACAGCAGCGGCTTGAGCAGGTTGGAGGCGTCCATGACGCCGCCGGACGCCGCGCCGGCACCGATGATGGTGTGGATCTCGTCGATGAACAGGATCGCCTGCGGACGTTTCTTCAGCTCGTTGAGCAGCGCCTTGAAGCGCTTCTCGAAATCGCCGCGGTACTTGGTGCCGGCCAGCAAGGCACCGAGGTCGAGGGAATAGACGACGCTGTTGATCAAGAGATCCGGCACCAAGCCGTCGACGATGCGCTTGGCCAGGCCTTCGGCGATCGCGGTCTTGCCCACGCCCGCCTCGCCCACCAGCAGCGGGTTGTTCTTGCGCCGGCGCGCGAGGATCTGCGCGACGCGCTCGACTTCCGTCTCGCGGCCGACCAGCGGGTCGATCCGGCCCTGACGCGCCAGTTCGTTGAGGTTGCTGGCATACGCGTCCAAAGGATTGCCTGAAGAAGAAGACTCACCGCCCTCGTCGTCCTGCATATCTTGCTCACCCTCAGAATGTTCGCCATGCCCCGGCACCTTGGAAATGCCATGGGCGATATAGTTGACGACATCGATGCGTGCGACGCTCTGCTGCTTCAGCAGGAAAACCGCCTGACTCTCTTGCTCACTGAAGATCGCGACCAGCACGTTGGCGCCGGTCACTTCGCGTTTGCCCGAGCTCTGAACATGAAAGACAGCACGTTGCAGCACACGCTGGAAGCCCAGGGTCGGCTGGGTTTCGCGGTCCTCGTCATGGACGGGGATCAGCGGCGTGGTGGAGTCGATGAACTCCTGCAGGTCGTGCTTGAGTTTGTCGAGGTTTGCGCCGCAGGCACGCAAAACGGTGGCGGCAGCCTCGTTATCCAATAAGGCCAGCAGCAGGTGTTCGACGGTCATGAACTCATGACGCTTCGAACGGGCCTCCTTGAAGGCAAGATTGAGGGTGACTTCGAGCTCGCGGTTTAACATAGCTTCACCTCATACCCAAGTGGTCGGCGATTAACCGTCCTTCTCGATTTCACAGAGTAGCGGATGCTGGCTTTCCCTGGCGTACTGGTTGACCTGCATGGCCTTTGTCTCGGCGATGTCGCGGGTAAACACTCCACATACTGCCCGCCCTTCTGTATGGACGGCCAGCATGACCTTGGTCGCCAGCTCGCGATTCAGGTTAAAAAACACCTCGAGCACTTCGACGACGAAATCCATCGGTGTGTAGTCATCATTGAACAAAACCACCTTGTACATCGGCGGCGCCTGCAATGCAGGCTTTGCTTCCTGAACAGCAATGCCCGCTGAATCGTCGTCGTGTAAATCAGGGCGATCCTGATTGAATGTTAGTCGAATCTGGCTGATTGCATGCATGGAAAGAAAGGTTCGTCAGTTGTGCAAATACAGTGGTGGGGGCGGCTGCACGCGTTTTCAACTCCGATTGCCCGGTCACCTTGACTATCGGGAAAACGGTGTTACAACCAATAGAACCCACGGTGGGTAAAAAAGATCCGCGGAGTCCTGTTCGCAAACGAATTCGACTGCGGATGAATCGGATGATACTCCAGCGTTGGAGTCTGTTGCAGAGGGATTTGAGCATGGCTGTCGGCAAGGTGAAATGGTTCAACAATGCCAAGGGATTCGGCTTCATCAACACCGACGCCCGCGAAGGCCGGGACGAGGACGGCAAGGAAATCGACTTTTTTGCCCACTACTCCGCCATCGAGATGGATGGCTACAAGACCCTCAAGGCCGGGCAGCTCGTCAACTTCGAGATCGTACAAGGGCCAAAAGGCCTGCATGCCGTCAAGATCACGACTACCGACGCCACCAAAGAACGCACAGCGGCCGCCGGCCAGGCGCAGACGGTCGCCCACTGATCCGAGCGCACCTGCCGCCCTAAACGAAACCGCCCGGTTCGAATCATCGAACCGGGCGGTTTGCATTGCGGCGGATTCGCTTACATGTGCGAGATCAGCGCCTCGCCGAAGCCCGAAGACGACACCAGCTTCGCGCCTTCCATCAGGCGTTCGAAGTCGTAGGTCACGGTCTTGGCCTTGATCGCGCCGTTGGTGCCCTTGATGATCAGGTCGGCTGCCTCGGTCCAGCCCAGGTGGCGCAGCATCATCTCGGCCGAGAGGATCACCGAGCCCGGGTTGACCTGATCCTTGCCGGCGTACTTGGGCGCCGTGCCGTGGGTGGCCTCGAACATGGCCACGGTGTCGGACAGGTTGGCGCCCGGCGCAATGCCGATGCCGCCCACTTCCGCCGCCAGGGCATCGGAGAGGTAGTCACCGTTGAGGTTCAGCGTGGCGATCACGTCGTACTCGGCCGGACGCAGCAGGATCTGCTGGAGCATGGCGTCGGCGATGGCGTCCTTGACGATGACTTCGCGGCCGGTCTTCGGGTTCTTGAACTTCATCCACGGGCCGCCGTCCAGCAGCTCGGCGCCGAACTCTTCCTTCGCCACCTCATAGCCCCAGTCCTTGAAGGCACCTTCGGTGAATTTCATGATGTTGCCCTTGTGCACGATGGTCAGCGACTTGCGGTCGTTGTCCACCACGTACTGCAGGGCCTTGCGCACCAGGCGCTTGGTGCCTTCCTTGGAGACGGGCTTGATGCCGATGCCGCAATCCTGGTCGAAGCGGATCTTGGTGACGCCCATTTCCTCTTTCAGGAACTTGATGACCTTGGTGGCCTCCGGGGAACCGGCCTTCCACTCGATGCCGGCGTAGATGTCCTCGGAGTTCTCGCGGAAGATGACCATGTCGACGTCGCCTGGCTTTTTCACCGGGCTCGGCACGCCGTCGAACCACACCACCGGCCGCAGGCAGACATACAGGTCGAGCTGCTGGCGCAGGGCGACGTTGAGGGAGCGGATACCGCCGCCGACCGGGGTGGTCAGCGGGCCCTTGATGGAGACGACGTAATCCTTCACGGCGTC
This sequence comes from Pseudomonas sp. B3(2017), assembly GCF_002113595.1. Lineage (NCBI taxonomy): Bacteria > Pseudomonadati > Pseudomonadota > Gammaproteobacteria > Pseudomonadales > Pseudomonadaceae > Pseudomonas > Pseudomonas sp. B3(2017). Next base: position 177,330 of record NZ_NEIU01000004.1, read on the forward strand.
CAGGGTTTCCTGAGGCAGCCAGGTGTCCTGGTCATAGACCTGGGTCGCTTTTTCGCCGGCGTAGACCTCCATCCAGGAAATCTTGCGCTTGCCTCCGTAGGCCTTGGCCACGGCAGCATCCACCACTTTGATCATCACCGGACTGACGTCGACGCCAATGCCGTCGCCTTCGATGAAGGGAATGATCGGGTTATCAGGGACATTGAGAGAATGGTCTGCATTGACGGTGATTTTGTCGCCGACGGCCGGAACCTGAATCTTCTTGTAACCCATGCTGAACTCCACTCATTGGATTGAACATCTGGCTTCGTCCGAGCGTAACCCACTTGAATCAACACGCAAACCCTCTGTTCCGGGCACGGGCCCATCCCGCTTCCTACAAGCCTGAAAGCAAAGGGAAAAGCGCCAATCTCAAGCATTGCCGGCAACTTGCCGCCCGCCGCTGCCCTGCGACCTTTAGACCAATGGACGAGAATCGTTGCATATGAACCATCGGCAGATTGCCAGCTACCTATGTATAATGCCGCCCGCTGACCACAGGGTCACGACGGCTGGCCTCTCTACGACGAGACTTTCCGCCTGATTTGGCCGGGCTGATACCGCAGCCTGACCGCATGACGCTCTACTGATGCACCCAACATCACCGCGAAGAAACCTCGACACTCGGTTCATGGATGACTTTGAACGAACGCGCTTACCCGGCGCCCCTCGAGTTTCTGCGCACGCTTTAGCAAAGAAGAGAGAGTTAATCCGAATATGCCCACCCGCTCGAAGATCATCTATACCTTCACCGACGAAGCTCCAGCCCTCGCCACCTACTCCCTGCTGCCGATCATCGAGGCCTACACCGCTTCGGCCGATATCGCCGTGGAAACCCGCGATATCTCTCTTGCAGCACGCATCCTGGCCAGCTTCCCCGAGCAACTGGGCGACAAAGCCGTAGCCGACCACCTTGCCGAACTGGGCGAACTGGCGGTCACGCCTGAAGCCAACATCATCAAGCTGCCGAACATCAGCGCTTCGGTACCGCAACTGCAGGCCGCCATCAAAGAGCTGCAGGCCCAGGGCTACAACCTGCCGGACTACTCGGAAACCCCGGCCACCGACGCCGAAAAAGACGCCAAGGCCCGTTACGACAAGGTCAAGGGCAGCGCCGTGAACCCGGTTCTGCGTGAAGGCAACTCCGACCGCCGCGCTCCGCTGTCGGTCAAGAACTACGCGCGCAAGCACCCGCACAAGATGGGCGCCTGGGCCAAGGACTCCAAGTCCCACGTCGCCCACATGAGCGCCGGTGACTTCTACGGCAGCGAGAAGGCTGCCCTGATCGAAGCCGCCGACGCGGTGAAGATCGAACTGATCGCCAAGGACGGCACCGCCACCGTCCTGAAAGAAAAAACCAGCGTTCAGGCCGGCGAGATCCTCGATTGCGCCGTGATGAGCAAAAACGCTCTGCGCGCCTTCATCGCCGCCGAAATCGAAAGCGCCAAGGCCCAAGGCGTACTGCTGTCGGTTCACCTGAAAGCCACCATGATGAAGGTCTCCGACCCGATCATGTTCGGCCAGATCGTTGCCGAGTTCTACAAAGATGCCCTGGCCAAGCACGCCGACGTGCTGGCGCAGATCGGCTTCAACCTGAACAACGGCATCGGCGACCTGTACGCCCGCATCAAGACCCTGCCGGCCGAGCAGCAAGCCGCCATCGAAGCCGACATCCAGGCGGTCTACGCCGTTCGTCCAGCGTTGGCGATGGTCAACTCCGACAAGGGCATCACCAACCTGCACGTGCCGAGCGACGTGATCGTCGACGCCTCGATGCCGGCCATGATCCGTGACTCCGGCAAGATGTGGGGCACCGACGGCCAACTGCACGACACCAAGGCCGTGATCCCGGACCGCTGCTACGCGACCATCTACCAGGCCGTGATCGAAGACTGCAAAGCCAACGGCGCCTTCGATCCAACCACCATGGGCAGCGTGCCGAACGTCGGCCTGATGGCCAAGAAGGCCGAAGAGTACGGCTCCCACGACAAGACCTTCCAGATCAAGGCCGACGGCGTCGTCCGCGTGACCGACAGCAAGGGCACCCTGCTGATGGAACAGGCTGTCGAAGCCGGCGACATCTTCCGCATGTGCCAGACCAAGGACGCGCCGATCCAGGATTGGGTCAAGCTGGCCGTCAACCGTGCCCGCGCAAGCAGCACCCCGGCCATTTTCTGGCTGGACCCGATGCGCGCCCACGACGGCGTGGTGATCGAGAAGGTCCAGGCCTACCTGAAAGACCACGACACCGCCGGCCTGGACATCCAGATCATGGCCCCGGTCGAGGCGATGAAGGCCACCCTGCAGCGCACCCGCGAAGGCAAGGACACCATTTCGGTGACCGGCAACGTACTGCGTGACTACCTGACCGACCTGTTCCCGATCATGGAACTGGGCACCAGCGCCAAGATGCTGTCGATCGTGCCGCTGATGAACGGCGGTGGCCTGTTCGAGACCGGCGCCGGCGGTTCGGCTCCGAAGCACGTGCAGCAACTGGTCGAAGAGAACTTCCTGCGCTGGGACTCGCTGGGTGAATTCCTGGCCCTGGCCGCGTCCCTGGAACACCTGGGCGTGAACTACGGCAACCCGAAAGCGCTGGTGCTGGCCAAGACCCTGGACCAGGCCACCGGCCAGTTCCTGGACAACAACAAGTCGCCATCGCGCAAGGTCGGCAACATCGACAACCGCGGCAGCCACTTCTACCTGGCGCTGTACTGGGCCCAGGCCCTGGCCGCCCAGACCGAAGACGCCGCGCTGCAAGCGCAGTTCGCGCCGCTGGCCAAGACCCTGACCGAGAACGAAGCGACCATCGTCGCCGAGCTCAACGCCGTTCAGGGCAAGCCAGTGGACATCGGCGGCTACTACCACGCCGACGCCGAGCTGATCAGCAAGGCCATGCGCCCGAGCGCCACGCTCAACGCGGCCATCGCTGCGCTGGTGTAAGGCAGTAAAGGCAACATCACAAACCCCGGCCAAGTGCCGGGGTTTGCGTTTCTGAAGACGACACAAACCCTTGTGGGAGCTGGCTTGCCAGCGATGACGGCCGATCAGCCAACAATCATGGTGACTGGCCCACCGCTATCGCTGGCAAGCCAGCTCCCACAGGGATAGTGTTTCAAGTTTTGGGAATTGAGGAAGGTTCATGGACTGGCAACCCCACATCACCGTCGCCACCATCGTCGAGGACAACGGCCGCTTCCTGATGGTCGAAGAGCACAAGGCCGGCCGCAACGTGCTCAACCAGCCCGCCGGCCATCTGGATCCGGACGAGACCCTGATCGAGGCCGCCGTGCGCGAAACCCTTGAGGAAACCGGCTGGGACGTCGAGCCCACCGGCGTCATCGGCATTTATCTGTACACCGCCCCCAGCAACGGCGTGACCTACCAGCGGGTGTGCTTCAGCGCCAAGGCCGTCAAACACCACCCGGACTATCAACTGGACGACGGCATCGTCGGCGCCAAGTGGCTGACCCGCGACGAATTATTGGAGCAGCGCGATCACTGGCGCAGCGAACTGATCATCCGCTGCATCGACGATTACCTGGCCGGCAATCGCTTCGGCCTCGAACTGATCCGCCCTTCCCTTTAGCCTTGAGGCCGTGAGCCTGTTAGAATCGCGTCCTTTTTCAAGACACTCATTGAATCCCTATGCGTGATCCAGCCCCTTCTGACACATCCAAGAAGCGCGTCATTGTCGGCATGTCCGGCGGCGTGGACTCTTCCGTTTCCGCTCTCCTGCTGATCGAGCAGGGCTTTGAGGTGGAAGGCCTGTTCATGAAGAACTGGGAAGAAGACGACGGAACCGAGTACTGCACCGCCATGGACGACCTGGCGGACGCCCAGGCCGTGTGCGACAAGATCGGCATCAAGCTGCACACCGCCAACTTCGCCGCCGAGTACTGGGACAACGTGTTCGAGCACTTCCTGGCCGAATACAAGGCCGGCCGCACGCCGAACCCGGACATCCTGTGCAACCGCGAAATCAAGTTCAAGGCGTTCCTGGACTACGCCATGAGCCTGGGCGCCGACCTGATCGCCACCGGTCACTACGTGCGCCGCCGCGACATCGACGGCCGCACCGAACTGCTCAAGGGCCTGGATCCGAACAAGGACCAAAGCTACTTCCTGCACGCCGTCGGCGGCGAACAGATCGCCAAGACCCTGTTCCCGGTCGGCGAACTGGAAAAGCCCGAAGTTCGCGCCATCGCAGAGAAGTACGAACTGGCCACCGCCAAGAAGAAGGACTCCACCGGGATCTGCTTCATCGGCGAGCGCCGCTTCAGCGACTTCCTCAAGCAGTACCTGCCGGCGCAGCCCGGCGAGATCAAGACCACCGAAGGCGAGGTCATCGGCCGTCACCACGGTCTGATGTACCACACCATCGGCCAGCGCCAGGGCCTGGGCATCGGCGGCCTGAAGGACGCCGGCGACGAGCCGTGGTACGTGCTGCGCAAGGACCTGGAGCACAACGAACTGATCGTCGGCCAGGGCAACAACCATCCGTGGCTGTTCTCCGGCGCCCTGCTCGCTTCCGAGATCTACTGGGTCAACCCTATCGACCTGAGCCAGCCGCGCCGCCTGACCGCCAAGGTGCGCTACCGCCAGAACGACCAGGCCTGCACCCTCGAGCAGACCGCCACCGGCTACCGCGCCGTGTTCGACGAGCCGCAGCGCGCCGTCACGCCGGGCCAGTCGGTGGTGTTCTACGACGGCGAGGTCTGCCTCGGCGGCGGCGTGATCGAAGTCGCCGAGCCGTGGAGCGGCCAGGCATGAGCCCGATCCAGGAACAACTGACGGCGTTGGGCGGCGTGTTTCTCGCCGCCGTGCTGGTCGACCGGATCGCCAAGACCGGCCAGACCAACGAGGCCGGCCTGACCTGCATGCTCGGCAGCCTGCTGGTGCGCGACCCCAAGGACACGCTGGACGTCTACGGCGGCGACGACATCAACCTGCGCGACGGCTACCGCGCGCTGGTCGGCGCCCTCGAACGCGACCCGAGCACCCTGCAGCGCGAGCCGTTGCGCTACGCCCTGTCGATGCTGGGCCTGGAGCGGCAACTGGCCAAGCGCGACGACATGCTCGACACCATCGGCAAGCGTCTGCCGCAGATCCAGTCCCAGGTCGAGCATTTCGGCCCGGCCCACGAAAACGTGATCGCCGCGTGCGGCGCGCTGTACCAGGACACCCTGAGCACCCTGCGCCAGCGGATCCAGGTGCACGGCGACATGCGCAACCTGCAGCAGCCGAGCAACGCCTCGAAGATCCGCGCCCTGCTGCTGGCCGGCATCCGCTCGGCGCGCCTTTGGCGCCAGCTCGGCGGCCACCGCTGGCAACTGGTGATCAGCCGCCGCAAGCTGCTCAAAGAGCTGTACACGCTGATGCGCAGCGAGTGAACCGACCCGCGACAATTGCTTTGTAGTCTGTAACGCGTAATACGCCGGTCAGTTGGTGACGGATCGGCGGACTTTTTCATGTATGATACGCGCCCCATTTCGTTGCCCGACTGTCCGAGAACACCCCATGCAGCTCTCTTCGCTCACTGCGGTTTCCCCTGTAGACGGCCGCTACGCCGGCAAAACCCAGGCCCTGCGCCCTATTTTCAGCGAGTACGGCCTGATCCGTGCCCGCGTCCTGGTCGAAGTGCGCTGGCTCCAGCGCCTGGCCGCCCACGCCGGCATCCCGGAAGTGCCGGCCTTCTCCGCCGAGGCCAACGCCGTTCTGAACGAACTGGCCGAAAACTTCTCGCTGGAGCACGCCGAGCGCGTCAAAGAGATCGAACGCACCACCAACCACGACGTCAAGGCGATCGAATACCTGCTCAAGGAGCAGGCGGCCAAGCTGCCGGAGCTGGCCAAGGTCAGCGAATTCATCCACTTCGCCTGCACCAGCGAAGACATCAACAACCTGTCCCACGCCCTGATGCTGCGCGAAGGCCGTGACGACGTGATGCTGCCGCTGATGCGCCAGACCGCCAACGCCATCCGCGAACTGGCCCAGCGTTTCGCCGACGTGCCGATGCTGTCGCGCACCCACGGCCAGCCGGCCTCGCCGACCACCCTGGGCAAAGAGCTGGCGAACGTGGTCTACCGCCTGGAGCGCCAGATCGCTCAGGTGGCCGCCGTTCCGCTGCTGGGCAAGATCAACGGCGCCGTGGGCAACTACAACGCCCACCTGTCGGCCTACCCACAGATCGACTGGGAAGCCAACGCCCGTGCCTTCATCGAAGAAGAGCTGGGCCTGGCCTTCAACCCGTACACCACGCAGATCGAGCCGCACGACTACATCGCCGAGCTGTTCGACGCCATTGCGCGCTTCAACACCATCCTGATCGACTTCGACCGTGACATCTGGGGCTACATCTCCCTGGGTTACTTCAAGCAGCGCACCATCGCCGGCGAAATCGGCTCGTCGACCATGCCGCACAAGGTCAACCCGATCGACTTCGAAAACTCCGAAGGCAACCTGGGCATCGCCAACGCGCTGTTCCAGCACCTGGCGAGCAAACTGCCGATCTCCCGCTGGCAGCGTGACTTGACCGACTCCACCGTGCTGCGCAACCTCGGCGTGGGCTTCGCCCACAGCGTGATCGCGTACGAAGCGAGCCTCAAAGGCATCAGCAAGCTGGAACTGAACGCGCAGAAGATCGCCGAAGACCTGGACGCCTGCTGGGAAGTGCTGGCCGAACCGGTCCAGACCGTGATGCGCCGCTACAACATCGAGAACCCGTACGAAAAACTGAAGGAACTGACCCGCGGCAAGGGCATCAGCCCTGAAGCGCTGCAGACCTTCATCGACGGTCTCGACATGCCGGCCGAAGCAAAGGCCGAGCTCAAGCGCCTGACGCCGGCCAGCTACATCGGCAACGCCGTGGCGCAAGCCAAGCGCATCTGATCGACCGCTTGAACCGTTTGAGACGCCCGGCCGCGCCGGGCGTTTTTATTCCCGTCTGAAAAGTGCTTTTTTTCAATAGGTTACATATGAATCCAGATACTCCTCTTCAACTTCTGGGCGGCCTCACGGCGCGCGAGTTCATGCGCGACTACTGGCAGAAAAAACCGCTGCTGATCCGTCAGGCGATGCCTGACTTCGAAAGCCCGATCGACCCTGACGAGCTGGCCGGCCTGGCCCTCGAAGAAGAAGTCGAATCGCGCCTGGTCATCGAACACGGCGAGCGTCCGTGGGAGCTGCGTCGCGGCCCGTTCGCCGAGGACGAGTTCACCAAGCTGCCTGAGCGCGAGTGGACCTTGCTGGTGCAGGCGGTCGACCAGTTCGTGCCGGAAGTCAGCGAACTGCTGGAGAACTTCCGCTTCCTGCCGAGCTGGCGCGTCGACGACGTGATGATCAGCTTCGCGGCCCCCGGCGGCAGCGTCGGCCCGCACTTCGACAACTACGACGTGTTCCTGCTGCAGGGCCACGGCAAGCGCAACTGGAAGATCGGCCAGATGTGCGACTCCGAGAGCCCGCTGCTGCAGCATGCGGATCTGCGCATCCTCGCCGAATTCGAACAGACCGACGAGTGGGTGCTGGAACCGGGCGACATGCTCTACCTGCCGCCGCGCCTGGCCCACTGCGGCGTCGCCGTGGACGACTGCATGACCTACTCGGTCGGCTTCCGCGCGCCGAGCGCCGCCGAAGTGCTGACCCACTTCACCGACTTCCTGAGCCAGTTCCTGCCGGACGAAGAGCGCTACACCGACGCCGACGCCAAGCCGGTCAGCGATCCGCACCAGATCCAGCACGACGCGCTCGACCGCCTCAAGTCCCTGCTGGCCGAGCACATGGGCGATGAACGCCTGCTGCTGACCTGGTTCGGCCAGTACATGACCGAGCCGCGCTACCCGGAACTGGTGGTGGGCCTTGAAGAAGTCGCGGAAGACGACTTCCTCGGCGCCCTGGAAGACGGCGCGGTGCTGATCCGCAACCCGAGCGCCCGCCTGGCCTGGTCCGAAGTCGACGACGACCTGCTGCTGTTCGCCAGCGGCCAGAGCCGTTACCTGCCGGGCAAGCTGCGCGAGCTGCTGAAGATGATCTGCGCCGCCGACGCGCTGCACATCGACAACCTCGGCGAGTGGATGGACGACGAGGACGGCCGCGGCCTGCTGTACGAACTGGTCAAGCAAGGCAGCCTGGGGTTCGCCGACGATGAATAAGATTCGCGTGCATGTCGCAGACTGGCAAAAGGACAACGCCGAGATCCGGCGCATCCGCGAAACCGTGTTCATTGCTGAGCAATCGGTGCCGCCGGAGCTGGAATGGGACGCCGATGACGCCACCGCCGTGCATTTCCTGGCGTTCGAAGGCGACTTCCCCATCGGCACCGCCCGCCTTTTGCCCGACGGGCACATTGGCCGGGTGTCGGTGCTCAAGGACTGGCGCGGCCTGAAGGTCGGCGATGCGCTGATGCAGGCGGTGATCGCCGAAGCCGAAGCGCGTGGGCTCAAGCAGCAGATGCTCAGCGCCCAGGTGCAGGCGACGCCGTTCTACGAGCGTCTGGGGTTCAACCTGGTCAGCGAGGAGTTCCTCGAGGCCGGGATTCCCCATGTCGACATGGTCCGCCATTCGGCTTGAGCCCATCACCACCAGGCCAGCTTCCGCAGAGCAAACCTTGCGGGAGCCAGCCTGCTGGCGACAAGGCCGGCAAGAACACCCAAAACGCCCCGCCATCTGCCGATGCCGGGGCGTTTTGCCGCCCGGGATTCAACTTGCCCCACCCCGGGCCGACAAAGTGGCAATATCAAGCCTTTCGAAAGCGGAGATAACGGACATGTCCCTACGCACCCTGCTCGCCACCCTGCTGCTCGGCTGCAGCCTGTCGGCGATGGCAGCCACAGAAATCGTGCCCCTCAAGTACCGCACCAGCGCCGACATGCTGCCCATGGCGCAGGACTTCATGGGCAAGGACGGCCAGGTCAGCGCCTACGGCAACCAACTGATCGTCAAGGCCGAACCCGGCAAGATCCAGGAACTCAAGGATCTGCTGACGCAACTCGACACCGCCCCCAAGCGCCTGCTGATCACCGTCGACACCAACGAGAACAACGGCCGCGGCGACGAAGGCTACTCGGTCAACGGCGCCCAACCGAACCAGACCCGCATCATCAGCCGCAGCACCGCCAGCCGCGACGGCGGCGTCCAGCAGGTGCAGGCCAGCGAAGGCATGCCGGCGCTGATCCAGGTCGGCCAGAGCGTGCCGATCACCAGCAGCCAGAGCGACTCCTGGGGCGGCTACAGCAGCCAGACCCAATACCGCAACGTCACCCAGGGTTTCTACGTCACCGCCAGCGTCACCGGCGACATCGTTCATCTGGCCATCAGTACCAACCGTGACCGTATGAGCCAGGAACGTCCCGATGTAGTGAACGTGCAAAGCACCGACACAACCGTCACCGGACGCCTCGGGGAGTGGATCACCCTGGCGGGCGTGAATCGCCAGACCCAGGCCGACAAACAGGGCCTGACCCGCAGCTACTCGACTCAGGGCCGGGATGACATGACCTTGCGGGTGAAAGTCGACAGCCTGGACTGAAGCCCCGAAAACTGACCGCACAGTCGTATTAGACGAAAGATGTAGTGCTTGAAAAAAAGCACTACAAAACGTTTGACGGGCCAAAAAAGCGAAGGCATGATGGCCTCGCTCCCGCTAATCAGAGGCCCTGGCAAGGGCCTTCGAAGCGATGTTCGCACCTACCCCGCGAACCGTTTCGTGTCTGTACCGCCCACAAGGTGTGTTTGACGAGGTTGCGACTGGAACGAAGTTGTCCCGAGGGACGGAAGCGTTTTTAGGTAACCCGGCATCACGCTGCAGCCCGCAGAAAAGGCCCACGACGCCCCGACTGCGCCCGCCAGTTCGCCTTTACCTGCTCACTTTCCCCTCGAGCCCGTCGTTCATCCCGTCGCCATCCCGCCGAACCCGACTTGACCACCCGGATCTCTGGTCAGCGAGCGCAGGAATTTTCCACCGCAGAACAACTTTTCATAAAGACGCGACGAGGTTTATCTCCATGGCACTGACACGCGAACAGCAAATTGCAGCCCTTGAAAAAGACTGGGCTGAAAACCCGCGCTGGAAAGGCGTGACTCGCACTTACTCCGCCGCTGACGTCGTCCGCCTGCGTGGCTCGATCCAACCTGAGCACACCTTCGCGAAAATGGGCGCCGAGAAGCTGTGGAACCTGGTGACCCAGGGTGCCAAGCCGGCCTTCCGTCCTGAGAAAGATTTCGTCAACTGCATGGGCGCCCTGACCGGCGGCCAGGCTGTGCAACAAGTCAAGGCCGGCATCCAGGCGATCTACCTGTCCGGCTGGCAAGTGGCTGCGGACAACAACTCCGCCGAATCGATGTACCCTGACCAGTCGCTGTACCCGGTGGACTCGGTGCCGACCGTGGTCAAGCGCATCAACAACGCCTTCCGCCGCGCCGACCAGATCCAGTGGAAAGCCGGCAAGAACCCGGGCGACGACGGCTACATCGACTACTTCGCACCGATCGTGGCTGACGCCGAAGCCGGTTTCGGCGGCGTTCTGAACGCCTACGAGCTGATGAAGAGCATGATCGAGGCAGGCGCCGCCGGCGTTCACTTCGAAGACCAACTGGCTTCCGTGAAGAAATGCGGCCACATGGGCGGCAAGGTACTGGTTCCGACCCAGGAAGCCGTGCAGAAGCTCGTCGCTGCCCGTCTGGCCGCCGACGTCGCCGGCACCCCGACCATCATCCTGGCCCGCACCGACGCCAACGCCGCTGACCTGCTGACTTCGGACTGCGACCCGTACGACCAGCCGTTCGTGACCGGCGAGCGCACCCAGGAAGGCTTCTACAAGGTTCGCGCCGGCCTGGATCAAGCCATCGCCCGCGGCCTGGCCTACGCGCCGTACGCCGACCTGATCTGGTGCGAAACCGCTAAACCGGACCTGGAAGAGGCCCGTCGCTTCGCCGAAGCGATCAAGAAGGAATACCCGGACCAACTGCTGTCGTACAACTGCTCGCCTTCCTTCAACTGGAAGAAAAACCTGGACGACGCGACCATCGCCAAGTTCCAGCGCGAACTGTCCGCCATGGGCTACAAGCACCAGTTCATCACCCTGGCCGGCATCCACAACATGTGGCACAGCATGTTCAACCTGGCGCACGACTACGCCCGCAACGACATGACCGCCTACGTGAAGCTGCAGGAGCAGGAATTCGCCGACGCCGCCAAGGGTTACACCTTCGTGGCTCACCAGCAGGAAGTGGGCACCGGCTACTTCGACGACATGACCACCGTGATCCAGGGCGGCACCTCGTCCGTGACCGCGCTGACCGGTTCGACCGAAGAAGAGCAGTTCCACTGATCGACTTCGCCTGAGCGAACGGCCCTGGCGGATCGTACAGAAAGCTAACCGCCCAGCCGCACCACTGACGCCCCGACTCGTTCGGGGCGTTTTTTTGCCCGTTATTCAACGAACGCCATCGGTTCCGGGGTCAACCGAGATCGCCGCGGGAGCCAGCCTGCTGGCGATGGCGCCTGCCGAGGCCAACCCCTCCCGCAAAGTCTTCGCGCAAACCTTGATCCAGCGCAGTGCCGGCAGCAGAAAAACCGGCTAAAACGGGCGCCGCCGCTACTTGCAGTAACGCAGATATAAGACAACTTCCCAACTGCCGCACCGCTAAAAAGTAACAAACCCACTCCAAACGATATTAATTATCATTTAGCAGCAACTATGTTCGTTACATCCCTCACAAAACATCATTGACGCAATCCCGGCTAATGCCCGAAACCCGCGGGCTGCGGGGCATTCGAGGCGCGCTATGTCCTTATTCCAATAAATAATTTCGCTATAGGAATTTTACTTGCAGGGTGTTTAGCCATAAAATCAGCGCGATTGATTGCTGCGACATATCGTCACTGCCTTATTTCTTTATCAAGCTCAGAGACCTTTGCTCTCTGTTAAGGATTACCAGCATGCCCGAAGCGACCGGACTCATGGCCCACAACTGGGGCTTTGCCATTTTCCTTCTGGGTGTCGTCGGCCTGTGCGCCTTCATGCTCGGCGTATCCAGCCTCCTCGGGTCAAAAGCCTGGGGTCGCAGCAAGAACGAACCGTTCGAGTCCGGCATGCTGCCCACCGGTGGCGCCCGCTTGCGGCTCTCAGCCAAATTCTATCTGGTCGCGATGCTGTTCGTGATCTTCGATATCGAAGCCCTCTTTCTCTTTGCATGGTCTGTGTCCGTCCGCGAAAGCGGCTGGACCGGATTCGTCGAAGCTCTCGTTTTCATAGCAATTCTGTTGGCAGGTCTTGTCTACCTATTTCGAGTGGGCGCCCTTGACTGGGCTCCGGAAGCTCGTCGTAAGCGGCAGGCGAAGCTGAAACAATGAGGCTTTGGCAATGCAATACAATCTCACCCGAATCGACCCCGATGCGCCTAACGAGCAGTACCCGATCGGCAAACGGGAAACCGTCGCCGATCCGTTAGAGGATCAGGTCCACAAAAACATTTTCATGGGCAAGCTGGAAGACGTGCTGAGCGGCGCGGTCAACTGGGGACGTAAGAACTCCCTGTGGCCGTACAACTTCGGCCTGTCGTGCTGCTACGTGGAAATGACCACCGCCTTCACGGCGCCCCACGACATCGCCCGCTTCGGCGCCGAAGTCATCCGGGCATCACCGCGTCAGGCGGACTTCATGGTTATCGCCGGTACCTGCTTCATCAAGATGGCGCCGATCATCCAGCGTCTCTACGAGCAAATGCTCGAGCCGAAGTGGGTTATCTCCATGGGTTCGTGCGCAAACTCCGGTGGCATGTACGACATCTACTCCGTGGTCCAAGGGGTGGACAAGTTCCTGCCGGTGGACGTTTACGTGCCTGGCTGCCCGCCCCGTCCAGAAGCGTTCCTGCAAGGCCTGATGCTGCTGCAGGAATCGATTGGCCAGGAGCGTCGCCCACTTTCCTGGGTCGTTGGCGATCAAGGCGTCTATCGCGCCGACATGCCTTCGCAAAAGGAACAGCGCCGCGAACAGCGCATTCAGGTAACCAACCTGCGCAGCCCTGACGAAGTCTGATCCAGATCTGTTCTGCCATAGAAACGAGAAGCTGGCTTCATTCTTTACGTTGACCGAAAGCGAAAAAATAACCATGACTACAGGCAGTGCTCTGTACATCCCGCCTTACAAGGCAGACGACCAGGATGTGGTCGTCGAACTGAACAACCGCTTTGGCGCCGAGGCCTTCACCGCCCAGCCGACCCGCACCGGCATGCCGGTGCTGTGGGTGGCCCGCGCCAAGCTCGTCGAAGTCCTGACCTTCCTGCGCAACCTGCCCAAGCCGTACGTCATGCTCTATGACCTGCACGGCGTGGACGAGCGTCTGCGCACCAAGCGTCAAGGGCTGCCGGACGGCGCCGAATTCACCGTGTTCTACCATCTCATGTCGCTGGAGCGTAATAGTGACGTGATGATCAAAGTCGCCTTGTCCGAGAGCGACCTCAGCCTGCCAAGCGTCACCGGCATCTGGCCGAACGCCAACTGGTACGAGCGCGAAGTCTGGGACATGTACGGCATCGACTTCAAAGGCCACCCTCACCTGTCGCGCATCATGATGCCGCCGACCTGGGAAGGTCACCCGCTGCGCAAGGACTTCCCTGCCCGCGCCACCGAGTTCGATCCGTTCAGCCTGAACCTGGCCAAGCAGCAGCTTGAGGAAGAGGCCGCGCGCTTCCGTCCCGAAGACTGGGGCATGAAGCGTTCCGGCCCGAACGAGGACTACATGTTCCTCAACCTCGGCCCGAACCACCCGTCGGCCCACGGTGCGTTCCGCATCATCCTGCAGCTGGACGGCGAAGAGATCGTCGACTGCGTGCCGGACATCGGCTACCACCACCGCGGCGCCGAGAAGATGGGCGAGCGCCAGTCCTGGCACAGCTACATCCCGTACACCGACCGCATCGACTACCTCGGCGGCGTGATGAACAACCTGCCGTACGTGCTCTCGGTCGAGAAGCTGGCCGGCATCAAGGTGCCGGAGAAGGTCGACGTCATCCGCATCATGATGGCCGAGTTCTTCCGGATCACCAGCCACCTGCTGTTCCTGGGCACCTACATCCAGGACGTCGGCGCGATGACCCCGGTGTTCTTTACCTTCACCGACCGCCAGCGCGCCTACACCGTGATCGAGGCCATCACCGGCTTCCGTCTGCACCCGGCCTGGTACCGCATCGGCGGCGTCGCCCACGACCTGCCGCGCGGCTGGGACAAACTGGTGCGCGACTTCGTCGAGTGGCTGCCCAAGCGCCTCGACGAATACACCAAGGCCGCCCTGCAGAACAGCATCCTCAAGGGCCGTACCATCGGCGTCGCCCAGTACAACACCAAAGAGGCCCTGGAATGGGGCGTCACCGGTGCCGGCCTGCGCTCCACCGGTTGCGACTTCGACCTGCGTAAAGCGCGCCCGTACTCCGGCTACGAGAACTTCGAGTTCGACGTACCGCTGGCCGCCAACGGCGACGCCTACGACCGCTGCATGGTGCGCGTGGAAGAGATGCGCCAGAGCGTGCGCATCATCGACCAGTGCCTGCGCAACATGCCGGAAGGCCCGTACAAGGCGGACCACCCGCTGACCACGCCGCCGCCCAAAGAGCGCACGCTGCAGCACATCGAAACCCTGATCACGCACTTCCTGCAGGTTTCGTGGGGCCCGGTCATGCCGGCCAACGAATCCTTCCAGATGATCGAAGCGACCAAGGGCATCAACAGTTATTACCTGACGAGCGACGGCGGCACCATGAGCTACCGTACCCGGATCCGCACTCCGAGCTTCGCCCACCTGCAGCAGATCCCTTCGGTGATCAAAGGCAGCATGGTCGCGGACCTGATCGCGTACCTGGGTAGTATCGACTTCGTTATGGCCGACGTGGACCGCTAAGCATGAACAGCACGCTTATCCAGACTGACCGCTTCACCTTGAGTGAAGCCGAGCGCTCGGCCATCGAGCACGAGATGCACCACTACGAAGACCCGCGCGCGGCGTCGATCGAAGCCCTGAAGATCGTGCAGAAGGCACGCGGCTGGGTGCCGGACGGCGCCGTGTACGCCATCGGCGAAGTCCTCGGCATCCCCGCCAGCGACGTCGAAGGCGTGGCCACGTTCTACAGCCAGATCTTCCGCCAGCCGGTGGGCCGCCACATCATCCGCGTCTGCGACAGCATGGTCTGCTACATCGGCGGCCACGAGTCCGTCGTCAGCCAGATCCAGAGCGAACTGGGCATCGGCCTCGGCCAGACCACCGCCGATGGCCGCTTCACCCTGCTGCCGGTCTGCTGCCTGGGCAACTGCGACAAGGCGCCGGCGCTGATGATCGACGACGACACCTTTGGCGACGTACAGCCTGCCGGCGTCGCCAAACTGCTCGAGGGCTACGTATGACCCTGACTTCTTTCGGTCCTGCCAACCGCATCCAGCGTTCGGCCGAGACCCACCCGCTGACCTGGCGCCTGCGCGACGACGGCGAGCCCGTCTGGCTCGACGAGTACCAGGCCAAGAACGGCTATGCCGCCGCCCGCAAGGCCTTCGCCGACATGAGCCAGGACGACATCGTCCAGACCGTGAAGGACTCCGGCCTCAAGGGCCGCGGCGGCGCAGGCTTCCCCACCGGCGTGAAGTGGGGCCTGATGCCGAAGGACGAATCCATCGACATCCGCTACCTGCTGTGCAACGCGGACGAAATGGAGCCCAACACCTGGAAGGACCGCATGCTGATGGAGCAACTGCCCCATCTGCTGATCGAAGGCATGCTCATCAGCGCCCGCGCGCTGAAGACCTACCGTGGCTACATCTTCCTGCGCGGCGAGTACACCACCGCCGCCAAGCACCTGAACCGTGCCGTGGAAGAAGCCAAGGCCGCCGGCCTGCTGGGCAAGAACATCCTGGGCAGCGGCTTCGATTTCGAGCTGTTCGTCCACACCGGCGCCGGGCGTTACATCTGCGGTGAAGAGACCGCGCTGATCAACTCCCTGGAAGGCCGCCGCGCCAACCCGCGCTCCAAGCCGCCCTTCCCTGCCGCCGTCGGCGTGTGGGGCAAGCCGACCTGCGTGAACAACGTCGAGACCCTGTGCAACGTGCCGGCGATCATCGCCGACGGCGTGGACTGGTACAAATCGTTGGCCCGCGACGGCAGCGAAGACATGGGCACCAAGCTCATGGGCTTCTCCGGCAAGGTCAAGAACCCAGGCCTGTGGGAACTGCCGTTCGGCGTGACCGCCCGCGAGCTGTTCGAGGACTACGCCGGCGGCATGCGCGACGGCTACAAGCTCAAGGCCTGGCAGCCGGGCGGCGCCGGCACCGGCTTCCTGCTGCCGGAGCACCTCGATGCGCAGATGTACGCCGGCGGCATCGCCAAGGTGGGCACCCGTATGGGCACCGGCCTGGCCATGGCCGTGGACGACAGCATCAACATGGTGTCCCTGCTGCGCAACATGGAGCAGTTCTTCGCCCGCGAGTCCTGCGGTTTCTGCACCCCTTGCCGCGACGGCCTGCCATGGAGCGTGAAGCTGCTGATGGCCCTCGAGAAGGGTCAGGGCCAGCCAGGCGACATCGAGACCCTGCTGGGTCTGGTGGGTTTCCTCGGCCCGGGCAAGACCTTCTGTGCTCACGCACCGGGTGCCGTGGAGCCGCTGGGCAGCGCGATCAAATATTTCCGCCCGGAGTTCGAGGCCGGCATCGCGCCTGCAAGCGCCGCCGTCCCGCCTCTGGCGAAGCCGATCACCGTCGGCGCGTAAACGCTTAAAGAGAGGCGAAGGGTCCGTGCCCTTCGCCTTGCGTCCGATGACGCCTTTCGGGGCTGGTTGGATTCGGACGGACAACAAGATTCCATTAGCCACGCCCGCTGACACCGGGCCAACGAAGACCTTTGAACCATGGCCACTATCCACGTAGACGGCAAAGCGCTCGAAGTCGACGGGGCAGACAACCTGTTACAGGCATGTCTGTCGCTGGGCCTCGACATCCCTTATTTCTGCTGGCACCCCGCGCTCGGTAGCGTCGGGGCCTGCCGCCAGTGCGCGGTCAAGCAGTACACCGACGAGAACGACACCCGCGGTCGCATCGTCATGTCCTGCATGACTCCTGCCACCGACAACACCTGGATCTCCATCGACGATGAAGAATCCAAGGCGTTCCGCGCCAGCGTCGTCGAATGGCTGATGACCAACCACCCGCACGACTGCCCTGTGTGCGAGGAAGGCGGTCACTGCCACCTGCAAGACATGACCGTGATGACCGGCCACAACGAGCGCCGTTATCGCTTCACCAAACGCACCCACCAGAACCAGGACCTGGGCCCGTTCATCTCCCACGAGATGAACCGCTGCATCGCCTGCTACCGCTGCGTGCGCTTCTACAAGGACTACGCCGGCGGCACTGACCTGGGCGTATACGGCGCCCACGACAACGTGTACTTCGGCCGCGTCGAAGACGGCACCCTGGAAAGCGAGTTCTCCGGCAACCTCACCGAGGTCTGCCCGACCGGTGTGTTCACCGACAAGACCCACTCCGAGCGCTACAACCGCAAATGGGACATGCAGTTCGCCCCGAGCATCTGCCATGGCTGCTCCAGCGGCTGCAACATCTCCCCGGGCGAGCGCTACGGCGAACTGCGTCGCATCGAGAACCGCTACAACGGTTCGGTGAACCAGTACTTCCTGTGCGACCGCGGCCGTTTCGGCTACGGCTACGTCAACCGCACCGACCGCCCGCGCCAGCCGCTGCTGGCCGACGGCACCAAGCTCAGCCTGGACGACGCGCTGGACAAGGCCGCCGACCTGCTGCGCGGCCGCAACATCGTCGGCATCGGCTCGCCGCGCGCCAGCCTGGAAAGCAACTACGCGCTGCGTGAGCTGGTCGGCGCCGAGCACTTCTACAGCGGCATCGAAGCCTCCGAGCTGGAGCGCATCCGCCTGGTGCTGCAAGTGCTCAAGGACAGCCCGCTGCCGGTTCCGACGATGCGCGACATCGAAGACCACGACGCCGTGTTCGTCCTCGGCGAAGACCTGACCCAGACCGCCGCCCGCATGGCCCTGGCCCTGCGCCAGTCGGTCAAGGGCAAGGCCGAAGACATGGCCGAAGCCATGCGCGTCCAGCCTTGGCTCGACGCCGCAGTGAAGAACATCGGTCAGCACGCGCTGAACCCGCTGTTCATCGCCAGCCTGGCCGAGACCAAGCTCGATGACGTCGCCGAAGAGTGCGTGCACGCCGCTCCCGACGACCTGGCCCGCATCGGCTTCGCCGTCGCCCACGCCCTGGACGCCAGCGCCCCGGCCGTCGAAGGCCTGGACGCCGAAGCGCTGCAACTGGCCAAGCGCATCGCCGACGCGCTGCTCGCAGCCAAGCGTCCGCTGATCATCGCCGGCACTTCGCTGGGCTCCAAGGCCCTGATCGAAGCGGCCGCGAACATCGCCAAGGCCCTGAAGCTGCGCGAGAAGAACGGTTCCATCAGCCTGGTCGTGCCTGAGGCCAACAGCCTCGGCCTGGCCATGCTCGGCGGCGAATCGGTCGATGCCGCGCTGCAAGCCGTGATCGACGGCCGTGCGGACGCCATCGTCGTGCTGGAAAACGACCTGTACACCCGCACCGCCCAGGCCAAGGTCGATGCCGCGCTGAACGCCGCGAAAGTGGTGATCGTCGCCGACCATCAGAAGACCGCCACCAGCGACCGCGCCCACCTGGTGCTGCCGGCGGCGAGCTTCGCCGAAGGCGACGGCACCCTGGTCAGCCAGGAAGGCCGCGCCCAGCGCTTCTTCCAGGTCTTCGACCCGCAATACATGGACGCAGGCATCCTGGTGCACGAAGGCTGGCGCTGGCTGCACGCCCTGCGCGCCACCCTGCTGAACCGGTCGATCGACTGGACCCAGCTCGACCAGGTCACCGCTGCCGTCGCTTCCAGCACCGCGCAACTGGCCGGCATCGTCGACGCCGCACCGTCCGCCGCGTTCCGCATCAAGGGCCTGAAGCTGGCCCGTGAGCCGCTGCGCTACTCCGGCCGCACCGCGATGCGCGCCAACATCAGCGTTCACGAACCGCGCACCCCGCAAGACAAGGACACCGCGTTCGCCTTCTCCATGGAAGGCTACTCGGGCTCCGCCGAACCGCGCTCGCAAGTGCCGTTCGCCTGGTCGCCGGGCTGGAACTCGCCGCAGGCCTGGAACAAGTTCCAGGACGAGGTCGGCGGCCATCTGCGCGCCGGCGATCCGGGCACCCGCCTGATCGAAAGCACCGGCGATGCGCTGAACTGGTTCGCCAGCGTTCCGCGCGCGTTCAACCCGGCCCAGGGCACCTGGCAAGCCGTGCCGTTCCATCACCTGTTCGGCAGCGAAGAGAACTCTTCCAAGGCCGCCCCGGTGCAGGAGCGCATTCCGGCCGCCTACGTCGCGCTGGCCAAGTCCGAGGCCGACCGTTTGGGCGTCAACGACGGCGCGATGCTGAGCCTGAACGTCGCCGGCGTCAGCCTGCGCCTGCCGCTGCGCATCAATGAAGAGCTGGGCGCAGGCCTGGTGGCGCTGCCTGCGGGCATCGCCGGCATTCCTCCGGCGTTCGCCGGCGTTTCCGTCGACGGTCTGCAGGAGGCAGCGCAATGACCTGGTTCACCCCTGAAGTGATCGATGTGATCCTGACGGTCATCAAAGCGGTCGTCGTCCTGCTGGCCGTGGTGGTCTGCGGGGCGCTGCTCAGCTTCGTCGAGCGTCGCCTGCTGGGCTGGTGGCAGGACCGTTACGGTCCGAACCGTGTCGGCCCGTTCGGCATGTTCCAGATCGCCGCCGACATGCTGAAGATGTTCTTCAAGGAAGACTGGACGCCGCCGTTCGCCGACAAGGTGATCTTCACCTTGGCGCCGGTGGTGGCCATGAGCGCCCTGCTGATCGCCTTCGCGATCATCCCGATCACCCCGACCTGGGGCGTGGCAGACCTGAACATCGGCCTGCTGTTCTTCTTCGCCATGGCCGGTCTGTCGGTGTACGCAGTGCTGTTCGCCGGCTGGTCGAGCAACAACAAGTTCGCCCTCCTGGGCAGCTTGCGCGCCTCGGCCCAGACCGTGTCCTACGAAGTGTTCATGGGCCTGGCCCTGATGGGCATCGTGGTGCAGGTCGGCTCGTTCAACATGCGCGACATCGTCGAGTACCAGGCGCAGAACCTGTGGTTCATCATTCCGCAGTTCTTCGGCTTCTGCACCTTCTTCATCGCTGGCGTGGCCGTGACTCACCGTCACCCGTTCGACCAGCCGGAAGCGGAACAGGAACTGGCCGACGGCTACCACATCGAATACGCCGGCATGAAATGGGGCATGTTCTTCGTCGGTGAGTACATCGGCATCATCCTGATCTCGGCGCTGCTGGTCACGCTGTTCTTCGGCGGCTGGCACGGCCCGTTCGGCATCCTGCCGCAACTGTCCTTCGTCTGGTTCGCACTCAAGACCGCGTTCTTCATCATGCTGTTCATTCTGCTGCGCGCCTCGATCCCGCGCCCGCGCTATGACCAGGTGATGGACTTCAGCTGGAAATTCTGCCTGCCACTGACCCTGATCAATTTGCTGGTGACCGCTGCGATCGTGTTGTGGAACACGCCTGCAGTCGCGGTTCAGTGAGGACTTGACCCATGTTCAAATATATTGGCGACATCATTAAGGGTACCGGTACCCAGTTGCGCAGCCTGGTCATGATCTTCGGTCATGGCTTCCGCAAGCGCGACACCCTGCAATACCCGGAAGAGCCGGTCTACCTGCCGCCGCGCTACCGTGGCCGCATCGTGCTGACCCGCGACCCCGACGGCCAGGAGCGCTGCGTGGCGTGCAACCTGTGCGCCGTGGCCTGCCCGGTCGGTTGCATCTCGCTGCAGAAAGCCGAAACGGAAGACGGTCGCTGGTACCCGGACTTCTTCCGCATCAACTTCTCGCGCTGCATCTTCTGCGGCCTCTGCGAGGAAGCCTGCCCGACCACCGCGATCCAGCTGACCCCGGATTTCGAGATGGCCGAGTTCAAACGTCAGGACCTGGTGTACGAGAAAGAAGACCTTCTGATCTCCGGCCCCGGCAAAAACCCTGATTACAACTTCTATCGTGTTGCAGGTATGGCCGTTGCGGGCAAGCCGAAAGGCGCCGCACAGAACGAAGCCGAGCCGATCAACGTGAAGAGCTTGCTGCCTTAAGGAAGAACGATGGAATTCGCTTTCTATTTCGCATCGGGTATCGCGGTTGTCTCCACGCTTCGCGTGGTCACCAACACCAACCCTGTGCACGCCCTGCTCTACCTGATCATTTCGCTGATCGCCGTGGCCATGACGTTCTTTGCCCTCGGCGCGCCGTTCGCCGGTGTGCTGGAAGTGATCGCCTACGCCGGCGCCATCATGGTGCTGTTCGTGTTCGTGGTGATGATGCTGAACCTGGGCCCGGCCTCGGTTCAGCAGGAACGCGCCTGGCTGCGGCCCGGCATCTGGGCGGGGCCGGTGATCCTCGCCGCGCTGCTGCTGGCCGAACTGCTGTATGTCCTGTTCGCTCACCAGAGCGGCCAGGCCATCGGCCAAACCACCGTGGACGCGAAAGCCGTGGGCATCAGCCTGTTCGGCCCGTACCTGCTGGTGGTCGAACTCGCCTCGATGCTGCTGCTCGCCGCAGCCGTCACGGCGTTCCACGTGGGCCGCAACGAGGCGAAGGAGTAACGTATGCCTGCTATCCCTCTCGAACACGGTCTGGCGGTCGCCGGCATCCTGTTCTGCCTCGGCCTCGTCGGCCTGATGGTCCGCCGCAACATTCTGTTCGTATTGATGAGCCTGGAAGTGATGATGAACGCCTCTGCCCTGGCGTTCATCGTGGCGGGCGCCCGTTGGGCGCAGCCGGATGGACAGATCATGTTCATCCTGGTGATCAGCCTTGCCGCCGCCGAGGCCAGCATCGGCCTGGCGATCCTGCTGCAGCTGTATCGCCGCTTCCACACGCTCGATATCGACGCTGCCAGTGAGATGCGCGGATGAACCTACTCTTTCTGACTTTCGTATTTCCCCTGATCGGGTTCCTGCTGCTGTCGTTCTCCCGCGGGCGCCTTTCGGAAAACCTGTCGGCGCTGATCGGCGTCGGCTCCATCGGCCTGTCCGCCATCGTCGCGGCCTACGTGATCTGGCAGTTCAACGTCGCACCGCCGGAAGGCGGCGTGTACACCCAGGTGCTGTGGCGCTGGATGTCGGTGGAAAGCTTCCAGCCGAACTTCACCCTGTACCTGGACGGCCTGTCCGTGACCATGCTGGGCGTGGTGGTCGGCGTGGGTTTCCTGATCCACCTGTTCGCCTCCTGGTACATGCGCGGTGAAGCGGGCTACTCGCGCTTCTTCTCCTACACCAACCTGTTCATCGCCAGCATGCTGTTCCTGGTGCTGGGCGACAACCTGCTGTTCATCTACTTCGGTTGGGAAGGCGTGGGCCTGTGCTCGTACCTGTTGATCGGTTTTTACTACAGCAACCGCAACAACGGCAACGCAGCCCTGAAAGCGTTCATCGTCACCCGCATCGGCGACGTGTTCATGGCCATCGGCCTGTTCATCCTGTTCCAGCAACTGGGCACGCTGAACGTCCAGGAACTGCTGGTGAAGGCGCCTGAGCACTTCAAGGCCGGCGACTTCTGGATCGTCCTGGCGACCCTGATGCTGCTGGGCGGCGCGGTCGGCAAGTCGGCCCAGCTGCCGCTGCAGACCTGGCTCGCGGACGCGATGGCCGGCCCGACCCCGGTCTCGGCACTGATCCACGCCGCGACCATGGTGACCGCGGGCGTCTACCTGATCGCCCGTACCCACGGCCTGTTCGCCCTGGCGCCGGACATCCTGCACCTGGTCGGCATCGTCGGCGGCGTTACCCTGGTGCTGGCCGGTTTCGCGGCCCTGGTGCAGACCGACATCAAACGCATCCTCGCCTACTCGACCATGAGCCAGATCGGCTACATGTTCCTGGCCCTGGGCGTGGGCGCGTGGGAAGGCGCGATCTTCCACCTGATGACCCACGCCTTCTTCAAGGCCCTGCTGTTCCTCGCCTCCGGTGCTGTGATCGTCGCCTGCCACCACGAGCAGAACATCTTCAAGATGGGCGGCCTGTGGAAGAAACTGCCGCTGGCCTACGCCAGCTTCATCGTCGGCGGCGCGGCCCTGGCCGCCCTGCCGCTGGTGACCGCAGGCTTCTACTCCAAGGACGAGATCCTCTGGGAAGCGTTCGCCAGCGGCCACGAAGGCCTGCTGTACGCCGGCCTGGTCGGTGCGTTCATGACCTCGCTGTACACCTTCCGCCTGATCTTCATCGCGTTCCACGGTGAAGCCAAGACCGAAGCCCATGCCGGCCACGGCATCTCCCACTGGCTGCCGCTGTCGGTGCTGATCGTGCTGTCGACCTTCGTCGGCGCCATGATCGTTCCGCCGCTGCACGGTGTGCTGCCGGAAAGCGTCGGCCACGCCGGCGGCGAAGCCAAGCACAGCCTGGAGATCGCCTCGGGCGCCATCGCCCTGGCCGGTATCCTGCTGGCCGCCCTGCTGTTCCTGGGCAAGCGCCGCTTCGTGACCGCCGTCGCCAACAGCGGCATCGGCCGTCTGCTGTCGGCCTGGTGGTTCGCCGCCTGGGGCTTCGACTGGATCTACGACAAACTGTTCGTCAAGCCGTACCTTGCGATCAGCCATGCACTGCGCAAAGACCCGCTCGACCAGACCATCGGTCTGATCCCGCGCATGGCCAAGGGCGGCCACACCGCCCTGAGCCGTACCGAGACCGGTCAACTGCGTTGGTACGCCGCCTCGATGGCAGCCGGTGCCGTGTTGGTCATCGGTGCTGTCGTGCTGGTAGCGGTCTGATATGAACCTTGCGAATTTGCGAAAGGAAACGAGCCCGTCATGATTCTGCCTTGGCTAATCCTGATCCCCTTCATCGGCGGCCTGCTGTGCTGGCTGGGTGAGCGCTTCGGCGCCACCCTCCCCCGCTGGATTGCGCTGATCACCATGTCCCTGCTGCTCGCCCTCGGCCTCTGGCTGTGGGCCCACGGCGACTATTCGTTTGCACCCAAACCCGGTGCCGACCCGACCTGGGCGCTTGAGTTCAAGCATGTCTGGATCCAGCGCTTCGGCATCAACGTGCACCTGGCCCTCGACGGCCTGTCGCTGCTGATGATCCTGCTGACCGGTCTGCTGGGCGTCCTCTCGGTGCTCTGCTCGTGGAAAGAGATCCAGCGTCACGTCGGTTTCTTCCACCTGAACCTGATGTGGATCCTGGGCGGTGTCGTCGGCGTGTTCCTGGCCCTCGACCTGTTCATGTTCTTCTTCTTCTGGGAAATGATGCTGGTGCCGATGTACTTCCTCATCGCGCTCTGGGGTCACAGCTCCTCGGACGGCAAGAAGACCCGGATCTACGCCGCGACCAAGTTCTTCATCTTCACTCAGGCTTCCGGCCTGATCATGCTGGTGGCGATCCTCGGTCTGGTGCTGGTGAACTACAACAGCACCGGCGTGATCAGCTTCAACTACGCGGACCTGCTGAAGACCAAGATGTCGGCCACCACCGAGTACGTGCTGATGCTCGGCTTCTTCATCGCCTTCGCGGTGAAGCTGCCGGTCGTGCCGTTCCACTCGTGGCTGCCTGACGCCCACGCCCAGGCGCCGACCGCCGGTTCCGTCGACCTCGCCGGCATCCTGCTGAAGACCGCTGCCTACGGCCTGCTGCGCTTCGCCCTGCCGCTGTTCCCGAACGCTTCGGCCGAGTTCGCGCCGATCGCCATGACCCTCGGTCTGATCGGGATCTTCTACGGTGCGTTCCTGGCGTTCGCGCAAACCGACATC
Organism: Pseudomonas sp. B3(2017); assembly: GCF_002113595.1. NCBI lineage: Bacteria > Pseudomonadati > Pseudomonadota > Gammaproteobacteria > Pseudomonadales > Pseudomonadaceae > Pseudomonas > Pseudomonas sp. B3(2017). The sequence goes on from NZ_NEIU01000004.1 coordinate 202,183, forward strand.
AAGCGTCTGATCGCCTTCTCGTCCGTTTCCCACATGGGCTTTGTCCTGATCGGCATCTACTCGGGCAGCCAACTGGCCCTGCAGGGCGCCGTGATCCAGATGCTGGCCCACGGCCTGTCGGCGGCGGCGCTGTTTATCCTCAGCGGTCAGCTGTACGAGCGCCTGCACACCCGTGACATGCGCGAGATGGGCGGCCTGTGGTCGCGCATCGCGTACCTGCCGGCGATCAGCCTGTTCTTCGCGGCGGCCTCGCTGGGCCTGCCGGGCACCGGCAACTTCGTCGGCGAGTTCCTGATCCTGATCGGCACCTTCGCCAGCGCACCGTGGATCACCGCGATCGCCACGTCCGGCCTGGTGTTCGGTTCGGTCTACTCGCTGATCATGATCCACCGCGCCTACTTCGGCCCGTCCAAGTCGGACTCGATCCTGCACGGCATGGACGGTCGCGAACTGATCATGGTGCTGGGCCTTGCGGTGCTGCTGATCTACCTCGGCGTGTACCCGCAGCCGTTCCTCGACACCTCTGCCGCCACCATGCATGGCGTGCAGCAGTGGCTCGGCTCCGCCTTCACTCAACTCGCTTCGGCCCGGTAAGAGCGCTATGGAATTCACGATCCAACACTTTATTGCGCTAGCGCCACTGTTGATCACCAGCCTCACCATCATCGTGGTGATGCTGGCCATCGCCTGGCGCCGCAACCACTCGCAGACCTTCCTGATTTCGGTGGCGGGCCTGAACCTGGCGTTGCTGTCGATCCTGCCGGCACTGAAAGTCGCGCCCCTGGCCGTGACCCCGCTGCTGCAGATCGACACGTTCGCCTGCCTGTACATGGCGCTGATCCTGGTCGCCACCCTCGCCTGCGTCACCCTCGCCCACGCCTACCTGGGCGACGGCGGTTCGGGTTATCCGGGCAACCGTGAAGAACTGTACCTGCTGATCCTGATGGCCGCCGCCGGCGGCCTGGTCCTGGTCAGCGCGCAGCACCTGGCCGGCCTGTTCATCGGCCTGGAACTGCTGTCGGTGCCGGTCTACGGTCTGGTGGCCTACGCCTTCTTCAACAAGCGTTCGCTGGAAGCCGGCATCAAGTACATGGTGCTGTCGGCGGCCGGTTCCGCGTTCCTGCTGTTCGGCATGGCCCTGCTCTACGCCGACGCCGGCTCCCTGAGCTTCAACGGCATCGGCCAGGCGCTGGCCGCCACCGGCCTGCCGAGCTCGATGGCCCAGCTGGGCCTGGGCATGATGCTGATCGGCCTGGCGTTCAAGCTGTCGCTGGTGCCGTTCCACCTGTGGACCCCGGACGTGTACGAAGGTGCTCCGGCGCCGGTGGCCGCGTTCCTGGCCACCGCGTCGAAAGTGGCCGTGTTCGCCGTGATGGTGCGTCTGTTCCAGATCTCCCCTGCCGCCAGCAGCGGCGTGCTGAGCAACGTGCTGACCGTCATCGCCATCGCCTCGATCCTGTTCGGCAACCTGCTGGCCCTGACCCAGAGCAACCTCAAGCGTCTGCTCGGCTACTCGTCCATCGCACACTTCGGCTACCTGCTGATCGCACTGGTGGCGAGCAAGGGCCTGGCGGTGGAAGCCATCGGCGTGTACCTGGTCACCTACGTGATCACCAGCCTCGGCGCGTTCGGCGTGATCACCCTGATGTCCTCGCCGTACAACGGCCGTGACGCCGATGCCCTGTACGAATACCGCGGCCTGTTCTGGCGCCGTCCGTACCTGACCGCCGTGCTGACCGTGATGATGCTGTCCCTGGCCGGCATCCCGCTGACCGCCGGCTTCATCGGCAAGTTCTACATCATCGCCACCGGTGTCGAGTCGCACCAATGGTGGCTGGTCGGTTCGCTGGTGCTGGGCAGCGCCATCGGCGTGTTCTACTACCTGCGCGTGATGGTCACCCTGTACCTGATCGAGCCGAACCTGCGCCGCCACGACGCCCAGCTGCACTGGGAGCAGAAGGCAGGCGGCGTGATGCTGCTGGCCATCGCCGTCCTGGCGTTCTTCCTCGGCCTGTACCCTCAGCCGCTGCTGAACCTGGTTCAGCAATCGGGTCTGGCGGGCTGATCGCCCGGCGACCTTCGGCGGTAAACAGAAACGGCACCTTCGGGTGCCGTTTTTGCGTTTAGGGGATCGGTTGCGAGCGCCCTACCCCTTCCACCTTCAACCATTCCCGAAGTCTCTCGCGTGAGTGGTCGATTCTTCCTACAGGCGTTTTTACGATCCGTGACTACCGTTGAAAAGGGGGCGAAAAGGATGGCCTAGAGGCCTTGACCCATTCAGTTTTCGGGACAAAACTATACGCATGTAACGTACAGAAGATGAATGCTCCCACTATGAAACGTGACATTTTTTCCGAGCTGATGGATGGCGTCGAAGCCCTGGCCGACGAGCGCCAAGGCAAGATCACACTGCGAACCCACAAGGTTCAGTTGCCCAAACTGATGCCTGTCACCGCCGATGAATTGATCGCTATCCGCCAACAGCTCAATCTCTCGCGCTCGGTGTTCGCGATGTACCTGCGCACCAACACCCGAACGCTCGAAAACTGGGAACAGGGACGGGCAACCCCCAATGCCCAGGCCACCACCCTGATCCGCTTGGTCGAGCGTTTTCCGCAGACGATCGAACAACTTGCAGCCCTGACCTGACCGTTCAGGACCGTCCCCTCACCCACATGACGAAAATGTAATTCCCCCATCACCTTGGCGTTATCCGCAGCTTGCAACGATGTCACCCGGCGACCCCAACGGCGGCCCTTTCCGCCGAACAACAAGACCCACGCCGAAGCACGTTCCCGTTCTGCCGAACTCCAGGAGTGATTGATGGTTAACAATTCAAGAATGTCGATGGCCGCATTGGCCGTGGTTGTCGGCTCCGGACCGACCGCCGCGCTAGCGCAGGAAAAGGCCGAGGGTTTCATCGAGGGCAGCAGCCTGACGGTGCTCAACCGCAACTACTACTTCAACCGCGATCACCGCGACGGCCAATCCAGCCCCACCGGCAACGGCTACTCCGAAGCCTGGGCCCACGCCGTCATCAGCAAGTTCGAATCCGGTTTCACCCAGGGCACCGTCGGGGTCGGGGTGGATGCGTTCGCGATGATCGGCCTGAAGCTCGACACCGGCGACGGCCGCAACGGCGGCCGCAGCTCGTTCGATATGTTGCCGGTGGATCGTGACGGTCAAGCCCGGGACGAATACACCAAGGTCGGCGCCGCCGCCAAGGTGCGGGCCTTCGATACGGTGGTGAAGATCGGCGACGTGTTCCCGGCCAACCCGGTGGTGGCGGCGGGTGATTCGCGATTGCTGCCGGAAAGCTTTCGCGGCGTGACGGCGACCAACACCAGCATCGAAGGCCTGTCGATCCAGGGCGGCCGGTTGCATGCGATGAGCCAACCGGTGTCCAGCGACTTGCGCGACAACTTCGCGACCTTCTATGCCGGCCCCGTCAATTCGCCCTGGATCGCTTACGGCGGCGGCGATTATGCGCTGAACAAGAACCTGAGCTTCAGCCTGTACTCCAGTCGCCTGAAAGATGCCTGGAACCAGTACTACGCCGGCACCGCCTGGACGTATCCGCTGTCGGACGACCTGTCGCTGTTCGGCGGCCTGAACTATTACAAGGCGGTCGATGAGGGCAAACAGTTGCTCGGCAAGTTCGACAACGACATCTGGAGCGGCCGGGTCGGCGTGAAGCTCGGCGCGCACTCCGTGGCCCTGTCCCACCAGCGCAACAACGGCGACGACGACTTCGACTACCTGCGTCAGTCAGACTCGATCTTCCTCGACAACTCCATCCAGTACAGCGACTTCAACTCGCCCAAGGAACGTTCGTGGATGGTGCGCTATGACCTCGACATGAGCGCCTACGGCGTGCCCGGCCTGTCGTTCATGACCCGCTACGCCCGCGGCACGGACGCCGACTACTCCAACGCCAATGCCGTGTACATGCGCCGTGACGCCGAGGGCAATCCGCTGACCGACCAGAAGCGCTGGGAACGGGACATCGAAGTGAAATACGTGGTGCAGAGCGGTTCGCTCAAGGACATGTCGCTGCGCCTGCGTCAAGCCACGACCCGAGCCACGGCGTTCGAGTCGGATCTGGATGAGGTGCGGGTGATCGTCGAGTACCCGCTGGCGATTCTCTGACCGAGCGGATCAACCCCATTCACCTTTAGAAGCTCCTTGCTCCTTTGGTAAGAGGTGAATCTTTGGCGTCCTTCGGGGCGCCTTTTTTTTGCCCGGCAATGACGTCGCCCGACGGGACAGGCCTGCTAGACCAACCGCGTGTCCAGGCCGAACCGCTCCTGCGAGACCAAGGTGAATTGATCCGCCGCCAGGTCGCAGCTCACCAGCAGGTTCCACGAATGCCGTGTCACGGCCGACGGGATCAGCACAAAGGGATGTTGCGCCAGCAGCCTCTCGGCGAACTGTTGCTGATTGGGGGAAGGTTGGGCCGGGATGAGCCAGTTGGGGTTGGGGACGTCTTCGGGCTGGACGACCTTGATCGTCGAGGGATCCCGCACTTCGAAACAGGTGAGCACGTGCGGGACGGTGTCCAGCGCATCGAAGCCCAGGTGGGCCGCCACCTCCAGGATGGCGGTGGCCGGGTCGGCCGATGCGTAGATCACCCGGCGACCGGGCGGGTTCCAGCGACCGCCGGAGCGTTGCGCACCGATGCCGCTGTCCCAGGTCGTCTTGTAGACCTCACGGTCGAGGCGCCAGGCGTACCACTTGCCGTCCCAGGGCAAGGGATTCACTGATAGACCCCGTGCTCGATCCGGGTCAGGTAGTCCTCCACCACCTGGAAGCCCAGCGGATTGTCGATCAGTTCCAGCGGCACATTGCCGTCCAGGTACTTGCAGGGCTTCTTCAGCCAGTCCTCGGCCAGCAACTGATTGCCGAACACCTCGGTGGCATGCTCCAGCACTTGCGCGTACTGGAAAGCGACGGCGCTCTGCTGCGGGTTCAGGCGAACCGAACCGGTCTCCTTCGCCAGGCGCTGGACGGTGCGGATGGACTTCCCCGTGATGCGCTGGACAAGGTCGTGCTCCATGTACAGCGCCGACAGGGCCAGCATGTCCTTGACCGCGCTCAGGCTGAAACCCTCTTTGGTGTACTGGAGGATCGACAGGCGCGTGTCGCCCTTGCGGCCATGAAGCAGCACCTCGGTCGGCCTTCTGATGGTCTTGCGCACCCTCGGGACCGAGGCCGTTGTTACCGTGGACATATCGACGCCCTCCATACGACATTTGACGCAATCATAACGCCAAATGTCGCCACTCAGGCAAGTGAATGCTGCTTCCAAGATTGACCCGTCCTTTTGGTATCCAATGAAATCCATCCGCCCTGAGGGTAAGTGACGAGTCTTCTGAAGCCAACCTTAAAAAGCTGTCAGAGAATTCAGGGCTTTTCATGAAAACCGGGTCTTTGCTGTAGGAGCTCACCCTCCCCGTTTGCGGCAATCGCCCGCCACGGTGTAGGTGACCGTGTTGAGCCGTCCTTGCGAATCCTCATAGGTCATCGCCGTCGGCACCACCGCGCAGGCTGTCTGCGGGCGCACGACACTCACCACCTTGACCACATCCAGCTTCATCCCGTACTCATACGCCTGCACCACCGGCGCCGCCTTGCCTTGGCTGGCGGCGTACTGCTCCATGGCCTTGGCATTGGCGCCGAGGGCCTTTTCGAACGTACGGTCACCGCCGCCCTCGGCCAACGCATTCAGGGACATCGCCAGGGCACCGGCGAACACAATCGATCGGATGGCTTTCATATCCGTTTCCTTTCCGTAGCTGACTCATGAAAAAGCCCGGCATCGACGCGCGATGACGGGCTTGCGCAAGCGCGGCACGCTTACAGGTCTTGGGTGGCGTCGTCTTTCTTCTCGTTGACGACCACCGGCTCGCGGGCCTTTTCCTTGGCGACGAACAGTTCCACCGAACGGTCGTTGGCCGTCATCATCCGCTCGAACGTCCGGTCGCCGCCGCCTTCGGCCATGGCCAAGGAAGACACCGCCAACGCCGCCAGAAAGGCACCGATCTGTACAGGTTTCATGCTTGATTCCTCATTGGGTAACTGACGGATCCAAGGTAACAACCCGTACCTTTCGTGACGGTGGCGCGCACATTACATATCCGTCATGTGCTTGCCGCCGCAGGCACCACGCACCAAAACCACCTGTGGGAGCGAGCCTGCTCGCGATGGCGGCGTGTCAGTCGACTACGATGCCGGCTGACAAAACGCTATCGCGAGCAGGCTCGCTCCTACAGGGAAACCGCTATCGGCCTGGGGCCACGTCCTCGTCCCGGCGGTGGGCCAGGCGGTAGAGCAGCGGCAGGATCAGCAGCGTGAGCACGGTCGAGGACAGGATCCCGCCGATCACCACCGTGGCCAGCGGGCGCTGCACCTCCGCACCGGTGCCGGTGGCCAGGGCCATGGGAATGAAGCCCAGGGACGCCACCAGCGCCGTCATCAGCACCGGCCGCAACCGCGTCAGCGCGCCTTCGTCGATCGCCTCGGCCAGTGAACGTCCCTGCTCCCGCAGGTTGCGGATGAACGCGATCATCACCAGCCCGTTGAGCACCGCCACCCCGGACAACGCGATGAAACCCACGCCCGCCGAGATCGACAGCGGAATGTCCCGCAGCCACAGGGCCATGACGCCGCCGGTCAACGCAAACGGAATGCCGGTGAACACCAGCAGGCCGTCCTTGAGGTTGTTGAACATCATGAACAGCAGCCCGAACACCAGCAGCAGCGCCACCGGCACGACGATCTGCAGACGCTTGGCCGCCGACTGCAACTGCTCGAACTGACCGCCCCAGCTCGTCCAGTAACCGGCCGGAACCTGCACGTCGCGCCCGATCGCCTCGGCGGCCTCACTGACGAACGAGCCGATGTCGCGCCCGCGCACGTTGGCGCTGACGATCACCAGGCGCTTGCCGTTCTCGCGGCTCACCTGATTGGGCCCCAGCACCAGGTCGAGGCTGGCGACCTCCTTGAGCGCGATGAACCCGACCCGGTCGGCGGCGCCGTTGAGCGCCGGCACCGGGATCAGCAGCGCCGACAGGCCGTCGATGTCCTTGCGCATGGCGTCGGACAGGCGCACGACCATGTCGAACCGCCGGTCGCCCTCATACAGCGTGCCGGCCTGCCGCCCGCCGACCGCCACCGCGATGGTGTCCTGCACATCGCCCACGTTGAGCCCGTAGCGGGCGGCCTTGTCGCGGTCGATGTTGATGGTCAGCACCGGCAGCCCGGTGGTCTGCTCGACCTTGACCTCGGATGCGCCGCTGACCTTTTGCATCGACGCCGCAATCTTCGCCGCCGTGGCGTTGAGCACGTCCATGTCGTCGCCGAACACCTTGACCGCCACGTCGCTGCGCACGCCGGAGATCAGCTCGTTGAAGCGCAGCTGGATCGGCTGCGACAGCTCATAGTTGCTGCCCGGCAAGGTCGCCGCCGCCTGTTGCAGCTCGGCCATCAGGGTCTCGCGGGACTTGCCCGGATCCGGCCACCGGTCCTTGGGCTTGAGCATCACGTAACTGTCGGAGATGTTGGGCGGCATCGGGTCGGAGGCGATTTCGGCGGTGCCGGTGCGGGCGAACACCCGCTCGACTTCTGGCACCTTGCCCAGGATCAGGGTTTCCAGGCGCTGCTGCATGTCCACCGACTGGGTCAGGCTGGTGCCCGGCACGCGCAAGGCCTGCAGGGCGAAATCGCCTTCGCTGAGGCTGGGCACGAATTCGCTGCCCATGCGGGCGGCCACCGCGCCGCTGAGCACCACCGTGCCCAACGCCAGGCCCAGCGCCGCCTTGCGGTGGCCCATCACCCAGGCCAGCGCCGGTGCATACGCCCGGCGCGCGCCCCGCATGACCGCGCCCTCTTCTTCCTTGACCTTGCCGGTGACGAGCAGCGCAATGGCCGCCGGCACGAACGTCACCGACAGCAGCATCGCGCCGAGCAACGCGATGACCACGGTGAACGCCATCGGGTGGAACATTTTCCCTTCGACGCCGCTCAGGGCGAAGATCGGCAGGTACACGACCATGATGATCAGTTGGCCGAAGATCAGCGGGCGCCGCGCCTCCTTCGCCGCCGCGAACACCTCATGGAAGCGCTCGGAGCGGGTCAAAAGCCGCCCGTGATGCCGCTGCGCATGGGCCAGCCGGCGCAGGGTGTTTTCCACGATCACCACGGCGCCGTCGACGATGATGCCGAAGTCCAGCGCCCCCAGGCTCATGAGGTTGGCGCTGACCTTGTTGGTGAACATGCCGGTGAAGGTGAACAGCATCGACAGCGGAATCACCATGGCGGTGATCAGCGCAGCGCGGATGTTGCCCAGGAACAGGAACAGGATCGCGATCACCAGCACCGCGCCTTCCACCAGGTTCTTCTTCACCGTGGCGATGGCCTTGTCCACCAGGTGCGTGCGGTCGTACACCGGCACCGCGACCACCCCCTTGGGCAGCGAGCGGTTGATCTGCTCAAGCTTGCCGGCCACCGCCTGGGAGACCGTGCGGCTGTTCTCGCCGATCAGCATGAACACGGTGCCGAGCACCACTTCGCGGCCGTTCTCGGTGGCGGCGCCGCTGCGCAGTTCCCGGCCGATGTCGACGGTGGCCACGTTCCTCACCCGGATCGGCGTGCCGTCGACGTTGGCCATCACAATGTTGGCGATGTCTTCGGTGCCCGCCACCTGCCCCGGCGCGCGGATCAGCAGCTGTTCGCCGCTGCGCTCGATGTAGCCGGCGCCGACGTTGGCGTTGTTGCGTTCCAGCGCCGTCACCAGATCGGTCAACGTCAACTTGTAGGCCGCCAGCCGTTTCGGGTCAGGGGCGATCTGGTACTCCTTGGCGAACCCGCCGATGGTGTTGATCTCGGCCACACCGGGGACGTTGCGCAGCTGCGGCTTGATGATCCAGTCCTGGATCACCCGCAAGTCGGTCGGCGTGTACGCCGTGCCGTCGTCCTTGAGCGCACCTTCGCGGGCCTCCACCGTCCACAGGAAGATCTCGCCCAGGCCCGTGGAGATCGGCCCCATCACCGCCTCCACGCCTTCGGGCAACTGCTCCTTGGCCGCTTGCAGGCGTTCGTTGACCAGTTGCCGGGCGAAGAACAGGTCGGTGCCGTCCTTGAAGATCACCGTGACCTGGGACAGGCCCGAGCGCGACAGCGAACGGGTCTGCTCCAGCGCCGGCAAGCCGGCCATCGCCGTCTCGATGGGGAACGTGATGCGCTGCTCGGTCTCCAGCGGCGAGAACCCGGCGGCGCCGGTGTTGATCTGCACCTGGACGTTGGTGATGTCCGGCACCGCGTCGATCGGCAGCTTCTGATAGCTGGCGACGCCGAGGCCGGCCATGAGCAATACGGCGAGCAGCACGATGAAGCGCTGCTCGATGGCGAACTGAATCAGGCGTTCAAACATGAGGACCTTCTTGTCGAAGACGGATCAGTGAGCGTGCTCGGCCGAGGCCTTGCCCAATTCCGATTTGAGAATGAAGCTGCCGGCGGCGGCGACCTGGGTGCCGGCCTCCAGCCCTTCGGTGATTTCCACCAGTCCGGCGGCGCGGCTGCCCGGCACCACCGCTTGCGCCTTGAAGCCATCGCCGGTGCGCACGAACACCGTGGGCCGGTCCTCCACGGTCTGGATCGCGGCCTCCGGCACGGCCACCTTGACCTGCCGGCTGTCGGTGGCCACCAACGCCGTCACGAACAGCCCCGGACGCCAGGCGCCCTGCGGGTTGGCCAGGGTCACGCGGACCGTCGCGGTGCGCGTCTGCTCACCGAGCAGATTGCCGACGTAAGCCACGGTGCCGGCCACTTCGGCATTGAGTTCCGGCGCGCTGACGGTCACTGGCTTGCCCACCTGCACCCGGTTCAGATCCTTGGGCGAAACACCGAAGGTCACCCACACCCGCGACAGGTCCGACAGGGTGAAGGCGTTGGTGGTCTCGTCGACCACCTCGCCCGGCGTCAGGTGCTTCTCCACCACCACGCCGTCGAACGGCGCGCGCAGCTCATAGCGGTTGCCTCCGCCGGCGGCCACGCTGCCGCTGAGCACGCTGATCTTCTGCCGGGCGTTGGCCAGGGCGATCTCAGCCTCTTCCAGCGCCTGGCGGGCCTGAAGGAAATCCTGCTCGGCGGAAATCCTGTCCTGCCACAGCTGCTTCTCCCGTTCATAGGTCGTGCGCGCCAAGGCCAGGCGGCGTTGCGCCGCCGCCTGCTCGCTGCGCTGATCGGAGATCTGCTGGCTGGCGATCACCGCCAGCAACTGGCCCTTCTTCACCGGTTGGCCGAGCACCACCGGCACCGACTCCACGACGCCGGGCACCCGAGGCACGACGTGCGCGGTGCGGTCTTCGTCAAAGCGCACTTCGCCGGGGAACGGCAAACCGAAGCTCAGCCCCGCCGCCTGGGCCTGGGCCAGTTGAATGCCCGAGGCGGCGATCTGTTCGGCGCTCAGGGTCAGTTGCCCTTCTTCGCCTTCATCGTGCCCGCCTTCGGCCGCTGCGCTTTCGGCCGCATGCTCCGCGTGCTCGGCCGCCTCGTCGGCATGGGCGCCATCGGAAAGGTTGCCCACCCACAACGCGCCGATTCCGATGCCCAGGCTCAAGGTCGCCGCCGCGACCGCCATCAGTTTTTTATCCATGGAAACTCCTCTGCGCCGCGCCGCCGATGCCGCGCTGCGGTGATCGAAACAATGAAATTCAGCGACCGGCGGCGAACGCGTCGAGATCGCCGAAAATGCGCTCGACGCGCACCCGGGCGTCGGTCGCCTCGGCGACGGCCTGGACGTATTGGGTGCGGGCGCCGATCAAGGTGCGCTGGGCGTCGAGCACGTCGAGAAAGGCGAACTTGCCCATTTCGAAGCCACGGGTGGCGCTGTCCACGGCCCGTTGCGCGGCCGGCAGGATGTTCTGGTCGAACGCCTGCGCTTCGCCGTTGGCGGTCCGCCATTGCTCCAGCGCGGTCTGGATTTCGGTGCGCAGGCGCAGCTCCGTGGCGTTGCGCAGATCCCGGGCCTGATCGGCGCGGCGCGCGGCGGCCAACACGTTGCCCTGATTGCGGTTGAACAGCGGAATGGGCATCGACAGCCCGACGACGTTGACCCGCTCACGTTCCGTTTCGCTGTACTGGCTGCCGACGCTGACGGTCAGATCCGGAATCCGCTGGGCTTTCTCCAGCCCCAACGAGGCTTCGCGCTGGTCGATCTGCAACGCCGCCAGGCGCAGTTCGGCGGTCTCGTTCAGGCGCCCGAGCAACCGGGACGACGGCGGCACCGCCGGCAGACTCGCGGCAGCCGGCGGCACCTCGGCCGCGTCCGGCAACGGCGCGCCCATGACCTGCGCCAGTTGCTGCCAGGCGTTGGCCCGGTCGCGCTCGGCCCGGCTCAGCTCAAGGCGCACCTCCGACAATTGCACCTCGGCCCGCGTGCCTTCGACCGGCGACGACTTGCCCGCCCCGATCCGTCCCTGCGCCACCCGCAAGCCATGCTCGGCCAACGCCAGCGACTGACGGGACAGCTGCAGCCGTTGCTGGGCCGTCTGCACGGCGGTGTAGGCCTGGATCACGTCGGCGCGCAGGCCGAGGCGCTTGCGCTCAAGCTCAATGCCCGCCGCGTCCTGGGCCCGGCTCGCCACGTCGATCCGGGCCCCGCGCTTGCCGCCCAGCTCGATGGGCTGGCTGAGGGTCACCGTGGTGGTGCGCGACTCGCGGCGGGTGTCTTCGGCCTCCCAGGAAACCTCCGGGTTGGGGATCAGCCCCGCCTGCTGCCGTTCGCCCGCGGCGATGCCGATTTCCCAGCCGGCCACCGCCAACTCGGGGTTGCCGGCGAAGGCCGCCTGCAGGGCCTGGTCGAGGGTCAGCGCCGGGCCCGGCGAAACGACCGCCATGGCGCAGCCGCCCCACAGCAGGAGGCCGGCGGCATACAACACCCGCCGCGTGTTTTTCAGGCGCGGGCGCGCCGTCCGTTCATTTAAACCGGGCAATTGAATGTTTCCTTTTCGATTCGGGAATCTTCGATGCCGCCACGGTAGGGTTTTGAACTTATCGACAAGGTGACTGGAACATTACAAATACGTTATCCAGCGTTGGCCCGGTAACTTTTGCTCTAGCATGGAAGTGTGCACGGCCAATTAGAAATACAACGAAACACTTACTCTTCGAGTATCTGCCGAACAGCACTTGCCGCACTCCTGGATTCATGAAGTGCATGAAAAATCGCCCTCAGCGCTGCGACAGACCGTCGCAGAAGGCCGATTTAGGCGCATCCGATCAACGCCTTCGTTTGACCCTGAAGTGACTACAGACTTTATCCTGCACGCCCTCCTTCGGCCAAATGCCCGCAGGAAACACATTGGACCGCCGCAACTAAACAACTGAACCGGCCGATAAGAACAACAACTTCCACAGCCTGATCCATTAATTGACCCTTCAATGAAAGTGGTGATTGACCATGCGAATCCTTATTGTCGAGGACGAGCTTAAAACTGCCGAATACTTGCACCAGGGGCTGACGGAAAGCGGTTATGTCGTCGACCGTGCGGCCAACGGCGCCGACGGGCTGCACCTGGCGCAACAGCAGGCCTATGACCTGATGATCCTCGACGTCAACCTGCCGGAACTGGACGGCTGGAGCGTGCTTGAGCAACTGCGCCGCACCCGCTCCACCCGGGTGATGATGCTCACCGCCCGCGGCCGCCTGGCCGACAAGATCCGCGGCCTGGACCTGGGCGCCGACGACTATCTGGTCAAGCCGTTCGAGTTTCCCGAACTGCTGGCGCGGGTGCGCACGCTCATGCGCCGCAGCGAGAACATTCCGGTGCCGCAGGTGCTCAAGGTGGCCGACCTGGAGCTCGACCCGGGCCGTCACCGGGCCTTTCGCGACGGGCAGCGCATCGACCTCACCACCAAGGAATTCGCCCTGCTGCACCTGCTGATGCGCCAGTCCGGCGAGGTGCTGACCCGCACCCAGATCATCTCGCTGGTCTGGGACATGAACTTCGACTGCGACACCAATGTGGTGGAGGTCTCGATCCGTCGCCTGCGGGCCAAGATCGACGACCCGTTCGCCAGCAAGCTGATCCACACCCTGCGCGGCGTCGGCTATGTGCTGGAGGCGCGGGAATGAAGCCGGTCAGCCTGTCGATGCGCCTGGGGATCACGGTCAGCGCGCTGGGCGCGCTGCTGGTGGTGTTCTTGGCGGTGTTGGCCTACTTCGCCCTGACCCATGAACTGAACGCACTGTCCCGGGACAGCCTGGCCAGCAAGATGGAACAGGTCGAGCACAGCCTGTCGCTGTACACCGACCCCGGTGAGATCCGCTCCAAACCCCACATCCTGCTGGATCAGGTCATGGGCCATGACAACCTCACCCTGACCCTCTACGACCTCGACAACCCGCGCACGCCGCTGCTCAAGTCCGGCGCCGGCATGGCCGATCCGCGCCTGGAGCTCAAGGCCGCGCGGACGGCGACCGACGAACTGGCCTACACCGCCAGCACCGACTCCGCCGGGGCCAAGTTCCTCACGGCGACCAAGCTCGTGCGCCTCAAGGACGGCACCCGCGTGCCGCTGCTGCTGTCGGTGGACAACGCCCACGACCAGGCCTTGCTCAGCGCTTACCTGCGCTCGACGCTGATGGCGCTGCCGCTGCTGCTGATCTTCATCGGGCTCAGCGCCTGGGGCGCCGTGCAGCGGGGGCTGGCGCCGATGCGCGAGTTCCGCAAGGTGGCGGCGATGGTCTCGACCCAGGACCTGGATCATCGCTTGTCGGTGGTGAACATGCCCCAGGAACTGAGCGAGCTGGCCCAGGGCATCAACGTCATGCTCCATCGCCTGGACGCGGGGGTGCAGCAACTGTCGCAGTTTTCCGACGACCTGGCCCATGAACTGCGCACGCCGATCAACAACCTGATGGGCAAGGCCCAGGTGACGCTGTCCCGGGAACGCAGCGTGGAGGAGTACCAGGACGTGCTGGTGTCCTGCATCGAGGAACTGGAACGGGTGGCGCGGATCGTGTCCGACATGCTGTTCCTGGCGCAGGTCAGCCATCCTTCGGCGCTGGCGCCGTTCGAACCGGTCGAGCTGGCGGACGAAGCGCGCAAAGTGGCCGAGATGTTCGCCCTGACGGCCCAGGACAAGCGGATCCAGCTGAGCGTGATCGGCAGCGCCCGCGTGCTGGGCGACCGCCTGATGATCCAGCGGGCGATCTCCAACCTGCTCTCCAACGCCCTGCGTCACTGCCCGGACGGCAAGACGGTCACCCTGCTGATCGAACGGGGCGCCGCCCAGTCTTCGCTGTTGGTGAGCAACCCCGGCGCCGGCATCGAGGCGCAGCACCTGCCGCACCTGTTCGACCGCTTCTACCGGGTCGACAGCAGCCGCTCGCGCACCCAGGGCAGCACCGGCCTGGGCCTGGCCATCGTGCGCTCGATCATGAGCCTGCACCGGGGCGTGGCCGAGGTGAAGAGCCTGCCGGGGGCGATGACGGTGTTCAGGTTGGGGTTTCCCAATTCGGATACGTGAGTCGCTCCGGCTCGATGGGGTGCACCGCAGCTCTTGTAGGATTCGTTACCGCTGCGCCCCATCCCCCCACAAACGCCGAAAGCTCGCGCCGTAACGTCCGTTTCGTCCTACAGCCAGCCTCAGTGAAACTCTTTAGGGTAGTGCCTGACGGATGGACTATCGGAGCGAGGCCGGATGATGAAACGGGACACCTTTTGCGAATGGATTGAAGGCCTTGATACGTTGGCCGTTCGACAACAGGTTTGGGGCGCGGCAACGGCATACGGAGCGGGATCAGTCCGCCGGGCACTTGTCTGCGCTGAACAATCGCACCCTTTTGCGGCCCCACAACATTCTGGCTATATTTGTCCAGAACTCAGGGGAAACATGATGATCATCGTTCCGTTGGCCGAAGCCAAAAACAACCTGTCCAAACTCGTCGATGAAGCCGCAGCCGGAAAAATCATCACGATTGCCAAACATGGTCGTGCACTCGCACGCCTCGTTCCCGCCGGAAAACCCGATGCCCGGCGCATCGGAGCCATGAAGGGAAAACTGACGCTACCCGATGACTTCGACGCCCCATTGTCAGACGAGATGCTGGATGCCTTCGAAGGCACTCAAGCATGAGGTTGTTGCTCGATACCCATATCCTGCTCTGGACACTCGATGACAACCCGAGACTGTCGATCAAGGCCAGAAAGCTCATCGACAACGCTGCCGACATCTATGTCAGTGCAGCATCGTTTTGGGAGATGGCGATCAAAGTGGGGCTCGGCAAGCTGAGTGTCGATCTGGAGGAAATCCGCCAATACTGCCTCGAAAGCGGTTTCATCGAACTGCCCGTATCCACCGAACACGCCATCGCCGTGAAGGATCTTCAGCCTCATCACCGCGACCCCTTCGACCGTCTGATCATCGCCGCCGCACTGACAGAGCCCATGAAATTGCTGACCGCCGACCCTGTGGTGGCTCAATACACCGATCTGGCTGTTCTGGTTTAATCCGATGCAGAAACAAGAACGGCACCTTCCGGTGCCGTTCATTCGTTACGTCCCCGCCCTCACTTGCGCGCCGCCTCCCACGACTTGAGCAGTTCGTTGTAGCTCACGGTCTCGCCCTTGGGCTTTTCGTTGGCCAGTTTCGGCTTCGGTGCGCCGGGTTGGTCGAACCAGTATTGCGCATCGCGCTCGGGGTTCATTTTCGGCGCGCAGGTGGCCTGGGCCTTGGAGCGTTCCAGGCGGGTCATGATCGCGTCCTGATCCTTGGCCAGGCCGTCGAGGGCTTGCTGCGGGGTCTTGTCGCCGCTGGCGGCCTCGGCGATGTGGCTCCACCACAGCTGCGCCAGGCGCGGGTAGTCAGGCACGTTGGTGCCGGTCGGCGTCCACTGGATGCGGGCCGGGCTGCGGTAGAACTCCACCAGGCCGCCGAGCTTGGGCGCCAGGTCGGTCATGGCCTGGGAGTTGATGTCCGACTCGCGGATCGGCGTCAGGCCGACGATGGTTTTCTTCAGCGACACGGTTTTCGAGGTCACGAACTGCGCGTACAGCCAGGCCGCGAGCTTCTGCTTCTCGGGCGTGGATTTCATGAACGTCCAAGAACCCACGTCCTGATAGCCCAGCTTCATCCCCTCTTCCCAGTACGGCCCGCGCGGCGACGGCGCCATCCGCCATTTCGGCGTGCCGTCGGCGTTGACCACCGGCAGGCCCGGCTTGGTCATGTCGGCGGTGAACGCGGTGTACCAGAAGATCTGCTGGGCGATGTTGCCCTGGGACGGCACCGGCCCCGACTCGGAGAAGGTCATGCCTGCGGCTTCCGGCGGCGCGTACTTCTTCAGCCAGTCGACGTATTTGGTGGTGGCGAACACCGCCGCCGGGCCGTTGGTGTCGCCGCCGCGGGTCACGCTGGAGCCCACCGGATGGCAATCCTCGACGCGGATCCCCCACTCGTCCACCGGCAAGCCGTTGGGCAGGCCCTTGTCGCCGCCGCCGGCCATGGAGAACCAGGCGTCGGTGAAGCGCCAGCCCAGGGACGGATCCTTCTTGCCGTAGTCCATGTGCCCGTAGATGCGCTTGCCGTCGATTTCCTTGACGTCTTCGCTAAAGAACTTGGCGATGTCCTCGTAGGCCGACCAGTTCACCGGCACGCCCAGCTCATAGCCGTACTTTTCCTTGAACTTGGCCTTCAGGTCCGCGCGCTCGAACCAGTCGGCGCGGAACCAGTACAGGTTGGCGAACTGCTGGTCGGGCAATTGGTACAGCTTGCCGTCCGGCGCGGTGGTGAACGAGGTGCCGATGAAGTCCTTGAGATCCAGGGTCGGCGAAGTGAAGTCCTTGCCTTCGTTGGCCATCAGGTCGCTGATCGCTTCGGTCTTGCCGTAGCGAAAATGCGTGCCGATCAGGTCGGAGTCGTTGACCCAACCGTCATAGATGCTCTTGTCCGACTGCATCACGGTCTGCAGCTTCTCCACCACGTCGCCTTCCTGGAGCAGGTCGTGGGTGACCTTGATCCCGGTGATTTCGGTGAAGGCCTTGGCCAGCACCTTGGACTCATACTCGTGGGTGGTCAGGGTTTCCGAGACGACCTTGATGTCCATCCCGCGAAACGGCTCGGCGGCCTTGATGAACCACTTCAGTTCCGCCAGTTGCTGATCGGCCGTCAGGGTGGACGGCTTGAACTCGCTGCCGATCCACTTCTTCGCCGCCTCCTCGTAGGCATCGGCCCAGGCCGAAGCGCTCAGACCGCTCAAGGCCAGCAGGGCCGCCAATGAAATGCTATGTCGCAGCTTATTGTTTTTGTCGAACATAGAGACCTCCTGTTTAAGTTCCGGAGCCGCATCGCCGAGCGATTCGGTCACCCCCAACGCATCACAGCCAACAGCCACACCACAGACAACGCAAACGCTATCCAGATGCTCCAACCGGTGACGCCGATCACCAGCAAATGCAGGTAGGCGCTGCCCAGAAGACCGATGAACAAGCGGTCGCCACGGGTGGTGGCGATCGGCAGGAAACCTTTGCGCACAACGCTTGGCGAACGCAGCTCCCAGGTGGTCATGGCCACCAGGATCAGGGCGATGACGCCAAAGAACGCCGCCGTCGGGATCGTCCAGCTCATCCATTCCATCATCGGTTCCTCATACCCGGCCCAGGGCAAAGCCCTTGGCCACGTGGTTGCGGACAAACCAGATCACCAGCATGCCCGGCAAAATGGTCAACACCCCCGCCGCCGCCAGCACGCCCCAGTCGATGCCCGACGCGGACACCGTGCGGGTCATCACCGCCGCGATGGGCTTGGCGTTCACCGACGTCAGCGTGCGCGCCAACAGCAGCTCGACCCAGGAAAACATGAAGCAGAAGAACGCCGTGACGCCGATGCCGGAGCCGATCAGCGGGATGAAGATCTTCACGAAGAACTTGGGGAAACTGTAGCCGTCGATGTAGGCGGTCTCGTCGATTTCCTTGGGCACCCCGGACATGAAGCCCTCCAGGATCCACACCGCCAGCGGCACGTTGAACAGGCAGTGGGCCAGCGCCACCGCGATGTGGGTGTCGAACAGGCCGATCGACGAATACAGCTGGAAGAACGGCAGCAGGAACACCGCCGGCGGCGCCATGCGGTTGGTCAGCAGCCAGAAGAACAGGTGCTTGTCGCCCAGGAACCGGTAGCGCGAGAACGCATAGGCCGCCGGCAGCGCCACGCTCAGGGAAATCACCGTGTTCAGGCTCACGTAGTACAGCGAGTTGAGGTAGCCGGTGTACCAGCTCGGGTCGGTGAAGATCACCTTGTAGTTGTGCCAGGTGAAGTCCTGGGGAAACACCGTCAGCCCGCCGAGGATCTCGGTGTTGCTCTTGAACGACATGTTCAGCAGCCAGTAGATCGGCACCAGCAGGAACAGGATGTACACCAGCAGCGGAATCAGCTTTCTCTTGCTCATGGCCGGGCCTCAGCGGTTGGCGTCGTTGTGGGTCATGGCGGTGTAGAACAGCCAGGACACCAGCAGGATGATCAGGAAGTACACCAGCGAGAACGCCGCCGCCGGCCCCAGATCGAATTGGCCGACGGCCATCTGGGTCAGCGTCTGGCTCAGGAACGTGGTGGCGTTGCCCGGCCCGCCGCCGGTGAGCACGAACGGCTCGGTGTAGATCATGAAACTGTCCATGAAGCGCAGCATCACCGCGATCAGCAGCACGCTTTTCAGCTTGGGCAACTGAATGTGGCGGAACACCGCCCAGGCCGAGGCCCGGTCGATCCGCGCCGCCTGGTAGTACACGTCGGGGATCGCCCGCAGGCCGGAGAAGCAAAGCAGCGCCACCAGCGACGTCCAGTGCCACACGTCCATCACCAGCACCGTGACCCAGGCGTCCATGGTGTTGGCCGCGTAGTTGTAGCTGATGCCCACAGCATTGAGGCCCGCCCCGAGCAGGCCGATGTCGGCGCGGCCGAAGATCTGCCAGATGGTGCCCACCACGTTCCACGGGATCAGCAGCGGGATCGCCAGCACGATCAGCACCACCGACGACCAGCGGCCCTTGGTCGGCATGGTCAGGGCGATGGCGATGCCCAGCGGGATCTCGATCACCAGCACGCAGGCCGAATAGATGAACTGGCGCAGCAGCGAGTCGTGCAGGCGCGGGTCGAGCAGCACCTGCCGGTACCAGTCGGCGCCGACGAAGTAGCGGCTGGACTGGTCGAAGATGTCCTGCACCGAATAGTTGACCACCGTCATCATCGGGATCACGGCGCTGAACGCCACCAGCAGGAACACCGGCAGCACCAGCCACCAGGCCTTGTTGTTCTGCACCTTGTTCATGGCAGCACCTCGCTGTCGTCGGTGGTGTCGAGCAGGAACTCGTCGGCGTACACCATCAGCCACTGGGCCGGAAAACTGATGTGCGCAATGCCCTGGGGCACCGGCTTGTCTTCGGCCAGGCGCACCTTGAGCGGCACGCCGTCGAGGTTGAGGGTGAGGATCTTGTAGGTGCCGAGGTCTTCGACGTGCACGACCTTGGCCTGCAGGGCGTCCTCGAACGGCTCGTCCCAGACATGGACGAACTCGGGGCGGATGCCGACCTTGAGGTTCTTCCATTGGCCGTGCTCGATGTGGCGCTGCAGGGCCTCGGACAACGGCAGGTGGGTCGAGGCGAACCCCACCCCGCCGGGCTGCGGCTGCACCTCGATCAGGTTCATCCCCGGGCTGCCGATGAAGTAGCCGACGAAGGTGTGGCTCGGCCGCTCGAACAGTTCCCGCGGCGTGCCGAACTGGACGATCTGGCCGCCGTACATCACCGCGATCTTGTCGGCGAAGGTCGAGGCCTCCAGCTGATCGTGGGTGACGTAGACCATGGTGATGTTGAACTGCTCGTGGATCTGCTTGAGCTTGCGCCGCAGTTTCCATTTCAGGTGCGGGTCGATCACCGTCAGCGGCTCGTCGAACAGGATCGCCGAGACATCGTCGCGCACCAGCCCGCGGCCCATGGAGACTTTCTGCTTTTCGTCGGCGGTGAGGTTGCGGGCCTTCTTGTTCAGCAGGCTCTGCAGGTCGAGGACGTCGGCGATCTCCTGCACCTTGCTGTGCACCTTCGCCTCCGCCAGCCCCTGGTTGCGCAGCGGGAACGCCAGGTTGTCGAACACCGTCATGGTGTCGTAGACCACCGGGAACTGGAACACCTGGGCGATGTTGCGCTGCTCCGGCGACAGGTCGTTGACCGCTTTGCCGTCGAACAGCACATGACCCTGCGACGGGCTGAGCAGGCCGGAAATGATGTTGAGCAAGGTGGACTTGCCGCAGCCCGACGGGCCGAGCAAGGCATACGCGCCGCCCTGCTCCCAGACGTGATCCATCTCGCGGATCGCGTAGTCCTCAGGCCCCGCCGGGGTGCGGGTGTAGCTGTGGGCCAGGTGCTGCAAGCGGATCTCGGCCATCAGGCGACCCTCGCGACGCGCCGGCCCGGTGCCTGCACCAGACGGCCCTGCGCATCGAACACGAACAGTTTATGGGTGGGGATGTAGATGCGGATCGGCGCGTCGACGTCGTACTCGTGGACGCCCGGCAGGTGCAGCACCAGCAGGAAATGCTCGTTGCGCACGTGCAGGAAGGTTTCCGAGCCGCTGATCTCCGCCACTTCGACGGTGACCGCCAGCTCCAGGTCGTCATCGTTGCTCGGCACCAGCGAGATGTGGCTGGGACGCACGCCGAAGCGGAATTCGCCCTCGCCCACCGGGCGCAGGTCGACGTTCAGCGGGAAGTGCACGAAGTTGGCGAAGCTCACCTCGTTGCCGGCGATCCGGCCCGGCATCAGGTTGATCGGCGGCTCGGAGAACAGCTCGGCGGCCAGCACGGTCTTGGGCTGCTGGTAGACCTCGGTCGAGACGCCGCTCTGGATCACCCGGCCCTCGTGAAGGATGGTGGTGGTGCCGCCCAGGGCCAGCGCCTCGTTGGGCTCGGTGGTGGCGTAGACGGCGATGGTGTGGCGGGCCTTGAACAGCTCGCGCATTTCCTGGCGCAGTTCCTCGCGCAGCTTGTAGTCGAGGTTGACCAGCGGTTCGTCGAACAGGATCAGCTCGGCGTCCTTGACCAGCGCCCGGGCCATGGCCGTGCGCTGCTGCTGGCCGCCGGACAGTTCCAGCGGATGGCGCTTGAGGAACTTCTCGATGCGCAGCATCTTCGCCGTCTCCAGCACCTTGCCCTGGATCACGTCGTCGGCGATCCCGGCCTGGCGCAGGGGCGAGGCGATGTTCTCGAACACCGTCATGGTCGGGTAATTGATGAACTGCTGATAGACCATCGATACGTTGCGCAACCGCACCGGGCGCTGGGTGACATCGACGCCGTTCATCAGGATGCGGCCGCTGTCGGGCTTGTCCAGCCCGGCCATCAGGCGCATCAGGCTGGTCTTGCCGGACAGCGTGCGCCCCAGCAGAACGTTGAAGGATCCGGGTTCGAAGGTCAGGCAGGCATCGTCGATCCAGGTCTGGCCCTCGACGGTGCGGCTGACATGCTCCAGGGTGAGTGACATGGCTCGGCCTTTTTATTGTTGGAGTCCTGTGGCGTGTGCAGCAGAGCGACATTCGTGCCAGAAATCCCAAGCCGTTGATTTGTCGCGAAAATCGCCGAAAGCGCCGACAAACCCTGTTCATTGCTGAACACATTTGAACACCTCGGCGATTGACAATGAACACAGGTGAACAACACTCTACCGAGGCTTTCGCCCGGTTCCGTGGGCCCCATAACAACAATAAGAACGCTGCATCCGGAGGCTGACCGCCATGGCCGCACCCGCCCCGCCGCTGTCCCATGACGCCATCGTCCAGACCTCCTGGTCCCGCTGCCGCGCCTACGGCCTGAGCCATCAGAGCGTCCCGGCGTTCGACCAGTTGCCCGCCGCCGGCATCGCCCGCCTGCTCGACAGCCACCACTCGCTGGTGCAGACCACCCACCAGGAAGTGCTGCCCTACTACGAGAACATCCTGAGCAACTCCAACTGCCTGATCATGCTCGCCGACAACCAGGGCCAGGTGCTGACGTCCTGGGGCACCCAGCGCTTCATCGAGCCGAACCTGGCCCGGGGTTTCCAGGCCGGCGCCAGCTGGATGGAGCGCTCCAGCGGCACCAACGCCATCGGCACGGCCCTGGCCTGCGAGCAGGCGGTGCACATCGAGCATGACGAGCATTTCCTCAAGGCCAACCGCTTCATGACCGGTTCGGCCGCGCCGATCTTCGACGCCGAACGCAAGGTGATCGCGGTGCTGGACGTCTCCAGCGACAGCTACCTGCCGCCCTCCCACACCCTGGGCATGGTCAAGATGATGAGCCAGACCGTGGAGAACCGGCTGATCCTCAACCTGTTCCGCGGCCAGCACTTCGAGCTGACCTTCAACACCGGGTTGAACAACCTCGACAGCCAGTGGGCCGGGCTTTTGGTCTTCGACGAAAGCGGCCAGGTGCTGTCGGCCAACCGCCGGGCCGACAACCTGCTGGGCCTGCGCCTGTCGCGGGTGAGCGTCGAAAGCCTGTTCCAGGTGTCGCTGCTGGAATTGATCAACCAGCCCGACGGCCTGCCGTTCGCGTTGCAGACCGCAGGGCGCAACCGCTTCCAGTGCCTGCTGAGGCGGCCGAAACAGGCGCTCGTCCAGCCCCGGGTGTTCGCCGAACCGAAGACGGCTGCGCCCGCCGCCGTCAGCCTGGGCACCCTGCACTTCGGCGACAGCCGCGTGGAAAAGGCCGTGCGCCAGGCCGAACGCCTGCTGGAGAAAGACATTCCGCTGCTGATCCACGGCGAGACCGGCGTCGGCAAGGAAGTCTTCGTCAAGGCCTTGCACCAGGCCAGCTCCCGCAGCAAACAGGCGTTCATCGCCGTCAACTGCGCGGCGATCCCCGCCGAACTGGTGGAGTCCGAACTGTTCGGCTACGAAAAGGGTGCATTCACCGGCGCCAACCAGAAAGGCAGCATCGGCCTGATCCGCAAGGCCGACAAAGGCACGCTGTTCCTCGACGAGATCGGCGACATGCCCCTGCCGACCCAGGCCCGCCTGCTGCGGGTGCTGCAGGAGCGTTGCGTGCAGCCGGTGGGCAGCGGCGAGCTGTTCCCGGTGGACTTGCGGATCATCTCCGCCACCAACCGCTCGTTGCGCGAACAGGTGCAGCTGGGGCGCTTTCGCGAAGACCTGTATTACCGCATCGGCGGCCTGACGCTGGAACTGCCGCCCTTGCGAGAGCGCAGCGATAAGGAGGCGCTGTTCAAACGGTTATGGGAACAGCATCGCGAACCCACGCAATGGGCGGGGTTGAGCCAGGAGGTGCTGGAATTGTTTGGCCGTCATCCGTGGCCCGGCAACCTGCGCCAGGTCAGCAGCGTGATGCAGGTGGCGCTGGCCATGGCCGAAGATCAACCGGTGCGACCCGAACACTTGCCGGATGATTTTTTTGTCGATCTGGAGATGGAGCCGGTGGAGACGATGGCGCCGTTGGGGATCGACCTGAACGATGCCGAAGCGCTGAACCGGGAGTTGCGGGCGGCCGGAGGGAACATTTCCCACTTGGCGCGGCGATTGGGGGTCAGCCGCAACACCCTGTACAAGCGGTTGCGCCAGGCTGAATGACGCACTAGACGGGCGGGCCTGATCGCTGGCAAGCCAGCTCCCACAGGGAATTGAGTCGTCCGCAAAACTGATGAACACCTGTGAAATCTGTGGGAGCTGGCTTGCCAGCGATAGCGTCAGCCCGGACGCCTCAGGATCCTGAGGCAGCAAAAAAACAAAACCCGCACAAGGCGGGTTTTGTTTTGCGGCAAGCAACGGCAATCAGTCAGCCAGACGCCAGGTCGTGCCGCCCTTGCCGTCTTCCAGCACCACGCCCATGGCGGTGAGCTGGTCGCGGATGCGGTCGGATTCGGCCCAGTCCTTGCCGGCCCGCGCCGCCAGGCGTGCAGCGATCAGCGCTTCGACCTCGGCCGCATCGACACGCCCTTCGGCGCCGGCCTGCAGGAAGTCGTCGGCCTCCAGCTGCAGCACGCCCAGCACGCTGGCCAGTTCCTTCAGGCGCGCCGCCAGACCGGCCGCCGCGTCGATGTCGCTTTCGCGCAGGCGGTTGATCTCGCGCACCATCTCGAACAGCACCGCACAGGCTTCCGGCGTGCCGAAGTCGTCGTTCATCACCGTGGTGAAACGCTCGACGAACGCCTCGCCACCGGCCGGCGCCACGGCCGGCAGGCCTTTCAACGCATGGTAGAAACGCTCCAGGGCGCCCTTGGCGTCCTTGAGGTTGTCTTCCGAATAGTTGATCGCGCTGCGGTAGTGGCTCGACACCAGCAAGTAACGCACGACTTCCGGGTGGTACTTGTCGAGCACGTCGCGGATGGTGAAGAAGTTGTTCAAGGACTTGGACATCTTCTCGCCATTGATGCGGATCATGCCGCAGTGCATCCACGCGTTGGCGTAGGTCTTGCCGGTGGCCGCCTCGCTCTGGGCGATCTCGTTCTCGTGGTGCGGGAACTCCAGGTCGCTGCCGCCGCCGTGGATGTCGAAGGTCTCGCCCAGGCAGCAGGTGGACATCACCGAGCACTCGATGTGCCAGCCCGGACGCCCGGCGCCCCACGGCGATTCCCAGCTCGGCTCGCCCGGCTTGGCCGCTTTCCACAGCACGAAGTCCAGCGGATCCTGCTTGGCCTCGTCGACCTCGATCCGCGCGCCGATGCGCAGGTCTTCGATCTTCTTGCGCGACAGCTTGCCGTAGCCCATGAACTTGCCGACGCGGTAGTACACGTCGCCGTTGCCCGGCGCGTAGGCGTAGCCCTTGTCGATCAGGGTCTGGATCATCGCGTGCATGCCCGGGATGTGGTCGGTGGCACGCGGTTCCATGTCCGGCTTGAGGATGTTCAGGCGCGCTTCGTCCTCGTGCATCGCCGCGATCATGCGCTCGGTCAGCGCTTCGAACGACTCGCCGTTCTCGTTGGCCCGGTTGATGATCTTGTCGTCGATGTCGGTGATGTTGCGCACATAGGTCAGGTCGTAGCCGCTGAACCGCAGCCAGCGGGTCACCAGGTCGAACGCGACCATGCTGCGGCCGTGGCCCAGGTGGCAGAAGTCGTACACGGTCATGCCGCACACGTACATGCGCACCTTGTTGCCGTCCAGCGGCTTGAAGGCTTCTTTGCTCTTGGTGAGCGTGTTGTAGATCGTAAGCACGTTAATTCCTTGACTGAATCACTGACCCCAGGAGTCGCGCAGGGTCACGGTACGGTTGAATACCGGTGCGCCCGGTTTCGAGTCCTTGATGTCTGCGACGAAGTAGCCTTCGCGCTCGAACTGGAAACGGTCTTCCGGCTGTGCGTTGCCGAGCGAAGGTTCGGCACGACAACCGGTGAGGACCTGCAGGGAGTCAGGGTTGATGTTGTCCAGGAAGCTGGCGCCGTCCTCGGCCTTCTCCGGGTTCGGAGAACGGAACAGGCGATCGTACAGGCGCACTTCGCACTCGACGCTGGCGGCCGCCGGCACCCAGTGGATCACGCCCTTGACCTTGCGGCCTTCAGGGTTCTTGCCCAGGGTGTCCGGGTCGTACGAGCAGCGCAGCTCGACGATGTTGCCGTCGGCGTCCTTGATGGCCTCGTCCGCACGGATCACGTAGCTGCCGCGCAGGCGCACTTCGCCGGCCGGCTCCAGGCGCTTGTAGCCCTTGGGCGGCTCTTCCATGAAGTCGTCGCGGTCGATGTAGATTTCCCGGGCGAACGGCAGGACGCGTACGCCCATGTCCTCTTTCGGGTGGCACGGCAGTTCGAGGTTCTCGACCTGGCTTTCCGGGTAATTGGTGATGACCACCTTCAGCGGACGCAGCACGCACATGGCGCGCGGCGCGCTCTGGTCGAGGTCGTCGCGGATGCTGAACTCAAGCATGCCGAAGTCCACCACGCCGTCGGAACGGTTGGTGCCGATCATTTCGCAGAAGTTGCGGATCGATTTCGGCGTGTAGCCACGGCGGCGGAAGCCCGACAGCGTGGACATGCGCGGATCGTCCCAGCCGTTGACGTGCTTCTCGTCGACCAGTTGCTTGAGCTTGCGCTTGCTGGTGATGGTGTAGTTCAGGTTCAGGCGACTGAACTCGTACTGGCGCGGGTGCGCCGGCACCGACAGGTTGTCGAGGAACCAGTCGTACAGCGGACGGTGGCCTTCGAACTCCAGGGTGCAGATCGAGTGGGTGATGCCTTCGATGGCGTCCGACTGACCGTGGGTGAAGTCGTAGTTGGGGTAGATGCACCACTTGTCGCCCGTCTGGTGGTGATGGGCGTGGCGGATGCGGTACAGGATCGGGTCGCGCAGGTTCATGTTCGGCGAGGCCATGTCGATCTTGGCGCGCAGCACGCGGGCGCCGTCCGGGAACTCGCCGGCGCGCATGCGGGCGAACCAGTCCAGGTTCTCTTCCACCGAACGGTCGCGGAACGGGCTGTCCTTGCCCGCCTCGGTCAGGCTGCCGCGGTATTCCTTGGCCTGCTCGGGCGTCAGGTCGCAGACGTAGGCCTTGCCGGCCTTGATCAGCTCGACGGCCCAGTCGTGCAGCTGGTCGAAGTACTGCGAGGCGTAGCGCACTTCGCCGGCCCATTCGAAGCCCAGCCATTTGACGTCGCTTTCGATGGCGTCGATGTATTCCTGGTCTTCCTTGGCCGGGTTGGTGTCGTCGAAACGCAGGTGGGTGACGCCGCCGAACTCCTGGGCCAGGCCGAAGTTCACGCAGATCGACTTGGCGTGGCCGATGTGCAGGTAGCCGTTGGGCTCAGGCGGGAAACGGGTGACGATCTGCGTGTGCTTGCCCGAGTCCAGATCCGCCTGGATGATCGGGCGCAGGAAATTGACCGGCACGGCTGGGCCGGTCTTGGCGTTCGAGGTCGGGTCGACGGTGGGCTTGCTCATAGGATCCTTGACGTACATGTGCGCGGCCGCCGTGAGGGGGCCAGACAAAACAAAGCCGCTATCATAGCCGATGCCGTCAAGGGGCTGACAGAGCAGGCCCCACAAAAGGAACGCATTTAATCGCGGACCGGTGAAAAACAGCCTCGAAATTCGCGCCCGTCACGCTAAACTGCGCACCTTGGCCGAAACCGGCTGAACCGGTTGCGGGGCCTGAGGCTCCAAGACCACGAATTCCTTATAAAGAGTACTGACCATGACTCAAGTCAAACTGACCACCAACCACGGTGACATCGTCATCGAACTGAACGCTGAAAAGGCCCCGATCACCGTGGCCAACTTCATCGAATACGTTAAGAAAGGTCACTACGAGAACGTCGTGTTCCACCGCGTCATCAAGGGCTTCATGATCCAGGGCGGCGGTTTCGAGCCGGGCATGTCGGAAAAGAAAGACAAGAGCCCGAGCATCCAGAACGAAGCCGACAACGGCCTGAAGAACGACAAGTACACCATCGCCATGGCCCGCACCATGGAGCCGCATTCGGCTTCGGCGCAGTTCTTCATCAACGCCTCCGACAACAGCTTCCTGAACCACACCGGCAAGACCGTTCAGGGCTGGGGCTACGCCGTGTTCGGCAAAGTGGTTGAAGGCACCGACGTGGTCGACAAGATCGAAGGCGTGTCCACCACCTCCAAGGCCGGCCACCAGGACGTGCCGAAAGACGACGTGATCATCGAGAAAGCCGAGATCATCGAAGCGTGATATTGCTGATTTCAGACTTGCATCTGGAAGAGGAGCGCCCGGACATCACCCGGGCGTTTCTGGATTTGCTCGCCGGACGCGCCCGCTCGGCGAGTGCGCTGTACATCCTGGGCGACTTTTTCGAGGCGTGGATCGGCGACGATGCCATGACCCCGTTCCAGCGTTCCATCTGCCGGGCCCTGCGCGAACTGAGCGACAGCGGCACCGCAATCTTTCTGATGCACGGCAACCGCGACTTCCTGCTCGGCCAGGCCTTCTGCAAAGAGGCCGGCTGCACGCTGCTGAAGGACCCGAGTGTCGTGCAACTCAACAGCGAACCCGTCCTGCTGATGCACGGCGACAGCCTATGCACCCGCGACGAAGCCTACATGAAGCTGCGCCGCTACCTGCGCAACCCCGTCACCCTGTTCATCCTGCGCCACCTGCCCTTGGGCACGCGGCACAAGCTGGCGCGCAAGCTGCGCAGCGAAAGCCGTGCGCAGACGCGGATGAAGGCCAACGACATCGTCGACGTCACGCCCGAGGAAATCCCGCGGATCATGGAGGAACACGGGGTGAAGACCCTGATCCACGGCCACACCCACCGGCCGGCCATCCACAAGCTCCAATTGGGCGACCAGGCGGCCAAGCGGATCGTGCTGGGGGACTGGGACCGCCAGGGCTGGGCATTGCAGGTGGACGACAACGGCTTTGCGCTGGCGCCGTTCGATTTCGCTCCGCCGCCGGCGTTGCCTTCTCCCGCGCCTTAATCCTGCGGCGCCTGCTGGCGATAGCGTCCGCAAGGACGCCAAAGCGCACACCTCAGTGGCCGCTGGCCTCCGGCCCCGCCTTGGCGGAGAACGGCGGCTTGGCCAGCCACACGATCAGGATCAGCGCCATGAACCCCCACCCCAGCAGCGTGAAATAGTCCACGGTGGAAAGCATGTAGGCCTGGCCGGTCAGCACATGGTCCAGTTGCGCATACGCCGGGTTGCCCGCCCCGCCCAGGTTGTTCAGCGCCTCCCGGGTGGCCGGCTCGTAGGTGCTGATGCTTTCGCTCATGTAGGCATGGTGCTGGTCGGCGCGGCGGATCCAGATCCAGGTGGTCAGCGACGCCGCGAAGCTGCCGCCCAGGGTACGCAGGAACGTCGCCAGCCCGGCGCCGTCGGCGATCTGGTGCGGCGGCAGGTCGGACATCAGGATGCTCAGGGTCGGCATGAAGAACAGCGCCACGCCGATGCCCATGAACAGCTGCACGAGGGCGACGTGCTGGAAGTCCACCTCGTTGGTGAACTCGGCGCGCATGAAGCAGCTCAGGCCGATCGCCAGGAACGCCAGCCCCGCCAACAGGCGCAGGTCGAACTTGTGCGCGTACTTGCCGACGAACGGCGACAGCACCACCGGCAAGATGCCGATCGGCGCCACCGCCAGCCCGGCCCAGGTGGCGGTGTAGCCCATCTGGGTCTGCAGCCACTGCGGCAGGATCAGGTTGATGCCGAAGAACCCGGCATAGCCCAACACCAGCACCAGCGTACCGATGCGAAAGTTGCGGTGCGAGAACAGGCGCAGGTTGACCACCGGGTGCCGGTCGGTCATTTCCCAGATCACGAACACCGCCAGCGCCACCACCGAGATCGCCGCGCCGATGATGATGAAGCTCGACTCGAACCAGTCCAGGTCATTGCCCTTGTCGAGGATCACCTGCAACGCGCCGACGCCGATGATCAATGAGATCAGCCCCACGTAATCCATCGGCTGACGGCTGGTGACCACCGGCCGCTTGGCCAGTTGCTGGCGCACCACCATCACCGCGAAGATCCCGATGGGCACGTTGATGAAGAAGATCCACGGCCAGCTGTAGCTATCGGTGATCCAGCCGCCGAGGATGGGGCCGGCGATCGGCGCCACCACCGTGACCATCGCCAGCAACGCCAGGGCCATGCCGCGCCTGGCCGGCGGGTAGACCGCGATCAGCAGGGTCTGGGTCATCGGGTACAGGGGACCGGCCACCAGCCCTTGCAGGACGCGAAAGCCGATCAGTTCCGGCATCGACGTGGAAATGCCGCACAGGAACGAGGCCAGCACGAACAGCATGGTCGCCCACAGGAACAGCTTCACCTCGCCGAAGCGCCGGCTCAGCCAGCCGGTGAGCGGCAGCGCGATGGCGTTGCTCACGGCAAACGAGGTGATCACCCAGGTGCCCTGCTCCGAACTCACGCCGAGGTTGCCGGAGATGGTCGGCAGCGCCACGTTGGCGATGGTGGTGTCAAGCACTTGCATGAAGGTCGCCAGCGACAGGCCGATGGTGCTTAGCACCAGGCTGGGCGGCGCAAAAGAGGCGTTATTGCTCATTGCGGATCCTTGGAGCCTGTTTGTAGGAGCAAGCGGGCGCGCGAGGGCGACGCTCTTGCCGGCATCTGCGTTGCCGGGATGGTCGCCTTCGCGGGCAAGCCCGCTCCCACCGGGAGGGTGTCAGCGTTGCGCGGTCTTGCTGACGGCGGCGCTGTTGTCGTGGATCAACTGGGTGATCATCGCGTCGGCCTCGGACAGCTGACGGTCATACACGCTGGTGGTGAACGACGCCTTCTGCGGCGGCTGCTGGGCCAGCACCGGACCGCTCTGGTCGTGCAGGTTGACCTCGACGTTGGTCGACAGACCCACGCGCAGCGGATGCTTGGCCAGCTCTTCGGCGTTGATGTGGATGCGCACCGGCACGCGCTGGACGATCTTGATCCAGTTGCCGGTGGCGTTCTGCGCCGGCAGCAGGGCGAACGCGCTGCCGGTGCCGGCGCCGAGGCTGTCCACGGTGCCGCTGTATTTCACGTCGCTGCCGTAGATGTCCGACTCGATCTCCACCGGCTGGCCCATGCGCATGTCGCGCAACTGGGTTTCCTTGAAGTTGGCGTCGATCCACAGTTGGTTCAGCGGGATCACCGCCATCAGCGCGGTGCCCGGCTGCACGCGTTGGCCCAGCTGGACGGTGCGCTTGGCGACATAACCGGTGACCGGCGCGATCAGCGTGCTGCGCGCGTTGTTCAGGTAGGCCTGACGCAGTTCGGCGGCGGCGGCCATCACGTCCGGGTGCGACGACACCACGGTGTCATCCACCAGCGCACTGGTGGTCTTGAGTTGCTGCTTGGCGTTGGCCAGGGCGTTCTGCGCCGAGGTCAGGTCGTCACGGGCGTGGGACAGCTCTTCCTGGGAAATCGCCCCGCCGGCGGCGAGGTTCTTGCGGCGGTTGAAGTTGTCCTGGGCCTTCTGCACTTCGGCCTGCTGGGCGTTGACCTGGGCTTTCATGCCGTCGACGTTGCTGTACAGGCCGCGCACCTGGCGCACGGTGCGGGCCAGTTTGGCCTGGGCGCTCTGCAGGCCGACTTCGGCGTCGTTCGGGTCGAAGTTCACCAGCACCTGGCCTTCTTGCACCAGGTCGCCGTCGTCGGCTCCGATGCTGACCACGGTGCCGGTCACCAACGGCGTGATCTCGACCACGTTGCCGTTGACGTAGGCGTCGTCGGTGCTTTCGCTGAAGCGGCCGTAGAACTGGTGATAGCCCCAGACGCCGGCGCAGGCGACGGCGACCGCAACGGCCAGCCCCGCCAGCATCGCCTTGCGCTTGCGCGGGTTGCCGGTGTCTTGAGCGTTGTCTTGAGCTTGAGTGTTTTGCGCAGTGGCCATGGCAAGTACCTTGAATTAGTTGTGCGGCGTGGCTGGAACGGCGTTGGCTGCGCTCAGGGTGTCACCCTGGAAGCCGCCGCCCAGCGCTTGCATCAGTTGAATCGACAGGTCGATCTGCTCGGCATTGAGGCTGGCCAGCTGACGCTGGGCCTGCAGCAGTTGCTGCTCGATGCTGAGCACGTCCAGGTAGTTGCCGATGCCGGAACCGTAACGCTGGACGACGGTGTTGTAGGACTCCTGGGCGATCTCGGTCGCATGCTGCTGGGCGCCGATCTGCCGGCCGATGTCACGCAACTGGTTGAGGCTGTCGCTGACATCGCCCAATGCTTTCACCAGGCTTTTGTTGTACTGCGCCACCGCCAGGTCGTAGTCGGCGTCCTTGGCGTCGAGGTTGGCCCGCAGGCGTCCGCCGTCGAAGATCGGCACGGACAGGGTCGGCGCGATGTTGAAGAAGCGGCTGGCGGAACCGAACATCGCGTCGCCCAGCAAGGACTCGGCGCCGGCGGCGGCCGTCAGGTTCAGGTTGGGGTAGAAGCGCGTCTTGGCCGAGGCGATGTCCTTGCTCGCGGCCTCCACGCGCCAGCGTGCGGCCACCAGGTCCGGGCGACGGCCGAGCAGTTCGGCCGGCAGCACCGACGGCAGCGCCACGGCGCTGGCCTTGAGGACGTTCGGCCGGGCGATTTCGTTGCCGCGGTCCGGGCCTTTGCCGAGCAGCACGGCCAGGGCGATCTTGGCGCTGTTCAGGCGTTTTTCCGCGTCGACCAGGCTGGCTTCGGAGCTGGCCTCCAGGCTTTGGGTCTGTTGCAGCTGGTATTGGCTGTCGATGCCGGAACGCAGGCGCCGCTCGCTCAGGTCGAGCATCTGCCGGGTGCGCTTGAGGTCTTCGCTGGCCAGGTCATGGACGATGTGCGCCTGACCGAGGTCGCTGTAGGCCCGGGCCACGTCGGCGGCCAAGGTCAGTTGCGCGGCCTGGCGGTCGACTTCGGCGGCGCGGGCCTGGCCCAGGGCCGCTTCCCACGCATCGCGCTGGCCGCCCCACAGATCGAAGTTGTAGTTGAAGCCGGCGCTGAGGTTGCGCACGGTGGAGTACGCCCCGCCCTGCCCCCGCGGATCCTGGTCGCGGGCCAGGCGCGAACGGCTGATGCCGGCGCTGGCGTCGAGGGTCGGGTAGCGTTCGGCATCGGCGGCGGACGCGGCGGCGTTGGCCTGGTGGGCGCGGGCTTCGGCGATCTGCATGTCCGGGCTGTCGCGCAGGGCTTCGCGGATCAGGCCGTCGAGCTGGGGATCGCCGAGGCCGGTCCACCAGTCGCTTTTCGGCCAGGCGGCGGGCGACAGGGTCACGCCGTCGAGCGACTGTCCTGCCTTCAGGCTTTTGGCGTCGAGCCGCACGCCTTCGGTTTCGAGGCCGCTGTAGTTGGCGCAGCCGGCGAGGATCATCGCCGACAGCAGCAGCGTCACGCCGCTGCGCAAGGTCTTACCGCTCATTGTGCTCACCCAGGCGCAGCACGGTGATCGAGTCGCCGGCGGCCAGCAGAATTTTCTTGAGGATGTGTTGCAGGGTCACCAGCTCGTCGGGCGTGATCGCCCCGGCCAGTTCGTTCATGGCGTCGGCGCCGATCTGCGGCAGGCGGTCGGCCAGTTGCTGGCCCTGCTCCGTCAGCTTCAGCCGCACCTGACGGCGATCGTCTTCGCTGCGCTGGCGGATCAGGAAGCCTTTCTGCTCCAGACGGTCGAGCATGCGGGTCATCGAACCGCTGTCCAGCGACAGGTGCCGGCACAGCTCGGCCGGTGTATCGACGCCGTACTGGGCCACGATGATCAGCACCTTGAACTGCGCGGCGGTGATGCCGTGGGGCTCCATGTGGGTATCGATGATCCGGTCCTTGAGCAACGCGGCGCGGCCCAGCAGCAGGCCCAGATGGCAGTTCTTGAATTCGTCGGGGGTGAAATGCTTCATTTGCGCACCTAATGACTGCCTAGGCAGTGAATGTGTGACGAGATATTACTGCTTAGGCAGCGAATGTCAACGCAATCGTTAGGTTGCTTTGTTATTAGTTGACTGTTGGACTGGGTCTTTGGTTGCGCACAGGCGGACGCCATCGCGGGCAAGCCCGCTCCCACAGGGTTCGGCGTCGTGCACTAATTGTGTATACGACCCAGGAACCTGTGGGAGCGGGCTTGCCCGCGATGGGAACGACTCGGTTTCGGAGTGAGCGGCCTAGAAATCCCGCTTGTAGAAGATGTCCAGCGAACTGGCCACGCCGCTGGCGGCTTCGAGGTAAACCTTCTTGCTCAGTTTGTAGCGCAAGGCAATGGTGTTGGCCGGCTCGAACACCCCCACGCCGTAGCGCAGGCTGAGCTTCTCGGAAATGTTGCCGCTGGCCACCACGCTGGTGGTGTTGCCGCTGCCCTGGGTGTCGAGCTGGAAATCCTGGATCCCCAGGTTCTTGGCCAGCCCGCTGGTGACCCCGGAGCTGCCCATCAGCCCCAGCCCCAGCGCGGCCTGGGCGAGCATGTTGTTGTCCTCGCCGTTGCTGCTCAGCGGACGGCCCAGCACCAGGTAGGACAGCGCTTGCTCCTGGCTCATCGCCGGTTCCGAGAAGATCTGCGTGGTCGGCTGTTCGGCGCTGCCGCTCAAGCGGATGCCGGCGATGACGTCGTCGGTCTGGCGGATCGCTTCGATGTCCAGGTACGGCTGGTCGATGGGGCCTGCGAACAGCAGCCGCGCCCGGCGCACGTTGAGGCGCTGGCCGTAGGCGCGGTAGCGGCCGTCGTTGAGCCACAGTTCGCCGCGGGTGTCGAGGTTGTCGCCGATGTGCACCTGGCCTTGCAGGTTGGCGGTGAGGCCGAACCCGGCGAAGCTCAGCTTGTCCTGGCCGACGATCACGTCGATGTCCATCTTCATGGCCAGCGGCGTTTTGCCCTCTTCGGTCTGTTGGCCGACGATGACTGTGTCATCGGAGACTTTCACGGTCGATGGCGGTAATTCGCGCACGGTGATCTCGCCCTTGGGCACCATCACCTTGCCGGCGATGGCCAGTTCGTCGCCGGCCATGGAAATCTTCAGGTCCGGCGCCACTTCCAGTTTGGCGTAAGGTTCGACCGTGACCGGCAACTGCGTGCCCTTGAGCGCCAGGTCGACCGCCAGCGCCTGGCCCCAGGCGACATTGCCGTTCAGGCTGCCCTGCCCGGCCTTGCCGCTTTTCCAGCCGCCGTTCAGTTGCACGCTTTCCCCGGCGATCACCGCTTGCAGCTGCAGGGCCTGCAACTCCATCGGCAGCTCCGGCCCCGAGACTTCGCCGTCGCTCAACTGCACGGTGCCGTTGACCTGCGGCGCCAGCAGGCCGCCGGACACCGTGCCGCCGCCGTTCAGGCGCCCGGTGAGTTTCTCGACCATCGGCACGAACGGCCGCGCCACCGACAGGTCCAGCCCGGTCAAGCGGAACGAGCCGCTCAAGGGTTTGTTCTTCGGCAGCGGGTTGAGCTGGGCCTGCACCATCAGCTCGCCCAGTTTGCCGCCGACGAAGTTGAGGTCGGTGTCGATGCGCTTGGGCGTGAGTTTGCTGGACAGGCGCAAGGTCTGGTACGGGAAGTCCAGCCACTGGTCCTTTTCACGCACCCGCAAGGTGCCGCCGCTGGCGTCGACGCTGATCAGGCCGTTGGGGCCGCTGGCCGGCAGGTCCAGTTGCAGGTCGGCGTTGAGCCGGCCCTGCCAGGCGAAATCCTTGGGCAGCCAGGCGGCCAGGCTTTCGATCGGGAATTGCTTGAGGTGGTAGCGCAGTTTCGGGTCGGGCATCAGCCGCTGGTCTTCGCCGCACAGGCTGGCGTTGCCGGAGATCCAGCAATGGGCGCCGAAGTTGATTTTGCCGTCGGCCAGGCGTTCGAGCTTCGCCGGCCCTTGCAGCTTCCAGTCCTGGCCGCCGGCCTGGATGTCGCTGCTGGCCAGGCGCCCGCGCCAGTTGCCCTTGTCCAGATTGCCGTCCAGGCCCAGGGCCAGTTTGAGCTTCGGCCCGAGCAGGTCGAGGTTGAGCTTCTGCTGCCGGATGTCGCCCTGGCCGCTGACGGTCAGCGTGCCCAGCGAGGTGTCGCCGGCCTGAATGCCGCTGCCCTTGAGGTCGATCTTCGCGCGCTGCGCGCCGTCGAGGGTGGCGTCGAGGTTGAGGCTTTGCAGGCGGTTGTCCTGGAACGCCAGTTGCGAGCCTTGCAGATCCAGCTTGCCCTGCGGCGCCTTGAGCGTGCCGGCCACATCGACCCGGCCATTGACCTGCCCGCGCAGTTGCGGCCAGAGCTGGGCCAGGCGTTGCAGCTTGATGTCGATCTGCCCGGTGAACTTCTGCTGCAGGCTGCCCTTGCCGCTGATGCTGTTGTCGCCGAGGCGGATCTGCAGGGCGTTGAGGTTCCATTGCTCGCCGGCGCCGTCGGCCTTGGCTTGCAGCACCGCCGGCTGACCGCGCAGCTTGCCCTTGAGGTCGAGGTCGGCGTTGAGGCTCAGGCGTTCGCCTTTCATCTCGCCTTTGCTTTTCAGCGGCCCGGCCAGGGTGCCCGGCAGCTCCGCCAGCCAGTACGCCGGGTTGAGGGCCGACAGTTCCAGCGCGGTGTCCCAGGCAATGCCGTCGGCGAACTGCACGTTCACATAGCCCTCGGCCTTGCCCTGCCCGGCCTCCAGCTTGAGTTGCGGCAGAAAGACTTGCTTGAGGTTGCCGCTGAACGGGCTGCTCAGGCTGAACGCCCCCGCCGGGCCGTCCAGGGCGGCGGCGAAATTGCCGAGGTACTGGCCGTCGGTGTAGGAGACTTCGCCGGTGAAGGTGCGCAAGGCGACTTGCGGCTCGTCGATCTCCGGGTAGAGCCGATGCCACGGGAAGTCCCGCCAGTCGATGTTGGCCTGGGCGCTCAGGCCCTTGCTCCAGTCGACATGGCCGGTGAGTTTGAGGCTTTGCTTGTCGTTGGCGTTCAGGTCGAGGCCGGCGATCTGCGCGCCGCTGGCATCCACCTGGCCTTGCAGCACCAGCGCCACCGGGCCTTGCTCGGCGGGCAGCGTGGCGTTGCCTTGCAGGCGGTAGCCGTTTTTCAGGTCGCCTTCGCCGGTCAGCAGCAATTGGTTGAATTGCAGGGTGTCCGGCAGATCGGCGCTCGGCTTGAAGGCGTCGCTGGTGATGCGCACCTTGGCGGGCAGGTGTTCCGCCAGCGGCTGCAGTTCGCCGCTCAACTGGCCGTCGAGGTAGCCGTGGCTGTCGGCGTGCAGATTGAGGGTTTTCAGCAGGTCGCCGTCGACCTTCAGCGCCAGCGTCCACGGTTCGGTGCCCGGCGCCGGCAGCGTCAGCTGGCCTTCGACGGTCAGCGGCCAGTCGCCGGTCGGTTGCAGCAGGCCGGCCAGCTTCAGGCTCAGGTCGTCGCGCTGCAACTGCACGTTGTCGATCTGCATGCCCTTGGCCGTCCAGTGCGCGGCCAAGCGCAAGTCCTTGAGCTGTTCATTGCCGTCCAGCAACAGGCTGTCGACCTGCACGTCGCCCAGCTCGATGGCCACGGGCAGTTGCAGATCCGGCAGCTTGACCGGGCCGCTCTCGGTGGTTTCCGTGCCCGGCGCAAAGTGCAGGCGCACCTGTCCGGCCTTGAGCTGTTCGATGCACAGGGTCATGCGGGCCAGGCACAGCGGCGACCACTCGAACACCGGCCGGTCCAGCTCGACCCGGTTGCCGTCCTGTTGCCACAGCAGGTGATCGGCGCTCCACTGCCCGCCGAGCCGGCCCTGGAAATTGTCCACGCTCAGGCCCGGTACCAGGCCCAACGCCCAGCGGCTGCCCGCCTCAGTGCCGAGCACCAGCCCAGCGCCCGACACCAGCAAAAGCGCCAGCGCCCCGGGCGCCAGCAGCGAAATCTTCAAAGCACGCTTCACAGCTCAGGCCCCATCGAAAAGTGCAGCCGGATGCCGCCGTCGTCGTCCAGCGCGTGGGCCAGGTCGAGGCGGATCGGCCCCACCGGCGACACCCAGCGCACCCCGATGCCGACCCCGGTCTTGAGGTTCGGCAGTTCGAGCTTGTTGAAAGAGTTGCCTTGATCGACGAAGGTCGCCACCCGCCACTTTTCGGCGATCGAGTATTGGTACTCGACGCTGCCGGCCACCATGTAGCGGCCGCCGATGCGGTCGCCCTTGGCGTTTTCCGGGGACAGGCTCTGGTAGTCGTAGCCGCGCACGCTCTGGTCGCCGCCGGCGAAGAACCGCAGCGACGGCGGCACCGACTTGTAGCCGTTGGTGGCGCTGCCGCCGACCTGCACCCGTCCGAGGAAACGGTGCTTGTCGAACACCGTGGTCAGGCCCTTGACCAGCGCCGTGCCGTACAACAGGTTGTTGTCCGAGCCCAGCCCTTCCTTCGCCACCTTGCTTTCGAACGCCAGGCGATAGCCGTTGTGCGGGTCGATGCGGTTGTCGCTCTTGAGGTACGCATAGCTGATGCCGGGCATCAGCAGGTTGCTGAGGCCGGAGTCATCGCCGAGCTGGTATTCCTCGCGCTGCCATTTCAGCGAGATCACCCGCTGCCAGCCGCTGGGCAGCTTGCTGTGCCACTCCGGGCCGAAGGTGAGCAGCTTGCTCAGGGTGTCGGAGCCGTCGATGTCTTCGTATTGGTAACCGCCGGCCCAGCGCAGCTTGTCGGTCAAGGGCGGGTCGAGCGGGATGTCGTAGAACAGCCCGACGTTCTGCCGGGGCGCCGACAGTTCGGCCTCCCAGCCGTAGCTGTCGCCCTGGGGGTTGACCCAATGGCGCGTCCAGTTGGCCTTGACCCGCGGGCCGACGTCGGTGGAGTAGCCCAGGCCCAGCCCCATGGTGCGCGGCTTGCGGGTGTCGAGCTTGACGTCCACCGGGATCACGTCGTTCTTGGCCGCCGTCGGCGCGGCATCGACGCGCACGCCTTCGAAGTAGCCGCTCGATTGCAGGGCCCGGTTGAGTTCGGCGATCAGCTCCGAATCGTACGGTTCGCCGGCCTTGAACGGCACCATGCGTTGCAGCAGGTCTTCGTCGAATGGCGTGTCGCCTTCGAACTTGACCGGGCCCAGCGCATAGCGCGGGCCGCTGTCGTAGATCAGTTCGATGTCGGCGACGCCGGCGCGGGGATCGACCGACAGCTTCTGACGAGTGAAGCGGCCACTGAAGAAACCGTAGCGCGAGGCCTGGTTCTGGATCAGCCGCTTGGCGTCTTCGTAGCGGCCATGGTTGAGCACCGAACCGGGCTTGAGCGCGTCGCTTTTCGGTACGCGGAACACCTTGAGCGACGCGGCCGGGCCGTCGATGCGCACGGTGACGTTGCGCAGGCGCACCGGCTCGCCCGGATCGACCTTGAGCACCAGGCGCGGCTTGTCGCCGCCCTTCACTTCGCTGTCGATCTGCGGCTGGTAATAGCCCAAGGCCTGGGCAGCCTTGCGCGCCTGCTCTTCGGCGCCGCGGCTGAAGCGCAGCAAGGCTTCTTCGTCGCGGTCGCCGAGGCTGCCGATATAGCCTTCTATATTGGCCTTGAGTTCATCGTTGGACGGTTTGACCCGCACATCCAATTCACTTTGCGCCAGCGCCGCGCAGCTGGTTAACAGCAGGAGCACGCCACCGGTAAATCTTCCTGGAAACTTCATAGGCGCGGATGCTATCACGAGCTCGGGAGCGTGATAGAGCCTTGGGGTGCGCGGAAAGTTCGCCCCTCAAGCCGTTGCAGTATGTAACACCTGCGGATTGGCATGGAAAAACACATGCTCGCGCACCGGCCCGACCGCCACCTCACCGATTTCTTCATAGCCCTGGCGCTGGTAGAACGCCAGATAGCGCGGGTTGCCGCTGTCGAGCACCACGCCGCGGGAGTGCTCGTCCACCGCGCACCAGTTGTGCACCGCCTGCAGCAACTGCTCGCCGAAATGCTTGCCCTGGAACTGCGGGTGAATGCCCAGCAGCGGCAGCACATGCACCGCCTCGCCGGGTACGCAGGCCGCCACGGCGGCGTGGTATTCCAGGTAGCGCCGGGTGCAGCGCAGACCGGTGCTCAGCACCATGCGCAGGCGCCAGGCCCAGCTCTCGGTGACGCCCAGCCGCCGCTGCGGCGGCGCGATCAGGGCGATGCCGATCAGGCGGTCGTTGACCAGCAGGCCGATGGCCGGCAGCTCCTGGGCGAAATGCTGCTTGACCAGTTCGCGCACCGTGGCCCGCACCCGCTGCTCGTAGCCCGGGCGCTCGGCCTCGAACAGGTAGGCGAACGTCGGCTCATGACGGTAGGCCTGGTACAGCAGCGATCGCGCCTCGCGGGAATAGCCGCGGTCGAGCATGTGGATGTCGGCGATGGCGGTCGAGGTCTCAGGCATGGCGGTGATTCTCCCCGGTGGCGCGGCTGCGGCGGCGCTCTTGTTGGTACGAACCTGCCGGTGGCGGCGCAGTTCCCAAAAGGTATAGACCACGTCAGGACAACGCACATCTGACAGAACACCGCGAATCCCCCTACCCCACACTGGCCCCCATCCCACATGTCAGCTAGCATCGCCCTTTTGCCAGGACTGCCGACCATGAAGATTGTTTCCTTCAACATCAACGGACTGCGCGCCCGTCCGCATCAGTTGACGGCGCTGATCGAGAAACATCAGCCGGATGTCATCGGCCTGCAGGAAACCAAGGTGCACGACGACCAGTTCCCGCTGGAAGAGATCCGCGCCCTGGGCTACCACGTGCATTTCCACGGCCAGAAAGGCCACTACGGCGTCGCCCTGCTCTCGCGCCAGGCGCCCATCGCCGTGCATAAAGGCTTCGCCACCGACGAGGAAGACGCCCAGCGCCGCTTCATCTGGGGCACCTTCGCCGATGCCGACGGCACACAGGTCACCATCATGAACGGCTACTTCCCCCAGGGCGAAAGCCGCGACCACCCGACCAAGTTCCCGGCCAAGCAGCGCTTCTACAGCGACCTGCAACAGCTGCTGGAAAGCCAGTTCAAGAACGATCAGGCGCTGGTGGTGATGGGCGACGTGAACATTTCCCCGGAGGACTGCGACATCGGCATCGGCCCGGACAACATGAAGCGCTGGCTGAAGACCGGCAAATGCAGCTTCCTGCCCGAGGAGCGCGAGTGGATGGCGCGCCTGAAGAACT
The DNA here is from genome assembly GCF_002113595.1 of Pseudomonas sp. B3(2017). Classification (NCBI taxonomy): domain Bacteria; kingdom Pseudomonadati; phylum Pseudomonadota; class Gammaproteobacteria; order Pseudomonadales; family Pseudomonadaceae; genus Pseudomonas; species Pseudomonas sp. B3(2017). The sequence continues at coordinate 242,622 of NZ_NEIU01000004.1, forward strand.
GGGGCCTGACCGACAGCTTCCGGCACCTGAACCCGGACGTGGCCGACACCTTCAGCTGGTTCGACTACCGCAGCCGCGGCTTCGAGGACGAGCCCAAGCGCGGGCTGCGCATCGACCTGATCCTCACCTCCCAGGCCTTGCTGCCGCGGGTGAAGGCGGCGGGCGTGGACTACGAGCTGCGCGGCATGGAAAAACCGTCGGACCATGCGCCGATCTGGCTTGAGCTGAGCTGATCCCCACCTGTGGGAGCGGGCCTGCTCCGGGCGGCGACAGCGTCCACCCCGTCGCCGCAACGGTGACTGAAACGGCCTCATCGCGAGCAGGCTCGCTCCCACAGGTTTTGCGGTGACCGCAGATCCTGTGGGGCCGCTGTCATTTTTCCGAAACCCTTCTGACTTAATCTCCCCGGCAATCCCCTTGGCCGCAAACGGTGCCGGCATGACCCTGCGTGTTCTGTTGATCCTTGTGCTGGGCGCCTGGCTGCCGGCGATGGCCTGCGCCGACGGCTTGCCGATCCCGGAACACGGCCCGGCGCTGCGCATCCAGGGTTCCAACACCATCGGCGCGGCGCTGGGGCCTGCGCTGGTCGAAGGGCTGCTGCAAGAGCAAGGCCTGCTCAAGATCCACCACGAAGACCCGGACACCGCCAACGAACAACGCATCGTCGGCCAGACCGCCCAAGGCCAGCGCGTGGTGGTGGAGATCGCCGCCCATGGCTCCAGCACCGGCTTCACCGCGCTCAAGAGCGCCGGCGCCGACCTCGCAGCGTCGTCGCGCCCGGTCAAGGACAGCGAACTGGCCGCCCTGCAAGCCCTCGGCGACCTGAAGAGCCCCGCCGCCGAACAGGTGATCGCCATCGACGGTCTGGCGATCATCCTTCACCCCGACAACCCCGTGCGGCAACTGGACACCGAACAGCTGGCCCGGATCTTCAGCGGCGAGGCGAAGACCTGGGAAGCCGTCGGCGCCAGCGGCGGGCCGATCCACCTGTATGCGCGGGATGATCAGTCCGGCACCTGGGACACCTTCAAGGAACTGGTGCTCAGCGGACGCGGCAAGACCTTGAGCAGCGCAGCCAAGCGTTTCGAGTCCAGCGAGCAGTTGTCCGACGCGGTGAGCGCCGACCCGCAGGCCATCGGCTTCATCGGCCTGCCTTACATCCGCCAAGCCAAAGCGGTGGCGATCATCGATGGCCAGTCCCAGGCCATGCCACCGTTGCCGGGGCTGATCGCCACCGAGGACTACCCGCTGTCCCGGCGCCTGTTCTTCTATTTGCCGCCCGCCAGCCAGAACCCTTGGGCCATGGCGTTGGCGGCGTTCGCGCAAAGCCCTCAAGGCCAGGCGATCGTGGCGGCCAACGGGTTCATCGCCCAGACCATCCATCCCATCGCCGTCTCCCCGAACGCGTTGATGCCCGAGGGTTATCAATCCCTCAGCCGCCACGCCCAGCGCCTGACGGTGAACTTCCGTTTCGAAGAAGGCAGCGCCAGCCTGGACAACAAGGCCCGCCAAGACCTGGCCCGGGTGCTCGATTACCTGCAACGCCACGGCAAGACCGACCGGGCGGTGACCCTGGTGGGCTTCGGCGACGCCAAGGACGATCCGGCAAGGGCCGACCTGCTGTCGAAGCTGCGGGCGATGGCGGTGCGGCGGGAGTTGGTGAAAAACGGAGTGACGCTGCGCGAGGTGCGGGGGTTCGGCGCGCTGATGCCGGTGGCGGCCAACAACGCCGACGAGGGGCGGATCAAGAATCGGCGGGTGGAGGTGTGGGTCTACTGAGCGTCGGGCGAGGGAGCGTGCTCCCTCGCCACAACAAAGCGCCGGCTCAGCGCTCGCTGCGCAGCATTTCCTTGGGCACGTACTTGCCGATCTCGAACTTGCCGATGGCCGCGCGGTGCACTTCGTCCGGGCCGTCGGCCAGGCGCAGGGTGCGTTGCATCGCGTACATGTAGGCCAGCGGGAAGTCGTTCGACACCCCGGCCCCGCCATGGATCTGGATCGCCCGGTCGATCACCCGCAACGCGACGTTCGGCGCCACGACCTTGATCTGCGCGATCTCGCTCTTGGCCACCTTGTTGCCGACGGTGTCCATCATGTACGCCGCCTTCAGCGTCAGCAGGCGCGCCATGTCGATCTCCATGCGCGAGTCGGCGATCTTGTCGACGTTGCCGCCCAGGCGCGCCAACGGCTTGCCGAACGCGGTGCGGCTCACCGAGCGCTTGCACATCAGTTCCAGTGCCCGTTCGGCCATGCCGATCGAACGCATGCAGTGGTGGATCCGGCCCGGGCCGAGGCGACCCTGGGCGATCTCGAAGCCGCGCCCCTCGCCCAGCAGCACGTTTTCGTAAGGCACCCGCACGTTGTCGAACAGCACTTCGGCGTGGCCGTGGGGCGCATCGTCGTAGCCGAACACCGGCAGCGGCCGGACGATCTTCACGCCGGGAGTGTCCACCGGCACCAGAATCATCGAGTGCTGGGCGTGACGCGGCGCGTCCGGGTTGCTCAGGCCCATGAAGATCAGGATCTTGCAGCGCGGATCGCAGGCGCCGGAGGTCCACCACTTCTTGCCGTTGATCACCCACTCGTCGCCGTCGCGCACGGCCCGGGCGGCCATGTTGGTGGCGTCGGAGGACGCGACGTCCGGTTCGGTCATGGCGAACGCCGAGCGGATCTCGCCGCGCAGCAGCGGTTCGAGCCAGCGCTGCTTCTGCTCTTCGTTGGCGTAGCGCACCAGCACTTCCATGTTGCCGGTGTCCGGCGCCGAGCAGTTGAACGGCTCGGGGCCCAGCAGCGAGCGGCCCATGATCTCCGCCAGCGGCGCGTATTCGAGGTTGGTCAGGCCGGCGCCCAGTTCCGATTCCGGCAGGAACAGGTTCCACAGGCCTTCGGCCCGGGCCTTGGCCTTGAGCTCTTCCATGATCGCCGTCGGCTGCCAGCGGTCGCCTTCGGCCACCTGGCGCTCGAACACGGCCTCGGCGGGGTAAACGTAAGTGTCCATGAACGCGGTCACGCGCTCACGCAGTTCCTGAACCTTGGGCGAATAAGCGAAATCCATGGGCACTACCTTTTGGTGAGAGGTTGTTCAGATCATGCAATCGATGCTAGAACAGCGCTGATAATTTACCTAGCCTATTCTCGGCATGTATAAACATTCATCACCGATATATGATCGGTTGATTTTCCGGGCCGCCTACAAAACAAGAGAAGCCGCGCAATGAATCTGAGCAAGGTCGACCTCAACCTTTTCATCGTCTTCGACGCGATCTACACCGAAGCGAACCTGACCCGCGCCGGGCAGATCGTCGGCATCACTCAGCCGGCGGTGTCCAACGCCCTGGCCCGCCTGCGCGAGACCTTCAACGACCCGCTCTTCGTGCGCACCGCCCAGGGCATGGTGCCCACGCCCATGGCGCAGAACATCATCGGCCCGGTGCGCAACGCGCTCTCGCTGCTGCGGGTGTCGGTGCAGGAAAGCCGGATCTTCAACCCGGCCCAGGCCGTCAAGACCTACCGCATCAGCATGACCGACCTCACGGAAGCCGTGATCCTGCCGCCGCTGTTCCAGCGCCTGCGGCGCCTGGCGCCGACGGTGGTCATCGAAAGCTTCCTGTCCAAACGCCGGGAAACCACCAAGGAACTGGCGGCCGGACGCCTGGACTTCGCCGTCGACGCCCCGCTCAACACCGACCCGCAGGTGCGCCACGTCAAGCTGATGGAAGACCGTTACGTGTGCGCCATGCGCAAGGGCCATCCGCTGGCGGGCAAGGAAAAGGTCACCCTCGACGACTACCTGGGGCTGACCCACATCCACATCTCCAGCCGGCGCAACGGGCTGGGCTATGTGGACCTGGCGCTGGGCAAGATGGGCATCCAGCGCAAGATCGCCCTGCGTTCCCAGCATTACCTGATGGCGTCCCAGGTGCTGCAGCAGACCGACATGGTCATGACCGTCCCGGAACGCTTCGCCCGCCGCCATGACCTGCTGACGTTCAACCTGCCGGTCAACGATGTGCCGCCGGTGGAGACCCACCTGTACTGGCACGAAAGCACCGACCAGGATCCGGCCAACCGCTGGATGCGCGAACAGATGATCGAGCTGTGCCAGCAGGTGACGGCGCAGGAGAAGAAGCTGGACAGCGTGTAGGGCTTTTCTGCGCGTCATCGTTCATCGCCAGCAGGCTGGCTCCCACATGTGCCTGTGTTGCGCGCATGGCTATAGGAGTCAGCCTGCTGGCGATGGGGCCGACACAGACACCGAATCCGCCGCCCCTTGACGTAAACGTCAACCTGCCATTAGCTTAGCGCCAAGTACCCCTTTTCGAGCGCTTCCATGAGCAGCCAGACCTACAGCATCTCCGACCTCGCCCGCGAGCTGGACATCACCACCCGGGCGATCCGCTTCTATGAAGAGCAAGGCCTGCTCAGCCCCGAGCGCCGAGGCCAGGAACGCATCTACTCACCGCGCGACAAGGTCAGCCTGAAGCTGATCCTGCGCGGCAAGCGCATCGGTTTCTCCTTGGCCGAATGCCGCGAACTGATCGAGCTCTACGACCCGTCCAGCGGCAACACCAAACAGCTCAACAGCATGCTGGCGAAAATCAGCGAACGCCGCGCGCAGCTCGAACAGCAACTGCTGGACATCGAACAGATGAAGCTGGAACTCGACACCGCCGAAGAACGCTGCGTGCAGGCGCTGGAGCAGACGCTCAAGAGTCAGCAGGCCGTGCAATAGCCCCACCCCATCCCCTGTGGGAGCCAGCCTGCCGGCGATGGCGGCGCGTCAGGCGACATTGACGTGGCTGAACCACCGCAATCGCCGGCAGGCTGGCTGCTACGGGCTCTCGTAGACGTCAGACACATACAACAGGTCAACGCCATGTCCCTCCCCTCCCAAGTACGCCTGATCGAAGTCGGCCCGCGCGATGGCCTGCAGAACGAAGCCCGGCCCCTCAGCGTCGCCGACAAGGTGCAACTGGTCGACGCGCTCAGCGCCGCCGGCCTTGGCTATATAGAAGTCGGCAGTTTCGTGTCGCCCAAGTGGGTGCCGCAGATGGCCGGCTCCGCCGAGGTGTTCGCCCAGATCCGGCGCACGCCGGGCGTGACCTACGGCGCGCTGGCGCCGAACCTGCGCGGTTTCGAGGACGCCGTGGCGGCCGGGGTCAAGGAAGTCGCGGTGTTCGCCGCCGCGTCCGAAGCCTTCTCCCAGCGCAACATCAATTGCTCGATCAGCGAAAGCCTGGCGCGGTTCGCACCGGTGATGGAAGCGGCGAAACAGCATGGCGTGACCGTGCGCGGTTACGTGTCCTGCGTGCTGGGCTGCCCGTACGAAGGTGCGGTGGCACCGGAGCAGGTCGCGGCGGTCGCCCGCGAGCTGTACGCGATGGGCTGCTATGAAGTCTCCCTCGGCGACACCATCGGCACCGGCACGGCGGGCGCGACCCGTCGGCTGTTCGAGGTGGTGTCGGCCCAGGTGCCGCGGGAGAAGCTCGCCGGCCACTTCCACGACACCTACGGCCAGGCCATGGCCAACATCTACGCCAGCCTGCTCGAAGGCATCAACGTGTTCGACAGCTCCATCGCCGGCCTCGGCGGCTGCCCGTACGCCAAGGGCGCCAGCGGTAACGTCGCCACCGAAGACGTGGTGTACCTGCTCAACGGCCTAGGCATCGAGACCGGCATCGACCTGGACGCCTTGATTGCCGCGGGCCTGCAGATCAGTGCCGTGCTGGGCCGCCCGACCGGTTCGCGCGTGGCCAAGGCCCGCAGCGCACAGTGAGGGGACACGGTGTTACCGCTGCGGCCCGGAATGCGGGCACGAACGAGTAACACGGAAACAAATTGTCTGGTTTTGCCTGAAGGAAAAATCCTTCAAAAAACTCAAACCATTGAATTTAAAGGATTTTTAAAAGTTGGCACGGCAACTGCTATCTCTCTGGCATAACAAGAATAAAAAAGTGGCAAACCAATAAAAACAAGACGAAACGACTCTGACATAACAAAAACAACACGGCAGAGACGCAGCTAACAGATTTTTTTGGAGAAGGTGTGCTTTTCAGGGTGCTCTTCGGAGTGACCCGCAACCGGGCAGAGAACAATAAAACTACCTTCAGGTAGCTCCCGTATCGGTTGGATCGCCTAGCGAGAAAGCAGATCAGCGCTCAAAAAAATACGTTTGCTCTTGATCCCGGATGGGGATCGCCAAAAAACGCAGCAAAGGGCCACGGTCAACAAAAACAACAACAGGCCGCCCCTCAATAATAAAAAGAGCACGCGACGACAAAATTAAAGGGGAGCCTCGGCTCCCCTTTGTGCTGTCTGCGATCCTGAAAACACCCCCGATGACCGCCCCCCCCCGCGCCCCCACACGGCGATGCGCGAAGCAACGCCTGTGGGAGCCAACCGGCCGGCGATGGCGTCAGCCCAGCCTGTCGCGCAACTCCTCGATGCTGATCTCGCGCATGCGGAATTTCTGAATCTTGCCGGTCACCGTCATCGGGAACTCCTCGACGAAACGGAAGTAACGCGGCGTCTTGAAGTGGGCGATGCGCTCCTTGCACCAGGCCTGCAACTCCTGCTCGGTGGCGCTGTGGCCGGGGTGGAACTTGATCCAGGCGACGATTTCCTCGCCGTAGCGCGAACACGGAATGCCGATGACCTGCACATCCGCCACCGCCGGGTGAGTGAAGAAGAACTCTTCGAGCTCGCGGGGGTAAATGTTCTCGCCGCCGCGGATGATCATGTCCTTGTTGCGCCCGGCGATGCACACGTAGCCTTCGTCGTTCATGCTGGCCAGGTCGCCGGTGTGCATCCAGCCGGCGGAATCGATGGCTTCTGCGGTCGCCTGCGGGTTGTTCCAGTAGCCGAGCATCACGCTGTAGCCACGGGTGCACAGCTCGCCGATGGTGCCGCGCGGCACCGGGTTGCCCGCCTCGTCGATGATCTTGCTTTCCAGCTGCGGCTGGGTGCGGCCGACGGTGGTGACGCGCAGTTCCAGTTCATCTGCGGGACCGGTCTGCAACGACACCGGGCTGGTCTCGGTCATGCCGTAGGCGATCTGCACCTCGCTCATGTGCATGTCGCTGATCACCCGGCGCATCACTTCGATCGGGCAGGTGGCGCCGGCCATGATCCCGGTGCGCAGGGCCGACAGGTCGAGCTCCGTGCGCTGCGGCTGATCGAGCATGGCGATGAACATGGTCGGCACGCCGTACAGCGCCGTGGCTTTCTCTTCGGCGGCGGTGCTGAGGGTCAGCAGCGGGTCGAACGCATCGTTGGGGTAGATCATGGTGCTGCCGTGGGTGACGCAACCGAGGTTGCCCATGACCATGCCGAAGCAGTGGTACAGCGGCACCGGGATCACCAGCCGGTCGGCGGCGGTCAGGCCCAGGCTTTCGCCGACCATGTAGCCGTTGTTGAGGATGTTGTAGTGACTGAGGGTCGCGCCCTTGGGGAAACCGGTGGTGCCGGAGGTGTACTGGATGTTCACCGGTTGGTCGAAGTGCAGGCTGTCGCTGCGTTCGCGCAGTTGCTGCGCCGTGACCCCGGCGGCCAGGTCCGCCAGTTGCGACCACGGCAGGAACCCCGACGGCGGCTGCGCATCCAGGCTGATCAGCCCGCGCAGGTCCGGCAGGCGCTCGCTGCGCAACTGGCCGATGGACTGCTCGGCCAGCTCCGGCAGCAGGCCTTGCAGCATGCCGTGGTAGTCGGAGCTCTTGAACGCGCCGGCGCACACCAGCCATTGGCAGCCGGACTGCTTGAGCACGTATTCCAGCTCGCTGCTGCGGTAAGCCGGGTTGATGTTGACCAGGATCACGCCGATCTTCGCCGTGGCGAACTGGGTGATGCACCACTGCGCGCAGTTCGGCGACCAGATGCCGAGCCGGTCGCCGGCCTCAAGCCCCAACGCCAGCAAGGCCCTGGCGTGCAGATCCACCTCTTCGGCCAGTTGCCGCCAGGTGTAGCGCCGCTGCTGATGGCGCACCACCAGCGCCTCGCCGTCCGGGTAACGCGCGACGGTCTCGTCGAACTTCTGACCGATGGTCATCGCCAGCAAGGCTTTGTCCTGGGAACCGCGGGTGTAGCTGCGCTGCGGGTTTGCACTGGGTTGATCCATGACGACCCCTATTGTCTTTTTTGTAGGAGCGTGGCGCTGGTGGCGAGAGGCTTGCGCAGCAGTCGTGAAACCGGCAGGCCGACGATGCCAGACGCACCGCAGACTGCGATTTTGCGACCGCTTCGCGCTCCAGCGGGAGCAAGCTCCCTCATCACAAAGAGCGACGCCGGTCTTTCAGAACTGGCTCTACTCTCGCTCAAGTTGACGTTAACGTAAAGGGTGATTGACAGCCATTCGTCACAGGCTTACGTTAACGTAAAGGTGAGAGCCGAACCGCCGCCCTCCCCACCCGACAAAAAAGCCAAAAGGTGACCCATGAGCTACCCAACCCTGAACTTTGCCCTCGGTGAAACCATCGACATGCTGCGCGATCAGGTTCAGTCCTTCGTCGCTGACCAGCTCGCCCCGCGTGCCGCCCAGATCGACAGCGACAACCTGTTCCCCGCCGACATGTGGCGCAAGTTCGGCGACATGGGCCTGCTCGGCATCACCGTGCCGGAAGAGTACGGCGGCGCCGGCCTGGGTTACCTGGCGCACGTGGTGGCCATGGAAGAGATCAGCCGCGGCTCGGCCTCCGTCGCGCTGTCCTACGGCGCCCACTCCAACCTCTGCGTCAACCAGATCAACCGCAACGGCAACCACGAACAGAAAAGCAAATACCTGCCCAAGCTGATCAGCGGCGAACACGTCGGCGCCCTCGCCATGAGCGAACCGAACGCCGGCTCCGACGTGGTCTCGATGAAACTGCGCGCCGACAAGCGCGGCGACCGCTTCGTCCTCAACGGCAGCAAGACCTGGATCACCAACGGCCCCGACGCCAACACCTACGTGATCTACGCCAAGACCGACCTGGAAAAGGGCCCTCACGGCATCACCGCCTTCATCGTCGAGCGCGACTGGAAAGGCTTCAGCCGCAGCAACAAGTTCGACAAGCTCGGCATGCGCGGCTCCAACACCTGCGAGCTGTTCTTCGATGACGTCGAAGTGCCGGAAGAGAACATCCTCGGCGTGCTCAACGGCGGCGTGAAAGTGCTGATGAGCGGCCTCGACTACGAGCGCGTCGTGCTGTCCGGCGGCCCGACCGGGATCATGCAGGCGTGCATGGACCTGATCGTGCCGTACATCCACGACCGCAAGCAGTTCGGCCAGAGCATCGGCGAGTTCCAGCTGATCCAGGGCAAGGTCGCCGACATGTACACCCAGCTCAACGCCAGCCGCGCCTACCTCTACGCCGTGGCCCAGGCCTGCGAGCGCAACGAGACCGCCCGCAAGGACGCCGCCGGGGTGATCCTCTACACCGCCGAACGCGCCACGCAGATGGCCCTGGACGCGATCCAGATCCTGGGCGGCAACGGCTACATCAACGAATTCCCGGCGGGCCGTCTGCTGCGTGACGCCAAGCTGTACGAAATCGGCGCTGGCACCAGTGAGATCCGCCGCATGCTGATCGGTCGCGAACTGTTCAACGAAACCCGCTAAACGGAGCTGTCCATGGCAATCCTGCACACCCAGCTCAATCCCCGTTCAGCGGAGTTCGCCGCCAACAGCGCGGCGATGCTCAAGCAAGTGGACGCCCTGCACACCCTGCTGGCCCAAGTGGCCCAGGGCGGCGGCGCGAAAGCCCAGGAACGCCACACCTCACGCGGCAAGCTGCTGCCGCGCGAGCGGATCAACCGTTTGCTCGATCCGGGCTCGCCGTTCCTTGAGATCAGCCAACTGGCCGCCCACGCGGTGTACGGCGAAGACGTGCCCGCCGCCGGCGTGATCGCCGGCATCGGCCGGGTCGAAGGCGTCGAATGCATGATCGTGGCCAACGACGCCACGGTGAAAGGCGGCTCGTACTACCCGCTGACCGTGAAGAAACACCTGCGCGCCCAGACCATCGCCCAGCAGAACCGCCTGCCGTGCATCTACCTGGTGGACTCCGGCGGCGCCAACCTGCCGCGTCAGGACGAGGTGTTCCCGGACCGCGAACACTTCGGGCGGATCTTCTTCAACCAGGCCAACATGAGCGCCATGGGCATCCCGCAGATCGCCGTGGTCATGGGCTCGTGCACCGCCGGCGGCGCGTATGTGCCGGCGATGGCCGACGAAGCGATCATGGTGCGCCAGCAGGCGACCATCTTCCTCGCCGGACCGCCGCTGGTGAAGGCCGCCACCGGCGAGGTGGTCAGCGCCGAAGACCTGGGCGGGGCCGATGTGCACTGCAAGGTCTCCGGGGTGGCCGACCACTACGCCGAAAGCGACGAACACGCCCTCGCCCTCGCCCGCCGCAGCGTGGCCAACCTCAACTGGCGCAAGCTCGGCGAAGTGCAGCAACGCGCGCCGATCGCCCCGCTCTACGGCAGCGACGAGCTGTACGGCGTGGTGTCCGCCGACGCCAAGCAGCCGTTCGATGTGCGCGAAGTCATCGCCCGGCTGGTGGACGGCTCGGTGTTCGATGAGTTCAAGGCCCTGTTCGGCACCACGCTGGTGTGCGGTTTCGCTCACCTGCACGGCTACCCGATCGCGATCCTGGCCAACAACGGCATCCTGTTCGCCGAGGCCGCGCAGAAAGGCGCGCACTTCATCGAACTGGCCTGCCAGCGCGGCATTCCGCTCTTGTTCCTGCAGAACATCACCGGGTTCATGGTCGGCCAGAAATACGAGGCCGGCGGCATCGCCAAGCACGGCGCGAAACTGGTGACCGCCGTGGCCTGCGCCAAAGTGCCGAAGTTCACCGTGATCATCGGCGGCAGCTTCGGCGCCGGCAACTACGGCATGTGCGGCCGGGCCTATGACCCGCGCTTCTTGTGGATGTGGCCGAACGCGCGGATCGGCGTGATGGGCGCCGAACAGGCCGCCGGCGTGCTGGTGCAGGTCAAGCGCGAGCAGGCCGAACGCAGCGGCCAGGGCTTCAGCGCCGAGCAGGAATCGGAGATCAAGCAGCCGATCCTGGACCAGTATGAAGAGCAAGGCCACCCCTACTACTCCAGCGCACGGCTGTGGGACGACGGCGTCATCGACCCGGCGCAGACCCGCGACGTGCTGGCCCTGGCCTTGTCCGCGTCGCTGAACGCGCCTATCGAACCGAGCCGCTTCGGCGTGTTCCGGATGTGATCGGGAGAACCTCATGAGCGACTTCAACACCCTCGAACTGCAGAGCGACCCACGGGGCTTCGCGACCCTGTGGCTCAGCCGCGAAGAGAAGAACAACGCGTTCAACGCCGAGATGATCCGCGAGCTGATCCTGGCCCTCGACAAGATCGCCAGCGACGCCAGCCTGCGTTTCCTGCTGGTGCGCGGCCGCGGCAAGCATTTCAGCGCCGGGGCTGACCTGGCCTGGATGCAGCAGTCGGCCGAACTGGATTACCACACCAACCTCGACGACGCCCGGGAACTGGCGGAACTGATGTACAACCTCGCCAAGCTGAAGATCCCGACGCTGGCCGTGGTGCAGGGCGCGGCGTTCGGCGGCGCGCTGGGCCTGATCAGTTGCTGCGACATGGCCATCGGCACCGACGATGCGCAGTTCTGCCTGTCGGAAGTGCGCATCGGCCTGGCGCCGGCGGTGATCAGCCCGTTCGTGGTGCAGGCCATCGGCGAGCGTGCGGCGCGGCGCTACGCCCTGACCGCCGAACGCTTCGGCGGCCAGCGGGCCCGGGAGATCGGCTTGCTGTCCGAGAGCTATCCGGCCGACGAGCTTGAGCACAAGGTCGCGCAGTGGGTCGACAACCTGCTGCTCAACAGCCCCGCCGCCCTGCGCGCCAGCAAGGAGCTGCTGCGTGAGGTGGGCAACGGCGCGCTGACTCCGGCCCTGCGCCGCTACACGGAAAACGCCATCGCCCGCATCCGTGTAAGCCCCGAAGGCCAGGAAGGCTTGCGCGCCTTCCTGCAGAAACGTCCACCTAGCTGGCAAGCCGCAACCACCACCAAGGAGCCGCGTTGATGAGCGCACCTGTTCTCACCACCCTGTTGGTGGCCAACCGCGGCGAGATCGCTTGCCGGGTGATGCGCACCGCCAAGGCCCTGGGCCTGACCACCGTCGCCGTGCACAGCGCCACCGACCGCAACGCCCGGCACAGCCGGGAAGCGGACATCCGCGTCGACCTGGGCGGCAGCAAGGCGGCCGACAGCTACCTGCAGATCGACAAACTGATCGCGGCGGCCAAGGCCAGCGGCGCCCAGGCGATCCATCCCGGCTACGGGTTCCTTTCGGAGAACGCCGGGTTCGCCCGCGCCATCGAAGACGCCGGCCTGCTCTTCTTGGGCCCGCCCGCCTCCGCCATCGATGCCATGGGCAGCAAGTCCGCCGCCAAGGCCTTGATGGAAACCGCCGGCGTGCCGCTGGTGCCGGGCTATCACGGCGAAGCGCAGGACCTGGACACCTTCCGCGAAGCCTGCGAACGCATCGGCTATCCGGTGCTGCTCAAGGCTACGGCCGGCGGCGGCGGCAAAGGCATGAAAGTGGTCGAGGACGTCAGCCAACTGGCCGAAGCCCTGGCCTCGGCCCAGCGTGAGGCGCAATCGTCCTTCGGCGACTCGCGGATGCTGGTGGAGAAATACCTGCTCAAGCCGCGGCACGTGGAGATCCAGGTGTTCGCCGACCGTCACGGCACCTGCCTGTACCTGAACGAGCGCGACTGCTCGATCCAGCGTCGGCACCAGAAGGTCGTCGAAGAGGCCCCCGCGCCCGGCCTGAGCCCCGAACTGCGCCGGGCCATGGGTGAGGCGGCGGTGCGTTCGGCCCAGGCCATCGGCTATGTCGGCGCGGGCACGGTGGAGTTCCTGCTGGATGCCCGCGGCGAATTCTTCTTCATGGAAATGAACACCCGGCTGCAAGTGGAACACCCGGTCACCGAAGCCATCACCGGGCTGGACCTGGTGGCCTGGCAGATCCGCGTCGCCCGGGGCGAAGCGCTGCCGATCACCCAGGATCAAGTGCCGCTGAACGGCCACGCCATTGAAGTACGGCTGTATGCGGAAGACCCAGCCAACGATTTCCTGCCGGCCACCGGCCGCCTGGCGCTGTACCGCGAATCGGCCGCCGGGCCGGGTCGGCGGGTGGACAGCGGCGTGGAGGAAGGTGACGGGGTTTCGCCGTACTACGACCCGATGCTGGGCAAACTGATCGCCTGGGGCGAAGACCGGGAACAGGCGCGCCTGCGTTTGCTGAGCATGCTCGATGAGTTCGCCATCGGCGGCCTGAAGACCAACATCGGCTTCCTGCGGCGGATCATCGCGCATCCGGCCTTTGCCGCTGCGGAACTGGATACCGGGTTCATTCCCCGTTATCAGGAACAATTGCTGCCGGCGCCTAGCGCATTGAGCGATGCGTTCTGGAACGCGGCGGCGCAGGCCTTCGCGCAAAGCCTGCCGGGTGCGGCACGGGCGGATGACCCGGCTTCACCGTGGTCCTTGCACAGCGGTCTGCGCGCGGGCTTGCCGCAAGAGATCACGTTGCATCTGAGCTGCGAGGGACAGGATCGGGCGTTGACCCTCGGCGCCGCCGGCGACGCCAGGCTGATCGGCGAACAATTGTCGATCGAACGCGACGGCCTGCGTCGTCAGCACCGGGCAATCCGCCACGGGGAGGCTCTGTACCTGCAATGGGACGGCGAATGGCGTCGCATCGAAACCTACGATCCGATCAGCGCGGTCGAAGCCAGCCACAGCCACCAGGGCGGCCTGACGGCGCCCATGAACGGCAGCATCGTGCGTGTGCTGGTCGAGGCCGGGCAAACGGTCGAGGCCGGCGCTCAATTGGTGGTGCTGGAGGCGATGAAGATGGAGCACAGCATCCGCGCGCCCCACGCCGGCGTGATCAAGGCGCTGTATTGCCAGGAAGGCGAAATGGTCGGCGAAGGCAGCGCGCTGGTCGAGTTGGAAGAGGCGTAAAGGAAGATCGATCCTACGCCTGGCGAGGATCGATCCGACTAGAACCTGGCCGTTGCCTGCACCACGACACCGATGATGCGGCACGCGTCGGTGAACAGGGCTTTCGGCCAGGTCGGATTGAGCGGCAACAGGTAACGCTGGCCGCCCTCTTCGATCAGCTTGCGGAAAATCGCTTCATCGCTGTCCGCCCATTGGGCGATCACCAGTTTGCCCGGCTCCGCCTCCAATGCCGGATCCACCAGGATCAGCATGCCTTCGGCGATGCTCGGGCCGCTGGGCGCCGTCATCGAGTCCCCCGTCACCAGCAGCCAGAACGCCGCGCCGCGGGCATGGTAGTCCGTCAGTTCGAAGCGGCGCTTGTCCTGGACGCCCGCATACGCAGGTTCGGCTTCACGCACCTGCAGGGGCTCGCGCCAGTCGTTGACGGGGTAGCGGAAGTACGGGTTGTACTTCTGCGCCAGCGGCATTCCCTCGTCGGCGTCCGGCTGCGGTTCGCGGATCACCAGCGCCACCTCGAGAAAGTCCATTCCCAGCGCCTTGAGCACCCGGTTCATCTCATCGACGCCCGGCTCCCGACGCTTGTTCAGCCAATGGCCGATGCCGCCCTGAGACATGCCGACGCGTTCGCCGAGCTCGACTTGAGTGACTTTGAGTTCACTCATTTTGGCCTTGACCAATTCAATCCATTTATCCATGTGCGGCACCATACGTGGACGCCTTCGGCCAGCAAAACACATATTGTAGTATTTAAATTCTGGTCACAAATACGACGAGTATTATGCTTGGGTCATGGATTCAAACACGAACAGGGAGTGACCTCACGCCATGAACATCACCAGCAAAGACTTGCCCGACCTGCAGATCGACACCACGCTCACTTCACCTCAAGGCAGCGCTGCCGCGCAACGCGCACTGGACTATTACTTGAAACCGACTGTGTCCGAGCCCGACACCGAGGACCGCTTCTTCGGCGTCAACCGCAACCTCAGCAGCGAAGAATCCCTGGTGCATGCCTCCGACCTGCTGCGCTGCGCGGCGGCAACGGCGATCAAGGCCACGGACGGGCTGCAGGGCGTCAGTCGGGATCTGGCGTTTTCGGTGGTGCACATGGTGGACATGGCACGGGCGATGGTCGATCACTCGCTCGATGGCGGCGGTCATTGAGGAACGGAATCGGATCGGAAAGATTTTTCCGATCGCGCAGATAAAATCATTTGACTTGCAAATGATAATGATTATTATTGGACGCAGCTGGTCGCGAGACCGGCCGATGGACCAGAGACCTTAGGTCGGTCTTCTGGACTATCTCCTCATCAGGCTAATCACGGTTTTTGACCCGGCTTTTTGCCGGGTCTTTTTTTTGCCAGTTTTCTGGCTTTTGGCTTCAGGCTAATGAAGTCTTCAGGTGCTGCAAATTCAGTGGCGCGGATAATATCAAAAGAATATCGCTTGGCAAGCCGAACCCCGCCTCACCGGCCCCAGACAATGACATTTAGCACTTGAGAATCAATCGCACAGCCACTAAGCTGCCTGCGCGTCATGGAGGACGCCCCCACCCGCACACCCCGCAAATTCCCTCGGTTTCACCCCTGTCTTGCGTGTAGAGTAGCCACCATAAAAATCCTGTTCAGGAACCGATATGACCGTGGCCAAATCTTCGTTCGACATCAGCGCCAACTTCGACAGCGGCAACATCCAGGTTGTCGACATCAGCAACCCGCTCAACCCGGTGCTGGCGATCCGCCCTGACACCCGCAGCAACCATTTCCAGTGGTTCCACTTCAAGGCCAGCGGCCTGCATGTCCACCAGGAGCATTGGTTCCGCCTGGTCAACGCCAGTCAATCGTCCTACAACAAAGCCTGGACCGGCTATCAGGCGGTCGCCTCCTATGACCACGTCAACTGGTTCCGCATTCCGACCCAATTCGAAGGCGACAGCCTGCGCTTCTGCCTCGAAGCCGAGCAGACCCACGCCTGGTTCGCCTACTTCGAGCCCTACAGCCGCGGCCGTCACGACTGGCTGATCGACCAGGCCCTGACCAAGGCCGGCACCGAACTGCTGGCCACCGGCAAGAGCGTCGAAGGCCGCGACATCCAGCTGCTGCGTAAGGGCAGCGGCGCCGAGGGCCGGCGCAAGGTCTGGATCATCGCCCAGCAGCATCCCGGCGAGCACATGGCCGAATGGTTCATGGAGGGGGTGATCGAACGCCTGGAGCGCCACGACGATCCGGTCTTGAACGCACTGCTGGCCAAGGCCGATCTGTACCTGGTGCCGAACATGAACCCCGACGGCGCGTTCCACGGGCACCTGCGCACCAACGCCATGGGCCAGGACCTGAACCGCGCCTGGCAGACCGCCAGCCAGGAAATCAGCCCCGAAGTCCTGTTCGTGCAGCAGCAGATGGAAACGTACGGCGTCGACCTGTTCCTGGATATCCACGGCGACGAGGAAATCCCGCACGTGTTCACCGCCGGCTGCGAAGGCAACCCCGGCTTCACGCCGCGCCTGGAGAAACTCGAAGAGGATTTCCGCAGCCACCTCAAGCGCATCACCAAGGACTTCCAGACCAAGCACGGCTACACCCGCGACGAACCGGGCCAAGCCAACATGAACCTGGCGTGCAACAGCGTCGGCCAGCGGTTCGACTGCCTGTCGCAGACCCTGGAGATGCCGTTCAAGGATCACGACGACAACCCGAACGCCCTCACCGGCTGGTCGGGCAAGCGCTCCAAGCAACTGGGCAAGGACGTGCTGACCGCCATCGCCGAGATCGTCGACGGCCTGCGCTGATCCCCTCCCCTCGCGCCCCCAAAAAAAGATCGCAGCCAGGCTGCGATCTTTTTTTTGCGACGGCGATTCGCGCTCAAGCGGTCAGCCGCGATCCCGCCCGCGCAACATGCTGTCGAGCACGCCGTCGCGGCGCACCCAGCCGTGGAACAGCGCGGCCGCCAGATGCACCAGCACCGTCACGAACAGCAGGTACGCCAGATAACCGTGGGCCTTGCGCAACAGCGCGAACACCTGCGCATCGGCCGGCAGGATCGACGGCAGCTGCAGCGAACGGCCCAGCATCACCGGGTCGCCCGCCGCGCTGATCATCGCCCACCCCAGCAGCGGCAGCACCAGCATCAGCCCGTACAGCAGGACATGGGACGCCTTGGCCGCCATCGCCTGCCAGCCCGGCAGGTCTTCGGGCAACGGCGGCTGGCGGGTGGAGAACCGCACCAGCAGCCGCACGACCGCCAGCGCCAGAATCGCGATGCCCAAGGGCTTGTGCAGGTTGATCAGCCATTCATGCCGCGCCGACACCGAAGCGACCATGCCCGCGCCGATGAACAGCATCGCGATGATCATCAACGCCATCAGCCAGTGCAGCAGCCGCGCCGGAAACGCAAAATGGGTCGGTTGCTTGCTCATGGGCGAGCCTCCTGTCGGGTGGCGGGCAATTGGCTGACTTCACTGGTGCGGCGCAGGTAGGAATCGGCGTAACCGGCCGAACGGGCGGCCAACAGCGGGTCGTCTGAACCTTCGATGCCGGCCGGCAGCACCAGCGGGTCGTAATTGATGTCACGGCACTCGCCGCTCAGTTGTGGTTGCGTCTTTTCCAGCACCAGCGTGCCGGCGTTCAGCACCTTGCGGCCGGCGGGCCAGGCCTTGCTCGCATCGTTCACCGGGTCGGCCGGGTCGGCCAACGTGATGTTCAACTGAAAGCGCAGCGGCCCTGCGGCCAGGCGCTGCACCAGATCCTTCTCCAGAAAGTCGGCGCCCTCCGGCGCAGAAGCGCCGGCGGCGTCCTGGGCCTGCGGCGCCATGCTCCAGCGCACCGCCTGCTTTTTCCCGCCGGCGTCGACCAGGTAGAACGCATTCACACTGTTGTAGGTTTCCGTGGCATAGCTGGCCGACGGCTTGGCCGTCTTCACCCAAGTCAGGAACGGCACCGTTTCCGGGTGGGCGGCGAAGAACGCCGGCACCTTCGACGGGTCAGGCTTGCCGGTGGCCGGATCCGGCGACTGCGCCTGCAACAGTTGATAGAACGCCTCGGGCGTGCCCACCGGGAACACCGGCATGCTGTTCATGCCGGTGCGCCATTGCTGCCCGTTGGCTTGCTTGAAGCGCAGGGCCAGGCTGCGGATCGGCACACTGCCGTCCGGCGCATAGGGACTGCCCGCCGGCAAGGCGAATCGGCCGACCACGGGCGTGACGGGCTCGTTGAACACTTGCGCGGCGGAAAACGCCCGCGCCTCGCCGCTGCTTTCGAAATGCCCGATCACGCACACACCCTTGGCGTGGTTGCGGCGAAAGCCTGGGTGGATGCCGTTGTTCTTCTCCAGCACATCGACCAACGCCTTGGGCGTCAGGCGTTGCGGGTCGAAGCTGCCGTGCACGTAGGCAAACGCCCCGGCCATTGCGGCAACCACCACGGCAATGCCGGTCAAGCGCACCAGCAGGCTTGCGGCCCCCAACGGCGGACGCTGCGGCTCGCCGGGTGGTGAAGTGTCGGGCGAGCGGTTCGGTGAACTGCGATCAACCATAAAAGACTCCAGGGCCATCGGCCATAGGAAAAGGTGCTATGAGACGAACGCCTCGTAGGATTATTCCCTTTGAACTGTAGTTTCTTTCAGTTAACCGCGAGCGAGCCGGTGCTCAGTTGTCTAGCTCCGGTTGAAGCAAGGCTCGCGTTTCTCCAGGAAGGCCTGCATGCCCTCCTTCTGCCCCGGCGTGGCGAACAAGGCATGAAACGCACGGCGCTCGGACAGCACGCCTTCGCGCATCCCCACCTCAAGCGCACGGTCCACCGCCTCCCGGGCAGCCAGCGTGGCCGGCCGGGAGAAACCGCTGATCCGCTGCGCAATCGCCAAGGCCTGCTCCAACACGTCCTCGTCGCCCGTCACCCGAGAGACCAGGCCGGCCCGCTCCGCCTCATCGGCGGACATCGAACGCCCGGTCAGAATCATGTCCATCGCTTTGGCGCGCCCGACCAGGCGGGTCAACCGTTGGGTGCCGCCCATGCCCGGCATCACGCCCAAGGTGATTTCAGGCAGGCCGAACCGGGCGGATCCGGCCGCGACGATCACGTCGCACATCATCGCCAGCTCGCAGCCCCCGCCATAGGCATAGCCGGCGACGGCGGCGACTTTCGGCGTACGCAGCCCGGCGAACGCATCCCAGCCGGAAAAATAGTCTTCCTGCACCATGTCCAGGCAAGACTTGCCGTGCATTTCCCTGATGTCGGCACCGGCGGCAAAGAAATCCTTTGTTCCGGTCACCACGAAACAGCCGACCGCAGGATCGCTGTCCAGACGTTGCAGGGTTTCAATCAACGCCTGCATCAAGGGGGTGTTCAGCGCATTGCGCGCCTGCGGACGATTGAGCCGGACCAACACGACACGCCCCAACCGCTCGACCAAAATATTCACATTCGTCATCCTGATTCTCCTCAATTGATGTGCGACAGCCGCGACGGCGGCGTGTCAGGAATCCCAGATCGCGCCGTAGGCCGGAATGCCCCGCGCTTCCATCTCCTCGACCACCAGCTCGGTCAAGTGCTGGTTGGAGATGCAGATCACCGCCTCCGCACCGAAGGAACGGACGGCCGCGTACGCCAAAGCCACCAGATCCGGTTTTCCCGACTCGCGGGTATCCCAGATCAGTGCCTCGGGCTGAGCTTCGAGAATCTCGTCCACCAGCGCATCGCCGTAGGTGGCCCTGGGGCTGCGCGCCGACCAGACCAGGCGCGCCGGCACCTGTCCGGCCAACAGGTGAGGCAGGACCGGGCCGATGCCGCTGCCGGTGGCGATGTACACCACCGACTTGAACAGTGTTTCGATGCGGGCCACGCCCGCCGTGGTGATGCCCTTGACCCAGACGTGGGACGGCGGCTGTTCGATGAAGGAACCGGTCCAGTCGCCCGCCCGGGAAATGATCAGGCGAAAGCCGTTTTCTCCCGGCGCGGGAATGTTGGCGAAGGCGTGCCATTCCCACAGCGGGTGACGGCTGATCGCAATGGAAGAGCCGGTGAACGGTGTGTGATGGGTGAACCGGGCAATCACCGCATGCGAGGAGGGCCTGACCCATGTCACCGGGACTCTGCGCAGGCGCAGCCACGGCAACGCGATGCTGCACGTGACCACCAGCAGCGCCCAGAACGGAGGCGACCCGACAAGCACCTGCGCCAGCGGATCGGCCGGATGCCGGTCGGCTGCGAACGCCAGCGTCATCGCCCAGAACAACCCGAGCGCCGTCCACCCGCCGAACCGGTGCATCCGTTCGAAGCCGTTGTGATAGCGCGAGCGAATCCGCGGCAACGCCAGCACCGCGATCAGCGCCAGCAGCCCGAGCAGCGTACCGCTGATCCCCAGCAACGTGAGCGAAACCCCGTCGCCCGCGCTACTGCGCCAGGCCAGCGTACCGAAGAACGCGGCGAACCAGCCGATTGCCGCCACCGCCGCGCCGCTGTGCAGCCCCCCGAAATGGTAGACCTTGGCCAGCGAGCGGCGCACCGCCAACGGCCACGTCGTCGGCACGCGCGTCGCCAGCCAGAACAACAGGTTGATGAGGTACTGCTGGCGGATCAGCACCGCCAACGACAGGTTGACCACCACCAGGTTCACCAGCGTCTGCAAGGCGATGCCCGTCGGCGACCACCACTGCCCACCCGTCAATCCGTACGCCAGCGCCATGCAATTGCCCGCGATCACCATCGCGAACAATCGGTTGTAGTGGGAGAACAGCGGCAGCGTTCCCAGGCGGCGCCAAAGCGGGCGCCGCGCCGGGAGGCCCGGATCCAGCCCCTTCATGCCGACACCTCCTGCCCGGTGCCTGCACCCTGCGCCAAATGCGCCTGCGCCCGTTCCAGCAACAGACGCTTGTCGGCCTTGCCCCTGGAGGTCAGCGGAATGTCGTCCAGCGCCAGGATCAGGGACGGGACGCAGTAATAGGCCAGCCGCTCCTCGCAGCGTCGCCGTGCGGCGTCGATGTCCGTGCCGGCCGGCAAGACGAAGGCCACCAGGCTCCGGTCGTCGAGCTTCAGCGTGACCGCGCGCTCACAGCCCGCCGACGACTCCAGGACCGCGGACACCGCATCGAGCTCCACCCGAAACCCGCGCACCTTGACCTGGTCATCGACGCGCCCGAGGTGTTCCAGTTCGCCATCCTCCGTCCAGCGGCCCAGGTCACGGGTGCGGAACATCAGCCGGCCCCCTCCGAGGAACGGATCGAGCCGATAGCGTTCGGCCGAAAGCTCAGGGTTGCCGAGGTAGCCGGCCGTCACGCAATCGCCGCCGGCCCACATTTCGCCCGCTTCGCCCGGCCCGCACAGTTCGCCCGACTCGTTCAGCACATACACTGTGTTGTTCGGCGTCGGCTTGCCGATCGTCAGTGCGCCTTCGCCCCGGTAATGCTGCAGGGTGTTGATGATCGTGGTCTCGGTAGGCCCGCACGCGTTGTAAAAGGTGCAGAACGAGGCCCAGCGGTCCGCCAGGGGACGCGGGCACGGCTCACCGGCCAGGGCCACCACCCGCATCCGCGTGCAGCGCGCCGGGTCGAGACGGGCCAGGATCGACGGCGTCGCGATCAGCACATCGCATTGTTCGGCCGTTTCGGCGATGTCCTTGCCGCGGATCAGCAAGGTGGCGCCGTGGGCCAGGCAACCCAGGGTCTCCCAGGCCGCCATGTCGAAGGCGATGTTCAGGATCTGCCCCACCTTGAGCCCCGGGCGCAGGCCGAGGTTGCCGGGAGCGGTCAACAGAATGTTGCAGACGTTGCGGTGGGTGACGCGCACGCCGTTGGGCACGCCGGTGGTGCCGGAGGTGAACAGCACGAAGCACAGCGCCTGCGCCGAGACGTCGTTGCCCGTCGGGTTGTCGTCATCGCCCGCCCCTCCCGGCGTCGCCATGAAGGTGTCCAGTTCGATGCAACGATGTTCGCCGGTCAGCGGGATCGCCTGGCTCAGCGACGACAGCGTCAGCACCACACGGATCGAAGCGACCGACAGGATGTGGCTCAGCTGCGCAGCCGGTGTGATGCCGACGTGCTGCGGGACGTAGGCGGCCCCCACTTTCAGCACCGCCAGCATCCCGACCAGCATGGGAATGGAACGCTCGACGAACAGGGCGACATGATCCCCGGCCGCCACACCCTGCGCCTTCAGGTGCGCCGCCAGACGATTGGCCTGGCGGTTCAGCTCGCCGTAGGTCACGGTCTGCCCGAGATGACGGGCGGCGATGCCTTCCGGCTGGTTCGCCGCCTGCGCTTCGATGGCGCGGTGGATCAGGAAAAAGTCGGGCGTGACGGTCGGGCCTTGGCCGAATCGCCGCCAACGGTCATGGTCGGCATTCGCCACAGGCCCGCACCGGGATTCCGACTGACCGCTCATCGCGAGAGTTTGCATGTATAACGTCCCCTTCTGACTCAACAGGTTGTCCGGGCGCATCAGGCATGACTGGCCTGAATGCGCGGTTCCAACGGGTTGAGCGGGAAAACGTTGGGCAATTACAGGGATGACAAAACGCGATGAACTGTCCTACAAAGCTGGTAAAAACATCCTTCACAGGAATGGAATAACGGGCCCCGGGCGGCGTCTTCCTGTCGATGCCGCTTCCGGCCTAGAGCTTGCACCCTCCATGAACACATTCGACGAACAGCTGCGCGAACTGCTCCCCCGATTGCGGCGCTTTGCCGTCTCGCTGACGCATGAAGCCGCCAGCGCCGACGACCTGGTGCAGGCCAGCCTGGAGCGGGCCCTGTCGGGCTGGCGGGACAAGCGCCCGGACGGCGACCTGCGCGCCTGGCTGTTCGCGATCCTCTACCGTCAGTTTCTCGATGCCCACCGGCGTTCGCGGCGCTATGCCCGCATGCTCGAATTCTTCACCGGCCGCGACGACGCCGAACCTTCGGTGGAGCGCACGGTGATCGCCCGCTCCACCCTGCAGGCCTTCGACCGCCTGCCCGCCGAGCAGCGCGCCCTGCTGCTGATGGTGTCGGTGGAGGGCTTGAGCTACAAGGAGGCCGCCGAAGTCCTCGACGTCCCCATCGGCACCGTGATGTCCCGCCTGTCCCGCGCCCGCCAGGCCTTGCGCCAGCTCAGCGACGGCGAAATCAGCAGCCCTTCCCTGCGGATACTCAAATGATCAGTCTGCCCCCCAGCGAGCGTGACCTTCACGCCTATGTCGACCGCCAGCTCAGCGACGCCGACCGGCAACAGCTGGAAACCTGGCTCGCCAGCCACCCGGACGAAGCCGCACAAGTGCGCGCCTGGCAAACGGATGCCCAGCACCTGCGGGCGGCCCTGAGCGGCGCGCTGCAGCAACCGGCCAATGCGCAGCTCGACCCGTTGGCCATCCGCCAGCGGCTCAAGCGCAACGCCCAGCGCCGCTGGGCCAGTGCCGCCGTCTTGATGCTCGCTGTGGGTGTAGGCGGCTTCGGCGGCTGGCAGGCCCGGCAAATGACCCTGGTGCACGTCCCCGCGCCCATGACCGACGCCTTGCAGGCCTATCGCCTCATCGCCCAGCAAGGCCTGCTGCCGGCGGACTACACCGTGGCCGACGACAGGAGCATGCAGGAGTGGCTCGACCGTTACTTCGCCCGCGCCAGCCGTTTGCCGGATCTGTCGGCGGCCGGTTTCCGGCCGGTCAGCGGCCGCTTGCTCAGTACCGACGAGGGTCCTGCGGCGATGGTGATGTACGAGGACGCCAGCGGTCACAAGGTCAGTTTCTACCTGCGCCCGCCGGGCCCGAAAAACACGTTCCTGCCCCGTGGCAGCCGCAGCGACGGCGAGCTGCGCGCGGACTATTGGTCCGGCGACGGCTACAACTACGCGATGGTCAGCCCGACCGACACACCAGGGGCGCCGTTGCTCAAGCAGTCGCTGCCCTTCTGAACGTATCCTGGCGGCGCCTTCACCGACGCCATCGCCAGCCTGCTGGCGATGAGCCCGACACCCCGGCACCTGCCCCATCGCCGGCCGACGCCCGCAAAATCCCCCCGATTCAGAACCCCACATCCAGCACCACATTGTCCAGGTACGTCCCGGCCGGCGGCGTGGTCTGGTCGGTGTAGACCTTGGCGTTGTAGTTGAAGACCTGGCTGCCGGTGCCCAGCCCGTTGCCGGGATTGACCTCGGCGTCGCTGCTGGCCCGGCGGGCGGCACCGACGCTGCCCCAGCGGGTGGTGCCGGCGCTCTTGAAGATGTCGTAGGCCAGGTAGTTGCCGCCTGAGACCATCCGCCGCCGCCCGCCGGCGCTGACCGGGTTCTGCCCGTCGCTCAGGCCCACGGTGTAGGCGCTGCCCTTGGTGCAGGCCAGGTTGATGGTCTGCCCGGTCACCGGGGCAAAGGCGCTGACCACCGGCGCGCTGCCGAAGGCGATGTTCGGCGCGGTGATGGTGCAGTCGTTGGCCACGGTCATGTTCACCGTCAGCGTGGTGGTGCCGCTGGCGATGTCGCGCCCCAGGCAGAGGCCGCCGATGCCGATGCCGGAGCAGTAGTTCCAGCTCCAGAAGATGCTCAGGGTCTCGCTGTACGTCCCCGCCGCGACGTTGCTGCCGATCGTCGTGCCGAAATACAGCGGCACGGTCTTGGGCGTCGTGCCGTTGAGCAGGCCGAGGGCATCGATGATGCCGTTGCGGGCGAAGTCGTAGGCAGTGCCGCGGGTCAACGGGTAACTGGTGCTGTTGTTGGCGTAGATTGTGTAGCCGATGACATCGCCGGTGGGTCCGAGCAGGCCGCTCTGGGTCGAGGTGACCGTTGCCCAGAAATGATCGTTGCTGGCCAGCAGCGACAGCAGCGAACCGGTGCAACTCAGGCCGGCGTTCAAGGTCGAGCCCGGCTGCGACGTAGTGCGCACGGAAATCGAACTGACCGTGCCGAACGCCACCGGGACGGTGCTGACCACCGAACACAACGCGTGGGCCACGCCCGGCAGCATCAGCGCCAGCCACAGGCAGATCCGCGCGCCGCTCATTGGCACACCAGCGGGCCGATCAGCGGCACCTGATCCTGGTTCACGTCCACGCCGAACTGCGCCTTGCAGGTCTTGCCGCCCGCCAGCGTTACGTGCAGCGAGTTCTCCGCCGACAGGTTCTCCAGGTACACCAGCCCGTCCCAGCCGACCACCGTGCGGGCGCCGCTCTGCTCATGCAGCACGCCGCTGCCCAGCGGCAGCTCGCGCTGCTGCGCGTCCACCAGCACGACGCTCGCGGCGACCACCCGGCTCAGCGGGAACTCCAGCAGATAGCCGCTGCCCCGGCGTACGGCGATGCGCTGCTCGACATTCGGGCTGCGCACGTTGGCCGGCAGGTTCAACGGGTCGATTTCGTACTTGCCGCGGTAGTAGGCGCTGCTCCACGGCACCAGCAGGTGGCCGTTGCGGTCGGTGCGGCCGACCTGCTGATTTTCGTAGCGCACCGGAATGTCGGCGAAACCGTCGGTGCTGACCACCACGAACGCATCGTCGATGCGGTTGGCGGCGAACACCTGGTGGTCCATCCACACCAGCGACCCGCTGGCATCGGCCCAGCGGGTCTCGGCCTCGGACGTGCCGTAGACCCCGGCCTGCAACTGCACCGACTGCAGGCGCCAGGTCAGGTCCGCCTGCCGGTAATCGGCGCCGTCGCCCCTGGCGTAGCCGAGGTTGAAGCCCACGCCGCCCTCGATCGGCACCGCGCGGCTGAAGTTGACCCGTTGCTGCGACTGCCCGGTCTTGCTGCGCTCGCTGCTGACCGCCAGGCTGCCGTACAGGTCGAACGGGATCACCAATTGCGCCTGCACCGCCCAGTTGCTGTCGCCGATCTCGCGGTTGGCCGACAGATAGAAACTGCTGTTGCGCCACAGCGGCTTGCTCCACGTCAGGTTGAGCAACCGGGTACGTGTGTCGTCCGCCGCGCGGATGTCGAAATACCCGGCGCCGAGGCTGCCCCAGCGCTCCAGGTTGACGCTCAGGGTCGCCTGTTCGCTGCGCCGGCTCAGGCTGGCGTAAGGGGTGTCGATCACGCTCAGGTCGGCGTACCGGTCGCGGCGTTGCAGCCGTTGCCAGGAAAAGCTGTAGCGCTGGCTGCTGTACTGGTAGCCCACGCTCAATTGCTGGCCGGTGTCGCCGTCGAACCGGCTTTGGCTGACCGCCGTGTTGAGCACCCCGAAGTTGCCCAGCCGAAGGTTGCCGCCGACGCCGCCCAGCGTCAGCGCCTCGGCGGCTTCGGCATGGCTTTCCAGGGTGAACGCGTCACTGACGCCATACCGCAGGCTGCCCGAGGTCACGCCCGGCCCGTAGCTGAAATCCTTCAGGCCGTAATCACGGCGCAAGGTGCCGGCGGACACCGAGAAATCACTGAGGCCCTTCTGCAGCAGGCTGCTGGTGACATAGAACGGCACGGTGGTCGAGACCTGCCGGCCCAGGGCATCGGTGGTCACCACCACCGCCTCGCCCGCACCGTTGATGAACGGAATGTTGGTCAGGGTGTACGGCCCCGGCTGCAGGTCGGCGCTGCTGGATTTGTAGCCGTTGATGAACAGGTCCACCGAGGACGGCACCGCCGCCTCGCCGGCGAACTGCGGCAGCGGGTAGGTCACCAGGTCCGGGCGCACGGCGAAATCCCTGGAGAACTGAACGCCGCCCAGGCGCACGGAACTGCTCCAGGGCAACGCGCCGCTGACCACGTCGCCGGCTTCGTAGGTCAGCATCCGGTCGTCGTCGGAATAGCGCCAGGCGGTGTCGTAGCGCAGGTAGCCGTTGTCCAGGGAACCCACCGCATCGCCCGACAGCGTGCGCCGGTACTGCCCGGTGTTGGACAACGTGCCCCAACTGTCGAACACCCGCACTTCGTTCCACGCCGCCAGGTAAGTGCCGGCGTCGTCAGTGTCGTTGAGGTACAGGTCGTAGTTGAACAGCGCCCCGAAACTGCTCAGCGCCGGGGTGCGCGGGTAGGCCTGGCGGTTGCCCACGAATTGCTCCGGCAGCCAGTCCGGCGGCACGTCGAGCAGCAACCGCTGGCCGGCGCTGTCGTATTCGCTGTGCAGCCCCGGCAAGCCGTCGAGGTCGACCTCGGTGCCCAGCCCTTGCGGCAGGTTCATGCCGGTCTCGCGCAGCGTCGCGACCGGCACGTACAAACGCCCGCCGCGCTGCTCGACCGCCACCACCCGTCCGGTGTTCATTCGGTTCACCACCAGGTCCAGAAACAGCTGCGCATCGCTCACGGCCTCCATGCCGCTGGGAGGCGGCGGCAGTTCGCCGGCCCCGGCCAGATCAACGAACACCAGGCAACACGCGCCGGTCATGAGCCACAACGGACGCAGGATACGTCGAGCCCATCCCGGACTCATTCGCGCTTCACGTCCATCAATGGACTGGTTCCTCCTGATACCGCCACATCCCGTAACGGATTTCACTCACCCCACCGGCCCGCTACCGCGTCGGGGCGATGCTCTGCACCTGCGTCGCACCATTGACGCGCACCTGCAACGCCGCCTCCCCTCCCGGCGGCACCGGTGCCGGCCAGCGCATCACGGCACCGGGCAACACATAGCCCAACAGCCCTTCGGCCAAGGGCCTGCTTTGCCCGCCCTGACGCAACGCCACATCGGTCAACCGCGCATGCACCGCTCCCTGGTTGCGCACCTCCACGAAAGGCCGGCCGTCCACCGCCACCGTGCGCCAGCTCAACTGCGGCACGCCGATGCCCTTGGGATCACGCTGGCGCGTGCTGTCCTCCTTGCTCCACAATCCGGCGCCGTAGGCGAACAGCGGCACCGAGTAACGCATCTGAAAGCGGATCGCCGCCGCGGTCTTGCCGTCTTCGGCAGCGGGCGGCAAGGCCGACGGGATTTCGTCGATGATGATCCGGTACGCCAGCTCCTGACCGGGCGGGACGTCCTGGGTGCGGGTCAGGCGCACCAGTTGCTTCTGCCCCGGTTCGATCTTCGCCACCGGCGGGCTGCCGATCACTTCGCGCTGGTTGCGGTACTGCTCCTCGAACCCGCTCTGGCTCCAGCCGAACACGCGGATCTGCAGGTTGGCGGTTTCATTGCCGCGGTTTTCCAGCCACAGCGCGCTGGCCTGCTGATCGGCCTCCAGCACCGGGTCGATGGGCCAGATCAGCACCGAACTGGCGGCCTGCGCCTTGAGCGCCGCGGCCAATGCCAGCAGCGGCATCACCCAAAACCGATGCCGTGACGTGAATGCCCCCATGTGACTGCTCCTTGTCGGCCGTCCGAACGCCGTGTCACCACGACAGCTGCACCTGCAGCACGTCGCTGTAAGTCCCCCCAGGCTGATTGCCCGGCAATTGCACCCGGCCGTAGATCGGCAGGCTGATGTTGTTCGCGTCGCTGTAGGTCACCGCCACGCTCTGACCGATGCCCAGGCTCTGGCTGTAGGCGGCATCGCGAAACAGCGAGTAGGCCACCCGCGCACTGCCGCTGTTGAGCTGCAGGTTGCGCCCGCCGCTGCTGTACAGCCCACCGTCGACGGTCATGTTCAGCGCCACCCCCGGCGTGCACTGCAACTGCACGCCCCCCGTCAGCGCCACCTGCACCGTGCCGGTGGCCAGGGCCGAACTCGAACCGAAATTCAAGGCGCCGTAGTTCGACACGCCGCCCACCACCAGGCAGCCCGGCGTCACCGTGGCGCTGACCTGGAAGCTCTGGCTGGTCACCGCCGCCAACGGCAACGGCACGCCGCACCCGCAGAGCAGGAGCAGTGCCGTCCAGCCCTGCCGGCCCATGGGCTAGAACGTCAGTTCGACGGAAATGGTGTCGGTGTAGGTGCCCGCCGGCAGTCCGGCCTTGCCCACCGCCTGACCGTAGATGTTCACGGTCTGGGCCACGCCAGTGCTGGCGGCGAGGTTGATGGTGCCGTCGATGGCCAGCAACTGCGAATGCCCCGCGTCGGTGTACAGGTCGTAGGGCACGTAGTTGGCGACGCCGTCGTACAGCGCCCGCGTTCCCCCGGCGGACTGCCCGTCGTGGGCGCCGGCCCGCACCTTGACCACCGGCGTGGTGCCGGCCGAACAGAGGATCGACAACGCACCGCCCCCGCCGCCCAGCACCTGCCCGGTGGCGGTGGTGAACAGGCTGTTGCTGGTGCCGAAGTTCAGGGCGCCGAAGTTCAGGCCGGACGAACCGCCCGAGCCGTTCACCTGGCAGCTGCTGATCAGGATCAGGCTGGAGGTGATCTGACCGGTGACCGTGGTGGCGGCGCCGGCGCTGGAGGCCAGCGTCAGGCCGAGCAGCGACAGGCCTATCCTTGATGCAAACGTACGCATGGTGTCCTTCCTCTACGGTTTACCAGTCGAGCGTCACCGTCAGGGTGTCGGTATAGACACCGGCAGGCAGCGCACGGGTGTTCGCCACCACCGAGCCAAACACCGGGATGGGTATCTGCGCACCGCTGGTGACAGCGAAATTGTGTTGTTGGCCGATGCTGTAGCTCTGGTGGCCCGAGGCATCGAGGAACAGTTGATAGGGAATGGTCTGACGGCCGTTGCTCAAGCGCCGGGTATTGCCGTCGCCGTGGGCACCGCCGTCGATGGTCACGGTGAAGCCGGTCACCGAGGGGTTGCAGGCGACATTGAGCCGACCGCTGCCCTGCTGGTCGATGCTGGCCTTGAGCGGGGCGTCCCAGGTCGGCCCCTGCCGGCCGAAGTCCAGCGAGCCGAAACCGTCGGCGGGGCTGCCGGGGCTCGCGGCGTTGGTCACCTCGCAGCCGGCGATCAGGGTCAGCCGCGCATGGATCTGCCCGCTGACCACCGCCTGCGCATCCTCGGCGAGCCACAGCAACCCGCCTGCGGCCACCATCAGCCAGTGCTTGCTTGTCATCGCGTGCGTCCCTACTCCTTCAGGTGGTTTCATCACCGCGCCCGACCTTGAGCGCCCTTCCCTTCGCACCCGAATCCGTCGGGCCCTTTACCGGTTGTCCTGCTGCGGACCGTCGCCTACCAGGTGACCGTCACCTTGATCAGATCCGAATAGCGACTGACCCGCGGCACCTCCGCAAGCCGTTCTATCCGCGCATACAGCGGAAGCTCCACCGTGCCGCTGTCCGGCACCCGCCCGCCGAGCGGCACGTTCACACCCAGCGGCACTTGCCGTGCGGCATCCCGGTACAGGCGATAAGGGATGGGTTTGCCGCCCGATGTCCCTGCCAGGTAGCGCACGTCGCCGACGCCGCCATGGAGCCCCCCGTCGATGCGGATCTGGTACGGCGTGTCCGGGTTGCATTCCAGCCGCGGCAATCGCCGGTCGGCGAGCGCAGCCCCCAGCGGCCCCGCCGGATCGTCCAGGCGTGCGGTGCTGCCGAAGTCCAGCACACCCGCTTGGCCGATGCCTGCCTCGCGTGGCTGGCCGATCAGGCGGCAACCGCGCTGCACGTCGACCCGCACCTCGACCTGCAGGTCGGCGGCTGGCAGCGGCGCCGCCAGTGCCCACAACGCGATCGTTTTCCATGCCGTCTTCAGTGCTGCCTTCACGGCCCTGATCCCTGTACGCGACCTGTGCGTCGCAACTGTGTTGAAGGTTAGCAATGGACGACGATTCCGCCAGTCGATTGGATCCAGCGTTCTGACGGGATTTGTTTCGAAAGATTGGCGAACGGTCGACAGTTGCCGCTATGAAAACCTGTACCCGCCGCAAGATGCTGTCCAACATCGGCGTTGCGCCGATGAACCGTGGTGGAAGGCAAACTACCCGTCTGGTTACACTACGCCGCCGAGCTCGGGGAGCCGGCCTGACCACGGAGAGCCCCCACAGTGTCCGCCCAACCGCCCGAACGCCCGCGCCTGACCCATCGCTGGTCGGCGCTGCGCCGCTTGTTCGGCAAGGGTGCCCCGGCCGGTGCCGGCCATTGCGCCGGTGCCCAGGCGATCCGCGACTACTTCCGGCACAAGGCCCACGGCCAGGGCTATACCCTCAGCCACAGCCAGCAGCGGGTCATCGACTGCATGGCGCGGCAAGCGGGCCTGTTGCTCGGCGCGACCGCGCAGACCCCGCCCAGCCTGTACCTCCACGGCGCCGTGGGGCGCGGCAAGAGCTGGCTGCTCGACGGTTTCTTCCAGGCGCTGCCGACCGAACGCAAGCGGCGCCTGCACTTCCATGAATTCTTCGCGCAACTGCATCAAGGCATGTTCAGCCACCGCGCGCAGGACGACGCCCTGGCCGCCACCCTGGACGACCTGCTGCACGGTTGCCGGGTGGTGTGCTTCGACGAATTCCATGTGCACGACATCGGCGATGCGATGCTCATCGCCCGTTTGTTCAAGGCCCTGTTCGAACGCGGCACCGTGCTGCTGGTGACGTCCAACTACCCGCCCGAAGGCTTGCTGCCCAACCCGCTGTACCACGCCCGGTTCAAGCCGGTGATCGATCTGATCAACGCGCGCATGCAGGTCATGGAAGTCGGCGGCCCCCATGATTACCGCAGCCAGGCCCGTCAGCACGCGCATCAGATATTCACCCAAGGCCATTACGTCTGGCCGGCGACCCCGGCGCAGCGCGAACGCCTGGGCCTGCCGCCGCGCGACGCCAAGCCGCAGCCATTGGCGGTGGGCAGCCGGCACGTCCGGGCCTGGCTGCTGGACCGGCGCCGCGTCGGCTTCACCTTCAGCGACCTGTGCGAACAGCCCACGGCGGTCATGGACTACCTGGAGCTGTGCCGGCGCTTCGACCACTGGATCATCGACGACCTGCCGGAGCTGGGCGAATGCTCCATCGCAGCCCAGCAGCGCTTCATCAACCTGATCGACGTGCTCTACGACCAAGACAAGCACCTGACGCTGCTGGGAAGCCTGCCCCTGCGCGAAAGCCTCGGCGGCCACGCCACCGACCTGGCCCGCACCCGCAGCCGGCTGGGGCAGCTGTCGGAAGTGCACGATCCCGCCTGAGCGGAGCAGGTTCCCTTGCATGAGCGGACTTGCCCGCGAAAACGGCGACAAGTTCGGCATCGATGCGCCAGACAGGTCGCCATCGCCAGCAGGCTGGCTCCCACAGGGAAGCTTCATGAGCCACAACACTGCGCCGGTTCCGATCTGCCGTTATCATGTCGCCCATTTCCGGTGCCCCGCGCGCCTTCCCTCTCAAAGCGGAACTGTTCATGCACACCCTTGCTCAATTGCGCGC
This sequence comes from Pseudomonas sp. B3(2017), assembly GCF_002113595.1. Taxonomy (NCBI): domain Bacteria; kingdom Pseudomonadati; phylum Pseudomonadota; class Gammaproteobacteria; order Pseudomonadales; family Pseudomonadaceae; genus Pseudomonas; species Pseudomonas sp. B3(2017). The sequence goes on from NZ_NEIU01000004.1 coordinate 274,713, forward strand.
CGGCGAGTTGTCGGGCATCACCCAGCTGGACCTTTGCGAAGGCCTGACCGAATTTCCCCGCGAGATCTTCGAGCTGGCGGACAGCCTGGAGGTGCTCAACCTCAGCGGCAATGCCTTGAGCAGCCTGCCGGACGACCTGCACCGCCTGCACCGCCTGCGGATCCTGTTCTGCTCCGACAACCGCTTCACCGAGCTGCCGGCCTGCGTCGGCCGCTGCGACACCCTGTCGATGGTCGGCTTCAAGGCCAACCGCATCACCCATGTGCCGGGCGCGGCGCTGCCGCCGAACCTGCGCTGGCTGATCCTCACCGACAACCGCATCGAGACCCTGCCGGACGAGCTGGGCGAGCGGCCCGCGCTGCAGAAACTGTTGCTGGCCGGCAACCGCCTCACCCGACTGCCGTCGAGCATGCAGGCCTGCCATCGGCTGGAGCTGATTCGCATCGCCGCCAACCGCTTCACCGAACTGCCGCAATGGCTGCTGACCCTGCCGGCCCTGACCTGGCTGGCCTACGCCGGCAATCCGCTGGAGACCGAGGCGGACTCGGCCGCGCTCGACGCAACGCCGGTGATCGACTGGTCGGCGCTGCGCCTTGAGCACAAGCTCGGCGAAGGCGCTTCAGGGGTCATCTCACGGGCGCTCTGGCAACGTGACGGTCAGTCGGACACGCCGGTGGCGGTCAAGCTCTACAAAGGGGAAATGACCAGCGACGGCTCGCCGCTGCATGAGATGAACGCCTGCATCACCGCCGGCCGACACCCGAACCTGATCCGCGTCGAAGGGCGTATCGGCCACCATCCGGAAGGTGCGCAAGGGCTGGTGATGCAACTGATCGATCCGCACTACCGCAACCTGGCCGCCTTGCCGAGCCTGGCGTCCTGCTCGCGGGACGTGTATGCCGACGACTGCCGATTCCATGCCGATGCCGCCCTGCGGGTCGCCCGCGGCATCGCATCGGTGGCCGAGCATCTGCACGGGCACGGCATCACCCATGGCGACCTCTACGGGCACAACATTCTGTTGAACGGTCAGGGCGATTGCCTGCTGGGGGACTTCGGTGCGGCGTCGTTCCATGCCACCGAGGACAACCTGGAGACCCGCGCGCTGCAACGCATCGAAGTGCGTGCGTTCGGGATCTTGCTGGGTGAATTGCTGGAGCGGATCGACTCGGGGTTGAACGATGAACGGCGTGCGGCGCTTCAGGCGCTGGAGCAGCGCTGCTGCCAGCCGGACGTGCTGTCGCGGCCAGGCTTCAGCGAAGTGACGGCGCTGCTCGACAAGCTGTGAACACTCGATCGTGTGGCGAGGGCGCTTGCTCCCGTCGGACGGCGAGGCCGTCCCGGAAAGAGGCGACCGCTGCGCAGTCGAGCGGGAGCAAGCTCCCGCGCCACAGGCTGATCAGCCGGCCAGGCCGACGAACATGTCCTGCACGTCGTCGTGGTTGTCGAGGCCTTCCAGGAACGCTTCGACTTCGGCCATCTGCTCGGCGCTCAGGCCGCTGACCGGGTTCTTCGGCTGGTAGCCCAGCTTGGCCGACAGCACGGTGAAGCCTTGCTCCGGCAGGGCTTTCTGCACGGCGTCGAGGTCGGTCGGATCGGTCAGGAACAGGGTCGCGCCCTCTTCACCCGGCTCGAAATCCTGGGCACCGGCCTCGATGGCGGCCATTTCCGGATCGGCGTCCGGGGTGTCCGGCGACGCTTCGATCATGCCGACATGGTTGAAGTCCCACGACACCGAACCGGAAGCGCCCAGTTGACCCTTGCGGAAGGCCACGCGGATTTCCGCGACGGTGCGGTTGACGTTGTCGGTGACGCACTCGACGATCAGCGGCACCTGGTGCGGGGCGAAACCTTCGTAGGTCACGCGGTGGTACTGCACGGTCTCGCCCAGCAGGCCTGCGCCTTTCTTGATGGCGCGGTCCAGGGTTTCCTTGGGCATCGAGGCTTTCTTGGCCTGTTCGACCACCAGACGCAGGTGTGCGTTGGTGGCGGTATCGGCACCGTTGCGGGCAGCGATGGTGATTTCCTTCACCAGTTTGCCGAAGATCTTGCCCTTGGCGTTGGCTGCCGCTTCTTTGTGTTTAACCTTCCACTGTGCGCCCATTACTCACTCTCTTGATCTGTGGCGCCGAGACATCTATTGGCCGACGCAGGGGGCCAAGTTTATACGGCCTAAAGTCGGCAATCGACCAAAAAATCCATCGGCGGAATCGACATCTTCACCACTGCTTGTAGGGCAATTCGGAAAAGCCGGTTTGCCATGTCCATTCAGCACCACGGTTTCGTACCCTTTCACGCCCGTACCGTTCGACAGAATCGCCGCCCATGCACAACGACAAGGAAAGTCCCTTCACCCTGACATTGGCCGATGGCGCCCTGACGCTGCCGGTCTTGCGGTTCAGCGGCCGGGAAGCGCTGAACCAACCCTACCGCTTCGAGGTGGAAGCCATCGGCGTGACATCGGCCCTGGCGCCCGACGCCTTGCTGCACCAGCCGGCCTTTCTGAGGCTCAATGACCACCAAGGCATCCACGGCACGATACACAGCGTCGGCTGCGAACACCGGGCCGTCCACCAGACCGGTTATCGGCTGGTGCTGGTGCCGCACCTGCAACGGCTCGACCAGGCGGCCCGCCGTCGGGTCTTCGTGAACCACAGCGTGCCGGCGATCATCGAGCGGCTGTTGGCCGAGCATCGCCTGCCGGCCGCCGGTTACCGCCTGGAAATGACGGTGGGGCAGTACCCGCCTCGCCCGTTCTGCATCCAGTACGAGGAAACCGACCTGGCGCTGTTGCAGCGCCTGTGCGAGGAAGAAGGCATTCACTTTCACTTCGAACACCGGTGCGACGGCCATGTCGCCGTGTTCGCCGACGACAGCCTGAGCCTGCCGCCGGCGCCGGCGACCGTTGCGTTCGGCGCACAGGCCGGTGCGCCCCCTTCTGCCATCCGTGTTCTGTTCCAACGCCATGACGCGGTCTGCCCGCCCATGCCGCCCACTGTTCTCGAACGGGGGCACGGCAATTCAGACGGTGCAGCCGCCAACCATACGGTGCCGCCCCTGCCGACAGCGCCGGGCACTCGGTCTGCCGAGGCCCTCCATGCCGATCAACGCAGCCGTCGCCATCTGCAGCGCCAACGTTGCGCAAACCGCTGCATCCAGGGCCAAAGCGATGCGACCGAACTGCGCAGCGGCCATCTGCTGCTGGTGGCGGATCACCCGATGAGCACCTTCAACGAACAGTGGCTCATCACGGAACTGCGCCACCAGGGCCGGCAGCCGTCGATCCTGCAACCGGCGTCGCTCCCCCGTCATTACCGCAACGATTTCACCGCGCAACCCTGGTCGACCGAATACCGCCCGCCCCAGACCCGGCCCCGCCCCCGTATCCCGGGGTTTCAGCCGGCGCAAGTCGTCGGTGCGCCCGGAGCGCCTGCGCAGCTGGACGAACAGGGGTGCATGGCCGTGCACCTGTGGCCTGAGCAATGCCACGGCGCCGAACCCGGCGTCCTGTGGCTGGCGATCGCTTCGGCCACGGCCGCGGGCCAGATTGCCTGCGAACATTTGCCCTGCGCCGGCAGCCGGGTTTGGGTGAGTTTCCTGGACAGCGACCCGGACCGGCCGATTGTGTTTCTGGACGCCTGCCACACCCGGCCTGCGCCTTGCGTGACGCCTGCGCCGGCCGACGGATTGCTGCTGGATTGGCTGCTCAACCGCGCGGCGCCTTCTTGAACGGTGCCGACGCTTTCTCTCAGGCCGGCGCGAGCGCCAGAAACGCCTGGATCAGACGCAGTTCCCGCCGCCGCTCCAGGCAGCCGATCATGTGCCGGTTCTCCAGCCCGTCCCCGGCCAGCGGCAGCGCCACCACCCGCGGGTCATGGCTGACCTCCACCGACGAGACCACGCCGACGCCCAGGTTCGCCGCCACCGCCTCGGTCACCGCTTCGCGGCTGTCCAGTTCCAGCAGCACCCGCGGCTGAACCGAGGCCTGCGCGCACGCGCCGTCGAAAGTGCGCCGGGTGATCGAGCCCGGCTCCCGCAGCACCATGATGACCTGATCCAACTCCTTGAGCGTCACGGCGCCCGAACGCACCGACCAAGGGTGCCCCGCCGGCACCAGCGCACAGATCCGCGACTCGCTCAACGCCTGCAAATGCAGGCCCTTGCGCGGTTCGACCTCGGTCAGCACCGCCACGTCGGCATGCTCGGACAGCAACGCGGCCAGGGTTTCCTGCGCGTTGCCCAAGCGCAGGTTCACCGTGATCCCCGGATACCGCTCCCGCAGCCTGGCCAGCATCGGCATGACCAGGTGCGGGCCGTCCGCCGCCACTTCCAGCCGGCCGGTGAGCAACTGGCGGTTGGCTTCGAGCATCACCTGGGCCTCCTCGGCGAGGCTGAACATGGCCCGGGTGATCGCCGCCAGCCGGGTGCCCTCTTCGGTCAGTTCGACCCGCCGCGCAGTGCGCCGCACCAGGGTGATCTGGTAGTGCTCCTCCAGCGCCTTGATGTGCCCGGTGACCGCCGGCTGACTGATGAACAGCCGTGCGGCGGCCCGGGTGAAACTGCCTTCCCGGGCCACAGCGTCGAAGGCCCGGAGCTGGAACAGGTTCATGGATAACCCTCGCTGATGACTGGCATAACAACAAACAATTTGATTGATGGGCCGCCGAATTGCAACGTATGCCCCGTAGCTTCAGCCCACAGCACCCGCGCGAGGACACCCCATGAGTACCGCCGCCCCGATCCTGCTCACCCCAGGCCCGTTGACCACTTCGGCCCGCACCCGCCAGGCCCTGCTGGTGGACTGGGGTTCGTGGGACGAAGGCTTCAACCGGCTGACCGCCAGCCTCTGCGAACAGCTGCTGGCGATCGTCAACGGTGCCGACACGCATCACTGCGTGCCCCTGCAAGGCAGCGGCACGTTCGCCGTCGAAGCCGCCATCGGCACGCTGGTGCCCCGCGACGGCAAAGTGCTGGTGCTGATCAACGGCGCCTACGGCAAACGTCTGGCGAAGATCTGCGAAGTCCTCGGCCGCCCGTTCAGCACCTTCGAAACCGCCGAAGACGAACCGACCACCGCCGCCGACGTCGACCGCCTGCTGCGCGCCGACGTCGCCATCACCCACGTGGCGCTGATCCACTGCGAAACCAGCACCGGCATCCTCAACCCGCTCGCGGACATCGCCGACGTCGTGCACCGCCACGGCAAACGCCTGATCGTCGATGCCATGAGTTCGTTCGGCGCCCTGCCGGTGGACGCGCAGCAGGTGCCGTTCGACGCACTGATCGCCGCCTCCGGCAAATGCCTGGAGGGCGTGCCGGGCATGGGTTTCGTGTTCGTCCGCAAGGAATCCCTGAGCGCTGCCGCCGGCAATTCCCACTCTCTGGCGATGGATCTGGCCGACCAGCACGCTTACAGGATGAAAACCGGCCAGTGGCGCTTCACCCCGCCGACCCATGTGGTCGCGGCGCTGCACGAAGCGCTGCTGCAATACAACGAAGAAGGCGGTCTGCCGGCGCGCCATGCGCGTTACGCCGCCAACTGCCGGGCGCTGCTGGACGGGATGGCCGGGCTGGGCCTGCGCAGTTTCCTGCCCGCCGCGATCCAGGCCCCGGTCATCGCCACCTTCCACGCGCCGAAGGATCCGCGCTACCGGTTCCAGGCGTTCTATGAACGGGTCAAGGCCAAGGGCTTCATCCTCTATCCCGGCAAGCTGACTCAGGTCGAGACGTTCCGCGTCGGCTGCATCGGCCATGTCACCCCGGCGCAGATGCGCGAGGCCGTCGCCGCCGTGGGCGAGGCGCTGCGCGAAATGGAAGTCTTCGACATCTGACCCTCACCCCACCGCCCTTGCAGGCGCGAGCCTGCTCGCGATGGCGGCCCGACATCCGCCGTCGGTGCCGACTGACCCGGCCCCATCGCGAGCGGTTCCGCGCCTACCTTTGAATCGCAACGCCAGCACAGGATTCCCATCATGAACTACACCGCCCCAACCCGCCTGCAAGCCGCCATCCTCGACTGGGCCGGCACCGTGGTCGACTTCGGCTCCTTCGCCCCCACCCAGATCTTCGTCGAGGCCTTCGCCGAGTTCGACGTCCAGGTCTCCATCGAAGAGGCCCGCGGGCCGATGGGCATGGGCAAGTGGGATCACATCCGCACCCTGTGCGACCTGCCGCAGGTCGCCGAGCGCTATCGCAAAGCGTTCGGCCGCGTCCCGACCGACGACGACGTGACCGCCATCTACAACCGCTTCATGCCGTTGCAGATCGAGAAGATCGCCGAACACTCGGCGCTGATCCCCGGCGCGCTGGATACCATCACCCACTTGCGCGGGCAAGGGATCCGGATCGGCTCCTGCTCCGGCTATCCGAAGCAGGTGATGGACAAGGTCGCGGCCCTGGCCGCCGCCAACGGCTACGTCGCCGACCACGTGGTGGCCACCGACGAAGTGCCCAACGGCCGTCCTTGGCCGGCACAGGCCCTGGCCAACGTGATCGCGCTGGGCATCGAGGACGTCGCCGCCTGCGTGAAGATCGACGACACCGTGCCGGGCATCCTCGAGGGCCGCCGCGCCGGGATGTGGACCGTGGCGCTGACCTGCTCCGGCAACGCGCTGGGGCTGGACTACGCAGGCTTCCGCGCCCTGGACAGCCAGACGCTCGCCAGCGAACGCAAGCGCATCCACGCCCTGTTCGAGGGTTCGCGCCCGCACTACCTGATCGACACCATCAACGACCTGCCCCCGGTGATCGCCGACATCAACCGGCGCCTGGCCAAAGGCGAGATGCCGCAGGGCCAATAAGCCTCAAAAAGCAAGAAGCACCACCCGAAACTTACATCGGGCGGTGCTCGTTAGTTGGTTTAAAGCCAAGTATCTTGTGATTTCGATTCGCTCTACAGAGAGGCTCAATCAAACCAGCAAGTTGCCTCAGCCGTCATAACCAAGACCCTCCGGATATTTGATGGAGCCATCGGCAAGTTGCTCTGTTCCATCAGCCCAGACAATGCGTCCATCGGGATATTCAACCGTATCGTCCGGCCAGACGATTCGTCCGTCAGGATACTCGACCCGTCCGTCCGCGTGCTGAACGATCCCGTCCGGACGAGTCACTGCACTCTGTTGCGCGTTGACCACACTGCCGTCGGTCAGCGTCACCGAGCCATCTTGGTTTTTCCGGCTGCCAAGGGCGTTGATCAAATTGATCACGGCCACCGGATCCACATTGACATTCAGTGTCGGCCACGGCATCGGTGGCCTGGCATTGACCGGCGCCACTGGCGGCTTGCCGCCCGGTGCCCCAGGCTTGACCGGCGCCGCAGGTTTGGCGGGAGGCTTGACCGGCGGCGCCGGCTTGACGGGGGCGGGTTTCACGGGGGTGGGTTTGACCGGCGGCTTCGTCGGGGGCACAGGCGGCTTGACCGGCGGCTTCGTCGGGGACACAGGTGGCTTGACCACCGGCTTGCTGGGCGACGTCACTGGGGGCTTGGGTGCAGAGCCCGTCGGCTTGGGCCGCGACAGCGGTGGCTTGGCCATCGCTCTTTTATGCAGAAGTTCCTTTTGTTTCTTATCGAGAAAGATACTGACAGTCATTTTAAAATCCCTTTATTTGATTAATGGCGCCTACGCTGGCGTCAATCCAATCAGTGCCAAACAACTTGCACCGACGACTGAGCACAACTTAATCGCTTGGCCGGCATCGTTCAAATCTCCCCATATACAAAACATGACCAACAACCTGTTACATCCAACATCATCCTAATATAACTGCCCCCTACAACTGACACTTCCTCCTGCCGGGCTTATGACAAAAACCTTAAACAATCTCAGGCGAAACCACGCCGACGCGATTACAGTTAAGGCATGCCGTCACAGAAAACGGCGCGCGTTGGCCCTGACCGTGAGGAAACAAGGTATGCCCTGGACAAGTTCCGAATCACGCTACAGCACTGTGTCAGTCCTGTTGCACTGGTTGATGCTCGCGCTGTTGGTGCTGGTCTACGCCAGCATGGAATTGCGCGGTTTCTTTCCCAAGGGCAGCGGCGGCCGCACGCTGATCCGCGAAGTGCACTACATGCTCGGCCTCACCGTGTTCGTGCTGGTGTGGTTCCGCCTGCTGGCCCGCAGCCTGGGCCCGGCACCGAAGATCTTTCCCGCGTCGCCGCAATGGCAGACCGCCCTCGCCCGGCTGATGCACTGGTTGCTGTACCTGTTCATGATCGCCATGCCGATCCTCGGCTGGCTGATCACCAGCGCCGAGGGCCATCAAGTGATGTTCTACGGTTTCGACCTGCCGCTGCTGGTGCATGAAGACAAGACGTTCGCCAAACAGGTGGAGCACTGGCATGTGCTGATCGGCAACATCGGCTACGGGCTGATCGGGGTGCATGCGCTGGCGGGGCTTTATCACCACTACGTGGTGGGCGACAACACGCTGCTGCGGATGATGCCCAAGCGCGGGTGATCGCCGCCGGGCGATTGCTTCGTTCGAAAGCGCTCAGCGCACCGCGAATCCCCTGCGCCCCTGCAATCCGCCGGTATGCACGAACACCAGCCGCGCGCCGGCGGGAAACCGGCCGGCCTCAACGGACTGTTCAAGCGCGAACAACGCCTTGCCGGTGTACAGCGGTTCCAGCGGAACGCCGCAGGCCTGCTCCGTGCGTTCGATGAACGCCAGCAAGGCCGCATCGACCTTGGCGAACCCGCCGCGGCTGGCGTCGATCAACGCGTAGAGCGGACTGTCCAGCCCGGCCTCGCGGACGATCGCCTCGACCTGCGGCGCCACGCCGTGATCGTCCGGTACCGCCAGCGCGCCGTGCACCGGTCGGGCACCCGCCTCGGCCAGCACCAGCCCGGCCAGGGTAGTGCCGGTGCCGCAGGCCAGCCACCACCCGTCGAAGCCGTCCCAACCGAGCGCGCCGAGCTGCGCGTCCACCTGTTCCTTCAACGCTGCGCAGCCCCGCGCGCCCGCCAGCCCTCCGCCGCCCTCCGGCACCGCCTGCAGCGTCGGATACTGCGCCCGCCATGGCGCCCAGAACCCCGGCTCATGCCGCGCCCGGTAACCGCCATAGCCGAGCCAGTGCAGTTGCATGCCGAAGGCCTTCAGATCGGTCACGGTGGGCGTGTCCTGCGGATGCCCGCGCAACAGGCCGACCGTGGCGAACCCCAGGCGCTTGCCCGCAGCGGCCAAGGCATGCAGATGATTGGAGTGGGCACCGCCGAGGCTGATGATGCCTTCGGCACCGGCCCGGTCGGCGGCCTTGAGGTGTTCGATGAGCTTGAACCACTTGTTGCCGCTGATCAGCGGGTCGATGCGGTCCAGGCGCAGGATCGCCGCCTCTATGCCGGCGCGGGCGAGCCAGTCGAGCTGCAGCCTTTGGAGCGGGGCCTGGGCGAGCCAGTCGGAGGGGGGAAGAAACATCGGTGCCGGTTCCGGAGAAAGAGCCGGCATCTTAAAGCAACTGTCTGGATCCTGCCGCGCGGCGCCCTCGCGGGCGAACCCACTTCCACAAGAGATCAGTGTTGCCCACGCATCTCATGGACGTCACGCAACCCTGTGGGAGCAACTGTCTTGCTTCTGTCCTGCGGCGCCTTGAATGACGCCTTCGCTGGCAAGTCGAGTCGTCGCACCGCAGCTCCCACAGGGAGCTTGGTGGATACAAAAATTGTGACCACTGCAAAACCCTGTGGGAGCGGGCTTGCCCCGAGCGGCGATCCGACGATGGCGTCAGCCCAACCAACCGCTGAGCTGAATGTCCGAACGCTCTGTCAGATCTCGGCCGCCAGGCGCGAGCCCTGGTTGATCGCCCGCTTGGCGTCCAGCTCCGCCGCCACATCGGCGCCGCCGATCAGGTGCACGCTCTGCCCCGCCTCGACCAGACCGTCGTGCAGCTCGCGCAGCGGATCCTGGCCCGCGCAGATCACCACGTTGTCCACCGCCAGCACCTGCGGCTCGCCGGTCTCGCCGATGCGGATGTGCAGGCCTTCGTCGTCGATCTTCAGGTACTCGACGCTATTGAGCATCTGCACCTGCTTGTTCTTCAGACCGGTGCGGTGAATCCAGCCGGTGGTCTTGCCCAGGCCGTCGCCGACCTTGGATTTCTTGCGTTGCAGCAGGAACACCTCACGGGCCGGCGCATGGGGCGCAGCCTTGATCCCGGCCACGCCGCCGCGGGCCTCCAGGTGCGCATCGATGCCCCACTCCTTCCAGAACGCGGCACGGTCCTGGCTGGTGGCCACGCCTTCGTGCACCAGGAATTCCGACACGTCGAAACCGATGCCGCCGGCGCCGATCACCGCGACGCGCTTGCCGACCGGCTTGCGCTCCAGCAGCACATCCAGGTAGCTCAGCACCTTGCCGTTCTCGACGCCCGGGATCGCCGGCACCCGCGGCGCAATGCCGGTGGCCAGGATGATCTCGTCGTAGCCGCCGTCCACCAGTTGCGCCACATCGACGCGGGTGTTCAGGCACAGCTCGACATGCGTGGTCTGCAGCTTGCGCTTGAAGTAGCGCAGGGTCTCGTAGAATTCTTCTTTGCCCGGCACGCGCTTGGCGACGTTGAACTGGCCGCCGATCTCGCTGGCCGAATCGAACAGCGTCACCTGATGCCCGCGCTCGGCGGCCACCGTGGCGGCCGACAGCCCGGCAGGCCCTGCGCCGACCACGGCGATCTTCTTGACCTGCCGCACCGGCACATAGTTGAGCTCGGTTTCGTGGCAGGCGCGCGGGTTGACCAGGCAACTGGTGAGCTTGCCGCCGAAGGTGTGGTCCAGGCACGCCTGGTTGCAGCCGATGCAGGTGTTGATCTCGTCGGCACGGCCTTCGGCGGCCTTGTTGACGAAGTCGGGGTCGGCCAGGAACGGACGGGCCATCGACACCATGTCGGCATCGCCCTCGGCGAGGATCTGCTCGGCGACTTCCGGGGTGTTGATGCGGTTGGTGGTGATCAGCGGAATGCTCACCGACCCGCGCAGCTTGGCCGTGACCTTGCTGAACGCGGCGCGCGGCACCTTGGTGGCGATGGTCGGGATCCGCGCTTCGTGCCAGCCGATACCGGTGTTGATGATGGTCGCACCGGCCTGCTCGATGGCCTTGGCCAGTTGGACGATCTCTTCCCAGGTGCTGCCGCCCTCGACCAGGTCGAGCATCGACAGGCGGAAAATGATGATGAAGTTCGGGCCGACCGCCTCACGCACCCGGCGCACGATCTCCACCGGCAGGCGCATGCGGTTCTCGTAGCTGCCGCCCCAGCGGTCGGTGCGGTGATTGGTGTGGGCCGCCAGGAACTGGTTGATGAAGTAGCCTTCGGAACCCATGATTTCCACGCCGTCGTATTCGGCGGTCTGGGCCAGCACCGAGCAGGTGACAAAGTCGCGGATCTGCTTCTCGATGCCTTCCTCGTCCAGCTCTTTGGGCTTGAACGGGTTGATCGGCGCCTGGATCGCGCTCGGCGCGACCTGCTTGGGGCTGTAGGCGTAACGGCCGGCATGGAGGATCTGCATGCAGATCTTGCCCCCCGCCTCGTGCACGGCGCGGGTGACGATGCGGTGCTTGAGCGCCTCTTCTTCGGTGGTCAGCTTGGCCGCGCCGGAGTACACGCCGCCCTCGTCGTTCGGACCGATGCCGCCGGTGACCATCAGGCCCACGCCGCCACGGGCACGCTCGGCGAAATAGGCCGCCATGCGCTCGAAACCGCCCGGCTTCTCTTCAAGGCCGGTGTGCATCGAGCCCATGAGGGTGCGGTTGCGCAACGTGGTGAATCCCAGGTCCAGCGGGGCCAGCAGGTGCGGGTAGTGAGCGGCGGTCATCGGTAACTCCACAGCGAGCGTTCACGGAAAAGTGCGGGAGCTCTGCGTCCCCCGTCAGTCATGTTCGACAGACTAAGAGTCGCATCCCTGTCACTCAATGACCGTAACTGACAAGTTATTGATCCAAATGCGCAGCGGCCCTTGGCAAGCACCGGCGCGGGCCCTACCCTAGTCGCACACCCTGCACCCGGCTGTCGTTGGTCTTCATGCGCAAACTTCTGTACCTGACTTTTTCCATGGTCATCATCGCCGCCCTTGCCTGGTACGCGATGTGGACCGCCGACCGCCCGATGGGCCATTACCTGTCGGACCTGCGCATCCGGCTGGCGGTCGACCAGGGCACCCCCGCCGACCGGGGCAACCTGCTGGGGATCCAGCCGGAGCTGTTCCCCACCGACTACCAAAGCACCGAGCGCCTGCACCGCAAGCTCGCCGCCTATCTGCAACAGGCCCAGGACCAAGGCCTGCTCAACGAGAAGACTGTGGTGGTGCTGCCCGAGCACGTCGGCACCTGGCTGATGATCAGCGGCGAGAAAGACGAGCTGTACCAGGCCGCCACCCTCCCCGAAGCCATGAACTGGCTGGCGGCGAGCAACCCCTTGCAGTTCGCCCGCGCCTGGCTCAGCGCCCGGGGCGACAGCCGGCTGGACGACGCCCACCTGCGCATGAAGTCCCGGGCCATGGCCCGGGACTATCAGGCCCTGTTCGGCGGCCTGGCCAAGGAGTTCCGCGTCACCCTGGTGGCCGGCTCGATCGTGCTGCCGGAACCCAGCGTCATCGACGGCCAGCTCAAGGCCGGCGGCGGCGCGCTGTTCAACAGCAGCGTGGTGTTCGGCCGCGACGGCGCGCCGATCGGCCAGCCGCAGCGGCAGATGCGCCCGATCTTCGAGCAGAGCGAAACCGGACCCTCGCAGGCCCCGTCACCGGTCACGGTGGTCGACACGCCCGCCGGGCGCCTCGGCGTGCTGATCGGCAACGACAGCTGGTATCCGGACAACTACCGCAGGCTCGACGAACAAGGCGCACAACTGGTGGCGGTGCCCGCCTTCGTCGTCGGCCATGGCGCCTGGGAACTGCCCTGGCGCGGCTATCAGGGGGCGGACGCACCGCACTCGGTGCCTCTCAAGCCCGGCGAGGTCAGCGAAGGCCAGGCCTGGCACCGCCTGACGCTCACCGCGCAGTCGCCCGGCAGCCGTGCGGCGGCCGGCATCAGCGTGTTCCTGCGCGGCCAGTTCTGGGACAAACCGGCCACCGGCCAAAGTTTCCTGAGCAGCAACGGCCAGCAATTCACCGACGGCGACGCCCGCGGCGCGCGCCTGCTCAACCTCTGGCTGTAGCCATGAAGCCGCTGCCGATGCGCCTCGGGGATCTGTCGGTGGGTTTCGTCCACAGCCTGGCCGACGCCATGCGCAGCCACGGCACCGACCCTCAGCCCCTGCTTGAACAGTACGGCCTGGATCCCGCCCGCCTCGCCGAGGCCGGCGCGCGCCTGTCGATCCCCCGCTACATGCGCCTGGGCCACGGGGCGATCCAGTTGACCGGCGATGCGGCGCTCGGCTTGCGCATGGGCCGGCTCAGCCGCCTCAGCCAGGCCGGGCTGGCCGGGGTCACGGCGGCCCAGGCGCCCACCGTGCGCGAAGCCGCCCGCTGCCTGATCCGCTTCGAAGCGCTGTACGGCTCCAACTACCGCGGCCAATCGAGCTTCCACGAAGACACCGACGGCGCCTGGCTGCGCTTCTACTCGATCAGCCCGTACAACGCCTACAACCGCTTCGTGGTGGACTCGATCATCGCCGGCTGGCTGCAGCAGCTCTCCAGCGTCAGCCCCGAACCGCTGCATGCGGAGCGGATCGAGATCGAGTTCGACGCGCCGGATTACCGTGAGGCCTACTCACAGCTCGGCGACTGTCCGATCCAGTTCGGCGCCCAGCAGAATCAGCTGCGCCTGAGCCTGGACAGCCTCGCCCGACGCAATCCGGAACACTGCCCGAGCACCTGGCGGCACCTGCTGCAATTGTGCGAAAGGGAGTTGGAGCAGCTGACCCGCACCCGCAGCCTGCGTGAACGCATCACGCAACTGCTGGGGCCGTTGCTCAATGGCGGCCGGGAACCCGACCTCGCAGAAGTGGCGGCACGCCTGAAGCTGCCGACCTGGACCCTGCGCCGCAAGCTGGCCGAGGAAGGCACGCAGTTTCGCGCCATTCTCAACGACACCCGCCGCGACTTGGCCATGACCTACATCCGCGACACCGAACTGGCGTTCGGCGAAATCGCCTACCTGCTGGGCTTCGCCTCAGCCGAAGCCTTCCAGCGCGCGTTCAAGCGCTGGACCGGCCAGACGCCGGGCGAGTTCCGCCGCAGTCACCGCAAGACGGCCTGAAGCGCCAGGCCGGTGCCTCAGAGCTCGGTGGCGTCTTCGGCCGGCTCCGGCGAGTCCAGTTCAAAGGCCTGCGACTCGAGCAGCTCTTCTTGATAGTCATCCATCGTGTGATCCCCCGCTTGCCGAAAATGGTCTGAAGAACAGACCCGTGCGCCGAGCTTAAAGTGCCCGCATGAAGGAAAAATGAAACACCGCCTTCATGAAACTAACGTAGCAGCCGGAGGGGAATTTATCGCGGTTTTTTGCGGCGCCGTTGCAGGAGCGGACCGACCCGCTCCTGCCCGTGTCACTGGCCGGCGGGCAGCGCCGAAATCGGCTCGGACGGCGGCGCCAGGTTTGCAGGGTTGGCCGGCGGCGTGACGGCCTCCGTGGCGGGCGCAGGTTCCGCGCTCGGCGACGGTGTGACCGGTGCCGTTTCGGCGGTCGGGGTCACCGGTTGCGCACTGACGGGCGTCGCCTCGGCCGGTGCTGGCGCCGCCTCAGGCGCAGCCGGCGTGGCCTGCACCGCCGGAGTGGGGGCCGGTGCCGCCACAGGCTCTGCGGCCGGTGCAGGCGTTTCGGCCGCCGGCGTCGTTTTGGCCTCAGGCACGCCCAGGTCGGTCTTCGGCTTCTCGGTGATGTGCGCTGCCTTCTTGGCGTCCGCCGGCAGGAACAGCTCGACCAACGTGAAGAAACGCTCATAGAACTTCTGCGACGACACCGTCTCGCTGGCCACCTTCACCATCGAATCGTCCGACGAGCCGATCGGCATCGACACCGAACCCAGCACGCCCACCCCCAGGCTGGCGGAGTTGTTGGTCTTCTTCAGCGCGTAGCGGTCCTGCAGGGCGTTGGCGAACACCGTCGCGTGATGGCCGACGCTGCTGTCTTCGGCGCACACGACGTTGAAGCTGATTTCCAGGTGGCTCTCGCCGGTCTGCTGGAAACTCTTGTGGCCGCTGACCAGTTTCGGGTCGCTGCTGGTGATGATGTAGCCCTGGCTGAGCAACGCACGGCGCGCCGCTTCGCAACTGGCGGTGTCGCTCACCGGATAGTTGCGCGAGAACGTGCCTGAGTCATCGAAGTTCTCATGCTCGTAAACGGGCTTGTCCTTGGAGCAGCCGGCAGCGGCGGTCAGCAACAGCGCCAACCCGAAGAAACGCACGGGTATTGAATTCAACATTGAACATCCTGAGGGAAAAACGGTCCGGGGCGTATTGTGCATCAGATCGCCACCCCGCGGCGCATGGATTAGTGTCTTGAATCGGTTACAACTGTACCGGTCATGGGTGGCCGGAAAAAGTCGCACCGACAAACGTACGATGAAAAAACTGTCATCCGCCGCCCGGCGGAAACGAAAAGGCCCCGGATTCTCATCCGGGGCCTGACGTTTTGCGCTCAACCGAACATCAGTAACGCTTGATGTCCGCCTGGCCTTCCAGCTGCTTGCGGTAAGCCGCGAAGTCTTGCTGGCCCTCGCGCGAGGCGAGGAAGCGGCGGTACTGCGCCTTCTCTTCTTCGGTCGGCGCGGCGCCTTCGTTCACGCCGTTCAGGCGCACGATGGTCACGCCGCCGTCCGGCAGGGTGATGCTGCTGAAGGTCGGCTTGTCCTTGGCGGCCGGCTTCGGCATGCGGAACAGCGCTTGCAGCACCGCCGGATCGACGCCTTCCTGGGCACGGGTGGCCGCTTCGGTCACTTTCCAGTTCTGACCGTCCACCGCCTTGTCGGCCGGTGCCTTGCCGTCACGCAGGCTGGCGATCAACTGATCGGCACGGGTCTTGGCGGCAGCGCTGGCATGCTCCTTGACCAACTGGGTGCGGATAGCCGCAGACACGCTTTCCAGCGGCAGTTGAGCAGGCTTGAGGTGCTCCTTGGCGCGCAGCACGATCACGGTTTCCGGATCCAGCTCGATGGCGGTGCTGTTGGCGCCGTCATCCAGCACTTCGGTGCTGAACGCAGCCGTCACCACGGCACGGTTGGCGGCAACGCCTTCACCGCCCTCACGGCCGAATGGCTTGGAGGTGTGCACGGTCAGCTTCAGATCCTGCGCCGGCTGGGCCAGGTCGGAGGATTCGAACGAAGAGTCTTCCAGTTGCTTGGTCGCCTCGACGAAACGCTGCTCGACCTGCTGGGCCTTCAGCTCGCGGGTCAGCTTGTCCTTCAGGCTCGCCAGCGTCGGCACTTCCGGCGCCTCGACGCCCAGCAGCTTGATCAGGTGGAAACCGAAATCGGTGCGCACCGGTGCGGACACCTGATCCTTGGCCAGCGAGTACAAGGCTTTCTCGAACGCCGGGTCGTAGACGCCGGGACCTGCATAGCCCAGGTCGCCGCCGTTGTTGGCCGAACCCGGATCCTGCGAGAACTCCTTGGCCAGCGCTTCGAACTTCTCGCCCTTGGCCAGACGTGCCTGAATGTCTTCGATCTTCGCCTTGGCCTGGGCCTCGGTGGTCTTGCCGTTGACTTCGATCAGGATATGCGCCGCACGACGCTGTTCCGACAGGTTGGCGATCTCTTTCTGATAGGCCGCCTGCAGGTCTTCGTCCTTGACGGACACCTGGTCGAAGAACGAGGCCTTTTTCAGTTCCAGGTAATCGATGACCACTTGATCCGGGGTCATGAATTCCTTGGCGTGCTCGTCGTAGTAAGCCTTGACCTCGTCATCGGTCAGCTTGACGGCAGCCGGGTCGGCCTTGACGCTCAGCGCCGCGAAGTCGCGGGTCTGCTTCTCCAGGCGGGCGAACGCCAGCACCTGGGCGTCGGTGACGAAGCCGCTGCCGGCGACGCCGGCGCGCAGTTGGCCGATCAGCATTTCCTGGGCCAGCATCTGGCGGAACTGCATGCGACTGTAACCCAACTGGCGGATCACCTGGTCGAAGCGCTCGGAGCTGAACTTGCCGTCCACCTGGAACTCAGGCGTCTGCAGGATCACCTGATCCAGCGCAGCTTCCGAAAACGCGAACTTCGACTGTTCAGCGCCTTGCAGCAGCAGCTTACGGTCGATCAGGCCCTTGAGGGCCGAATCGCGCAACAGTTTTTCGTCGAGCAGAGAAGCGTCGAAATCCTTGCCCAGCTGTTGCATCAGCTGACGGCGCTGCATGTCGACGGCTTGGCTCAGCTCGTTCTGGCTGATTTCTTCGCCATTGACCTTGGCTGCCTCATTCTTGTGAGTGGCAGCCTTGAAAATGGCGTCGAAACCGGTCAGAGCCATCAGTACGACGATGACTCCGATGATGGTCTTGGCAATCCAGCCTTGTGAATTGTCCCTGATGTTCTGCAGCATGCGTCCCCCAGAAACGGTTGTACTTCAGAGTGGGCAACCGTGGAGCGTGGGTAGAATCCGGATAGAAGAAAGGCGCACCCGAGGATGCGCCTTCTCGAAACTGGCGGAGCGGACAGGGCTCGAACCCTCGATCCCGGCGTGGCAGGCAACGCTTCGGCTCGCCTGCCCTACCGCCCCGCTGCCAAGTCAGGCATGACCCCGACCCGGATGGGTAAAAACCTGAATCGAACTCAGTTGACAGCTTCTTTCAGGGCTTTACCGGCTTTGAAACCTGGCTTTTTAGCAGCAGCGATTTGCAGCGTCTTGCCGGTCTGTGGGTTGCGACCAACGCGAGCTGGACGATCGGTCACGGAGAAAGTGCCGAAACCAACCAGAACAACGGAGTCGCCAGCCTTCAGAGCGCCAGTGACGGATTCGATTACAGCGTCCAGCGCACGGCCAGCAGCAGCTTTCGGGATATCAGCGGATGCAGCGATAGCATCAATCAGTTCCGACTTGTTCACTCTAAGTCCCCTTATATCTATTTGAGTATGATTCTAAGTTTTTTGGTGAAAGCAAAAACGAGTGCTGAATGGCCTACAGACACTTAAGAGCCGCTTTATAACAAGGGCTCTAAAAAGCTGTCAAGGAAGCCCCCCAGGCAAATGCGTACTAATGCGTGCTAATTCTTTCCTTAGAGTCAGACTCACGTTTTTCGTCCTTGGCAACTATCTCCGGAGCCACATCCGGCAAGGGCTCCGGCGCGTATTGCAGCGCAATTTGCAGGACTTCGTCAATCCATTTAACCGGTTTGATCTGCAGATCCTGCTTGATATTGTCCGGAATTTCCTTCAGATCGCGCACGTTCTCTTCCGGGATAATGACGATCTTGATTCCGCCGCGGTGGGCCGCCAGCAGCTTCTCCTTCAGCCCGCCGATGGCCAGCACCTGGCCGCGCAGGGTGATCTCGCCGGTCATGGCGACATCGGCACGCACAGGAATGCCCGTCAAAGCCGACACCAGGGCGGTGCACATGCCTACACCGGCGCTCGGGCCGTCTTTCGGGGTCGCCCCTTCCGGCATGTGGATGTGGGTGTCGCGCTTCTCGTGGAAGTCCAGCGGAATGCCCAGGCTCTTGGCGCGGCTGCGCACCACGGTCTGGGCAGCGGTGATCGATTCGACCATGACGTCGCCCAGCGAACCGGTCTTGATCAGCTGCCCTTTGCCCGGCACGACAGCGGCTTCGATGGTAAGCAATTCGCCGCCGACCTGAGTCCAGGCCAGGCCAGTCACCTGTCCGATCTGATCCTGCTGTTCGGCCAGGCCGTAGCGGAACTTGCGCACGCCCAGGAAATGCTCCAGCAGGTCAGCTGTCACTTTCACCGAGAAACGTTTTTCCAGCGCGTGCTCCTTGACCGCCTTGCGGCAGACCTTGGCGATCTGGCGTTCCAGACCGCGCACACCGGCTTCACGGGTGTAGTAACGGATGATGTCGCGGATCGCTTCCTCGTCGAACTCCAGCTCGCCCTTCTTCAGGCCGTTGGCCTGGATCTGCTTCGGCGACAGGTATTTGACCGCGATGTTGATCTTCTCGTCCTCGGTGTAGCCCGGCAGACGGATCACTTCCATCCGGTCCAGCAGCGCCGGCGGGATGTTCATCGAGTTGGAGGTGCACAGGAACATTACGTCGGAGAGGTCGTAGTCGACTTCCAGATAGTGGTCGTTGAAGTTGTGGTTCTGCTCCGGATCGAGCACTTCCAGCAACGCCGACGCCGGGTCGCCCCGCATGTCGCTGCCCATCTTGTCGATTTCATCGAGCAGGAACAGCGGGTTGCGGACACCCACCTTTGTCATCTTTTGAATCAATCTTCCTGGCATCGAACCGATGTAGGTTCGACGGTGACCACGGATTTCCGCTTCGTCACGCACACCGCCCAAGGCCATGCGCACGAACTTGCGGTTGGTGGCATGGGCGATCGACTCCGCCAGCGAGGTCTTGCCCACGCCCGGAGGACCGACCAGGCACAGCACCGGGCCACGGATCTTCTTCACGCGCTTCTGCACGGCGAGGTATTCGAGGATGCGTTCCTTGACCTCTTCGAGGCCGTAGTGGTCGGCATCAAGAATGTCTTCGGCGCGGGCCAGATCCAGGCGTACCTTGCTCTGGGCCTTCCACGGCACCTGCACCAGCCAGTCGATGTACGAGCGCACCACCGTGGCTTCGGCGGACATCGGCGACATCTGCTTGAGCTTGTTCAGCTCGGCGGTCGCCTTGGCCAGGGCGTCTTTCGGCAAGCCAGCGGCGTCGATGCGCTTCTTCAGGTCCTCGACTTCGTTGTGGCCTTCGTCGCTGTCGCCGAGCTCTTTCTGAATGGCCTTCATTTGCTCATTCAAGTAGTACTCGCGCTGACTGCGCTCCATCTGTTTCTTGACCCGGCCGCGGATGCGCTTCTCGACCTGCAGCAGGTCGATTTCGGCGTCCAGCAGCGCCAGGACGTGCTCGACCCGGGCCGACAGGTCGACGATCTCCAGGATCTCCTGCTTCTGCTCGATCTTGAGCGCCATGTGCGCGGCCATGGTGTCCACCAGGCGGCCCGGCTCGTCGATGCTGTTGAGCGACGACAGGACTTCGGCTGGGACTTTCTTGCCCAACTGCACATATTGTTCGAACTGCGACAGCAGGCTGCGCACGAACACTTCGGATTCACGCTCGGCGGCGTCGGTCTCTTCGATGAGCGACACTTCGGCGCGGCAGTGACCGTCGACTTCGCTGAAACGCTCGACGGTGCCGCGCTGCTCGCCTTCGACCAGCACCTTGACCGTGCCGTCAGGCAGCTTGAGCAATTGCAGAACGGTGGCGATGGTGCCTACGCGGTAGAGAGCCTCTTCGCCGGGATCGTCGTCGGCCGGGTTTCTCTGGGCCAGCAGCAGGATCTGCTTGTCGCCCGCCATCGCTGCCTCGAGGGCTTCGATGGACTTCTCGCGCCCCACGAACAGTGGGATAACCATGTGCGGATAGACCACGACATCACGCAATGGCAGGAGAGGCAATTCGATGGTTGTCTTCATGATTTCGCCTCTGCGTCGGCCAGATGGCCGTAAAAGGATGGAAGTAAGCTTGAAACCAAGATGGGGGCTGCATCCGAAAAATACAAGCGGATAAAGGATCGGCTTGAAAAATCACGACTTACGCATGCGCACGCAGGGATTGAGTGCCGTGGGGAACAGCCCGGCCCGCTTGCGCCGGATCGCCTGCACCCGAAAAAGCAAAGGGGCCCGAAGGCCCCTTCCTGATCCGGCACGGTGGACGCTTACGCGTCCGGCGCTGCCTTGGCGGTCGGCTCACTGTTCTCGTAGATGTACAGTGGCTTGGACTTGCCTTCAATGACGCTTTCGTCGATCACGACTTTACTCACGTCGGACTGCGACGGGATTTCGTACATCGTGTCGAGCAGCACGCCTTCGAGGATCGAACGCAGGCCGCGGGCACCGGTCTTGCGCTCCAGCGCACGCTTGGCGACGGACTTCAGCGCATCGGAGCGGAACTCCAGATCCACGCCTTCCATCTCGAACAGCTTGGCGTACTGTTTGGTCAACGCGTTCTTCGGCTCGGTGAGGATCTGCATCAGAGCAGCCTCGTCCAGCTCGTCCAGGGTCGCCAGCACCGGCAGACGACCGACGAATTCCGGGATCAGACCGAACTTGACCAGATCGTCAGGCTCGACCTCACGCAGGGATTCACCGACCTTCTTGCCCTCTTCCTTGCTGCGCACTTCGGCGTTGAAGCCGATGCCGCCCTTGGTGGAGCGGTTCTGGATGACCTTTTCCAGGCCGGAGAACGCACC
The DNA here is from genome assembly GCF_002113595.1 of Pseudomonas sp. B3(2017). Lineage (NCBI taxonomy): Bacteria > Pseudomonadati > Pseudomonadota > Gammaproteobacteria > Pseudomonadales > Pseudomonadaceae > Pseudomonas > Pseudomonas sp. B3(2017). The sequence continues at coordinate 295,981 of NZ_NEIU01000004.1, forward strand.
GCCGCAGATGAACAGGATGTTGCGGGTGTCGACCTGCAGGAACTCCTGCTGCGGATGCTTGCGGCCACCCTGCGGCGGAACGGAGGCGACGGTGCCTTCGATCAGCTTGAGCAAGGCCTGCTGCACGCCCTCGCCCGACACGTCGCGGGTGATCGACGGGTTGTCGGACTTGCGCGAGATCTTGTCGATTTCGTCGATGTAGACAATGCCCATCTGGGCCTTTTCCACATCGTAGTCGCACTTCTGCAGCAGCTTCTGAATGATGTTCTCGACGTCCTCGCCCACGTACCCCGCCTCGGTGAGGGTGGTCGCGTCAGCGATGGTGAACGGAACGTTCAGCAGGCGGGCCAGGGTTTCGGCCAGCAGGGTCTTGCCCGAGCCGGTCGGGCCGATCAGCAGGATGTTGCTCTTGCCGAGCTCGACATCGTCACTTTTCTTGTCACGCTGGTTCAGACGCTTGTAGTGGTTATACACCGCTACCGCCAGAACCTTCTTGGCACGCTCCTGACCGATCACGTACTGATCAAGGATGCCGCTGATTTCTTTGGGCGAAGGCAGTTTATGCGCGCTGCTTTCGGCCTGTGCCTCCTGCACCTCCTCGCGGATGATGTCATTGCACAGGTCGACGCACTCGTCGCAGATAAAGACCGAGGGGCCGGCAATCAATTTGCGTACTTCATGCTGGCTTTTGCCACAGAAGGAGCAATAAAGCAGCTTGCCGTTGTCCTCGCCGTTGCGGGTGTCAGTCATTCGATCGATCCAAATCCGATAGGCTTGCAACACAAGATGAAGGCTATTGCGGGCTTTTTCAAGCCCGCAGGTGATCGGACCTGCCGACCTGCCTTGTTTTCGGGCTGCTTGTTTTAAGCGGGACGCTGCTCGATCACTTCATCGATCAAGCCGTACTCGCGCGCAGCGTGGGCGCTCATGAAGTTGTCGCGGTTGGTGTCGCGCTCGATTTCCTCGAGCGTGCGCCCGCTGTGCTTGGCCATCAGCGTGTTGAGGCGCTCGCGGATGAACAGGATTTCCTTGGCGTGGATCTCGATGTCCGAGGCCTGACCCTGGAAACCGCCCAGCGGCTGGTGAATCATCACGCGCGAGTTCGGCAGGCAGTAGCGCTTGCCCGGCGCACCGGCGGTCAGCAGGAAAGCGCCCATGCTGCACGCCTGACCGATGCAGGTCGTCGACACGTTCGGCTTGATGAACTGCATGGTGTCGTAGATCGACATGCCCGCGGTCACCGAACCACCCGGCGAGTTGATATAGAGATGGATGTCCTTGTCCGGGTTTTCCGCCTCAAGGAACAGCAGTTGCGCGCAGATCAGGTTGGCCATGTAGTCTTCGACAGGACCGACCAGGAAGATCACCCGCTCCTTGAGAAGACGCGAGTAGATGTCATAGGCGCGCTCGCCGCGAGCGGATTGCTCGACAACCATCGGGACCAGGCCGCCGGCGGCCTGGACATCAGAGTTCTGCTGAATATAAGAATTTCGGAACATGCTCTGCAGTCACTCCCAAATAGTTATGTCTTGAATGCACATAAGCCAGCGCGAAGGCTGGCTTATGTGTGTACTTCTTAACGCAGGAACAATCAGTCGGCTTTTGGAGCTTCTACCGGCTTGACCGCTTCTTCGTAAGAGACCGATTTGTCGGTCACGCTAGCTTTCTGCAGAACAGTATCCACAACTTGTTCTTCCAGCACAACCGAACGGACTTCGTTCAGTTGCTGCTCGTTCTTGTAGTACCAGGACACCACTTGCTCAGGCTCTTGGTAAGCCGAGGCCATTTCCTGGATCATTTCGCGAACGCGCGCTTCGTCAGGCTTGAGGTCGTTCTGCTTGACCACTTCAGCCACGATCAGGCCCAGCACCACACGGCGCTTGGCTTGCTCTTCGAACAGCTCGGCCGGCAGTTGGTCAGGCTTGATGTTGCCGCCGAACTGCTGGACGGCCTGCACGCGCAGACGGTCGACTTCGTTGGACAGCAGCGCCTTCGGCACTTCGATCGGGTTGGTGGCCAGCAGACCGTCCATGACCTGGTTCTTCACCTTGGACTTGATCGCCTGACGCAGTTCACGCTCCATGTTCTTGCGAACTTCGGTGCGGAAACCTTCCAGGCCCGATTCCTTGATGCCGAACTGGGCGAAGAACGCTTCGTTCAGCTCAGGCAGCTGAGGCTCGGATACGGTGTTGACGGTCACGGTGAACTCGGCGGTCTTGCCGGCCAGGTCCAAGTTCTGATAATCCTCAGGGAAGGTCAGGTTCAGAACGCGCTCTTCACCGGCCTTGGCGCCGACCAGGCCTTCTTCGAAGCCCGGGATCATGCGGCCGGAGCCCAGCACCAGCTGGGTGCCCTTGGCGGAACCGCCGGCGAACGCTTCGCCGTCGACCTTGCCGACGAAATCGATGTTCAGCTGGTCTTCGTTCTGGGCAGCGCGCTCGGCCACTTCGAAACGGGTGTTCTGCTTGCGCAGGATGTCCAGCATCTTGTCCAGGTCGGCGTCAGCCACGTCGGCGCTCAGGCGCTCGACGGTGATGCCGTCGAAACCGGCGACGGTGAACTCAGGGAACACTTCGAATACGGCTACGTATTCCAGGTCCTTGCCGGCTTCCAGGGATTTCGGCTCGATCGAAGGCGAACCGGCAGGGTTCAGCTTCTGCTCGACCACCGCCTCATAGAAGGAGGACTGGATCACGTCGCCCACCGCTTCCTGACGAGCGTCGGCACCGAAACGGCGCTTGATTTCGCTCATCGGCACTTTGCCTGGACGGAAGCCCGCAATCTTGGCCTTTTGGGCAGTCTGCTGCAGACGCTTGTTGACCTGGCTCTCGATGCGCTCGGCCGGCACGGTGACGCTCATGCGGCGCTCAAGAGCAGTAGTATTTTCAACAGAAACTTGCATGGATATTCCTCGTTGCACAGACGTTGGCCGGCCGTTTCCGACCCCAGAATCAAGGGCATGCATTCTAGTGGGTCAAACCCAAGAAGTCACCCTACTGAAATCAGGTGGAAACGCAGCAGGCGGTTTTCCGGTGCGGACGCACGGATGCGCCGCGCTCCGCAGGCGAATACAACAATCCCGCCAGGGGTTCGTGCCGACCATTCTATATATAGAAGAGGCGCGCCAGCATCTCCCTGACAGCCGGCCCGAAACACGGACCGCCGAAACAAAAAAGGCGCCAGACTGTTAAATCTGGCGCCTTTCGAAATATGGGGTGGACGATGGGGATCGAACCCACGACAACGGGAGTCACAATCCCGTGCTCTACCAACTGAGCTACGCCCACCATATTGCGTGTCAAAAAAGCCTTTCAGCCCCTTTGCGATACCTCAACCAAGCCAGCGGCATGAATGAAGCCTTGATTGGTGCGGATGAAGAGACTCGAACTCTTACGCCTCGCGGCGCTGGAACCTAAATCCAGTGTGTCTACCAATTCCACCACATCCGCGACTTGAAGCGGTTAAAGCAAAGGCGCCAGACCGTTAAATCTGGCGCCTTTTGAATATGGGGTGGACGATGGGGATCGAACCCACGACAACGGGAGTCACAATCCCGTGCTCTACCAACTGAGCTACGCCCACCATATCGCGCTACTTGTGCCAATGCTGCCTAATGGCGCACCCGGCAGGACTCGAACCTGCGACCATCCGCTTAGAAGGCGGATGCTCTATCCAGCTGAGCTACGGGCGCCTTGTTAATCTGTACCCTTGGAGGACTACAAACTAAGTGCTTTCCGGCCTTGCAGAACCTTGATTCCGCTCGACTTTCTTAACCAGTGCTAGGCTGTGCCCGACAAGTGCGACGAATAGTATAGAGACACCCGGAGACCGTCAAATCCTTTTTAAAAAAAATTCATTTAATTAAAGGGGTTAGGGGAATTTGCAGACCAAGCGCCTTTGCCCTCACCGCCTGACATGCGAGAATGCGTTCTCATTTTTTCCCCTCTCGATGGTTAATCACGCGCAATGACTGCACAACTAATCGACGGCAAATCCATCGCCGCCAGCCTGCGCCAGCAGATCGCCCAACGGGTCGCAGAGCGTCGCGAGCAAGGCCTGCGCACGCCGGGCCTGGCGGTGATCCTGGTCGGCAGCGATCCTGCCTCTCAGGTTTATGTCTCGCACAAGCGTAAAGACTGTGAAGAGGTCGGCTTCCTTTCCCAGGCCTACGACCTGCCTTCCGACACCACCCAGCAGGCGCTGGCCGACCTGATCGACCGCCTGAACGACGACCCGGCGATCGACGGCGTCCTGCTCCAGCTCCCGCTGCCGGAACACCTGGACGCCTCCAAGCTGCTGGAGCGCATCCGTCCGGACAAGGACGTCGACGGTTTCCACCCTTATAACGTCGGCCGTCTGGCCCAGCGCATCCCGCTGCTGCGCCCGTGCACCCCCAAAGGCATCATGACCCTGCTGGAAAGCACCGGCGTCGACCTGTACGGCATGCACGCCGTGGTCGTCGGCGCTTCCAACATCGTCGGTCGCCCGATGGCGATGGAGCTGCTGCTGGCCGGCTGCACCGTGACCGTCACCCACCGCTTCACCAAGGACCTGGCCGGCCACGTCGGCCGCGCCGACCTGGTGGTGGTCGCCGCTGGCAAGCCGGGCCTGGTCAAAGGCGAGTGGATCAAGGAAGGCGCGATCGTGATCGACGTCGGCATCAACCGCCAGGAAGACGGCAAGCTGGTGGGCGACGTGGTGTACGAGACCGCCCTGCCCCGCGCCGGCTGGATCACGCCGGTGCCGGGCGGCGTAGGCCCGATGACCCGCGCCTGCCTGCTGGAAAACACGCTCTACGCGGCAGAAACCCTGCACGGCTGAGGCGCGTTTTCCGCCCCCTGAGAACCCCGCCTTGCGCGGGGTTTTTCATGCCCTCGAAAAAACCTTTACCGTTCGCCGGAAACCCCTATTTTCACAGGGCTTTTCACGACTTTTTCATGGCTCTCGCACAACCATCGACAGTTCTTCGACCATACTCCTACAATGCGTCGTTTTTACGACACAAGCCGTTACAAAAGCGGCATTTCCAACCCTTATGAGTTCGCCCGCGTGAATATTCGCCTCTCCATCCTGAGCCTGGTTTTTGCATTTTCAGGCACACTCCTCACGCCAACGGCCGATGCCGCCGAAACCACCGCTGCCCCCCGAGACGCCTCGCAACTTAAGATCGCCTCCGGCAGCGCCCTGCTGATGGACATGCAGACCAATAAAGTCATCTATTCCAGCAACCCGGACGTGGTCGTGCCGATCGCCTCCGTGAGCAAGCTGATGACCGGCCTGGTGGTTGTGGAAGCGCGACAGAACATGGACGAATGGATCGACGTCGACATCAGCAATACCCCGGAAATGAAGGGCGTGTTCTCCCGGGTCAAACTGCGAAGCGAACTGCCGCGCCGCGAGATGCTGCTGATCGCGCTCATGTCCTCGGAGAACCGGGCGGCCGCCAGCCTCGCCCACCACTACCCGGGCGGCTACGCAGCGTTCATCGCCGCCATGAACGCCAAGGCCAAGGCCCTGGGCATGACCAGCACCCATTTCGTCGAACCGACCGGCCTGTCGGAGCGCAACGTGTCCACCGCCCGCGACCTGAGCAAACTGCTGGTGGCCGCGCACAAGCATCCGATCCTCAGCGAACTGACCACCACCAAGGAAAAGACCGTGTCGTTCCGCAAGCCCAACTACACCCTGGGCTTTCGCAACACCGATCATCTGGTGAACAAAGCGGACTGGGACATCAAGATCACCAAGACCGGCTTCACCAACCCCGCCGGGCATTGCCTGGTGCTGGTGACCCGCATGGGCAACCGCCCGGTGACCCTGGTGATCCTCGATGCGTTCGGCAAGTACACCCACTTCGCCGACGCCAGCCGCATCCGCAGTTGGGTGGAAACCGGCAAGAGCACCAACGCACCGGCGGCGGCGCTGCAGTACAAGGCGGCGAAGAACCTGAAGAACCGCCCCGGCAACGTGGTCGAAGCATCCAAGTAATCCGCGAAACGACAAAGCCCCGAACGTTCGGGGCTTTTTTTCGTCTGCGGTTTCAATCGTTGGGCAGCGGCATCTGGTCATCGTCGGGGATGCCGTCGCCGGCGCTGGGATCCCGCGTACGCGGCGTCACCACCGCCGGACGGGCCAACGGGTCGCGCAGCGGGCTTTCAGGATCCAGCACCGGATCCATCTCGGGTTCCGCCGTGGTCGGCACGCTGTCGGGTTTATGGTCATCGAAGCTCGAATCGGTACTCATGGGCACCTCGCATCCGGGATACGGCCCGGAACGACCGGGCCTCTGACCATAAGAAACCCGATGCATCACGCCGTGCCCGAGAGATGACGAACGGCGCCTTACTGCGCCCCCAGCGCCTTGCGCGCCTGGGCCGCTTCCTGCTCCTGCCCGGCCTGGGCCAGCTCGTCGGCGGCCTTCAGCCAGCGCTGGCGGTCGACCGAGGCCGGCACCTGCGAAGGCTTCTGGATCAGCACCGCCCAGCCGCCGGCCTTGTTCAGGGCCGACTCGAAGGCGTCGAAGCCCATCAGCTCGCGCCGGTTCATCCCGGCGCGCAACAGCACGGTCTGCTTTTTCCGGTCGTAGCCGGAGAGGATCGCGTAGCGCGGCTCGGCCCAGAAGGCCGAGCCTTCGCTGAAGCGCACCATCACCGGATAGCCTGCGGCGACCTGGGTCAGCAGCGCCGGCAGCCGGCTGTCCAGCGGATAGACCACCATGCCGTATTCCCGGGCGAGGTTCTGCAGGTTCTGCTGCAACTGGTCTTGCGCTTGGGGCAGGCGCAGCGGCTTCTCCAAAAGGCCCGGCGTGATCACGATACCCTGCTGCGACAACAGGCTGGCCAGCACCTGTGGCCCGCTCTGATTGGCCTCGCCACGGTAGAACGTGCCGCTGAGCTCGACCCGCTCCGGCAAACGCTGAACCTCCGGCGCCACACTGCCCGCGCACCCCGCCAGGGCGGCTGCGCAACCTGCCGCCAGCAGCGCCGCGCGGATCCGAGAAAATACCTGCACCATCGTCACTCTCTATCAAAGACGCCGGTCGTCGTGTTCCGGCTTGGCCGACGATCATAGGACGGCGCAGCGCCGGGGTATAGCCCGAAACGGCAGACGCTTGCCGGGCATAGAGCGAATCGGTCGGTCACCCTCGACCTTCGGTCAATGGCCTGAAACACACCAGCGTCTAGACTGAAGCCTGAAGACAGAGAAAGCGTGCGCCCGACGCAGGGCAAAAGAGGAGGCAACGATGAGCCTGACGATGACGATCATGATGCTGATAGCCGGCTGGCTGGCCGTGGCCGCCGCCATGTTGTGGGGCGTGCTGCGCATCGCCCGGCGCCACCACCCTCATCCGCCCCGTCCCGAACCTGCGCAGAAGACGCCAGGCACCGCACCCGCCACGCCACCGCGCACTGACTGGCGCCCGACAGCCCAAACGGAAAAAGGCCGCCCGGACTCGCAAGAGCCCGGGCGGCCTTTTCGTTCAGCGGCGCTTAGCCTTCGGCCGGCAGGCGCTTCTGCTTGGCCCGGCGCGACATCATGTTCAGCACCTCGATGGCCGCGGAGAACGCCATCGCCGCATACACATAGCCTTTGGGCACATGGGCGCCGAAGCCTTCGGCGATCAGCGTCATGCCGATCATGATCAGGAAGCCCAGGGCCAGCATCACCACCGTCGGGTTGTCGTTGATGAACTTGGCCAGCGGATCGGCCGCCAGCAGCATCACCAATACCGACACCAGCACCGCGATGATCATGATCGGCAGGTGTTCGGTCATGCCGACGGCAGTGATGATGCTGTCGATGGAGAACACCAGGTCCAACATCAGGATCTGCCCGATGGCGGCGGCGAAACCCAGGGTCACGGTGGAGCTGGCGGACTTCGGATCCTCCGGCGCCGGATCCATGCTGTGATGGATCTCCGTGGTGGCTTTCCACAGCAGGAACAGGCCGCCGGCGATCAGGATGATGTCCTTCCAGGAGAACGCATGGCCGAAGATCTCGATCACAGGCTCGGTCAGCTGGACGATGAACGCGATGGTGCTCAGCAGGCCCAGACGCAGGATCAGCGCCATGCCGATACCGATGCGCCGCGCCTTCTGACGGTGCTGCTCGGGCAGCTTGTTGGTCAGGATCGAGATAAAGATCAGGTTATCGATGCCGAGCACGATCTCCATCACCACCAGGGTGGCGAGCGCAATCCAGGCGGTGGGGCTGGCGGCGAGTTCCAACAGATATTCCATGGTTCAGTCCTGGTTCTTGTAAGACGTTTTAGATTTCCTGGGAGGACGATTCGGATTTTCCGTCGTCATCCTTCGATTCGTTCTTGCCGGTCAGATTGCCGGTGGCATCACTGAGCGCCTGCTCCGCCGCCTTGTGGGTGTCGTCGATGGCCTGCTTGGCGGCTTCCGCCGCTTGCCCCATCAGTTGCTGGGCGCTCTTTTCCGCTTGGTCGCATCCGGCCAACACCAGTAAAGACGCGATCAGCACCGCCGTGGTTTTGAGTTTCATCTTGTTTCCCTCGAATGGATCAGACATCTGGCCTGACAGGCCCGCCGTCGATGGCTGGGCATTCTAGGGAAGGTGACACTTCAGAAAAATTCGTATTTTTACCGGCTATACTTCGGTTTTTACGAACAAAACATTTCACAGAAGAACGCCATGCTCAATTACCGACAACTGCATTACTTCTGGGTGGTGGCCAAGACCGGCAGCATCGTGCGCGCCTGCGAGCAGTTGAACCTGACCCCGCAGACCATCAGCGGGCAGATTTCCCTGCTCGAAGAAACCTACGGCATCGAACTGTTCCGCCGGGTCGGCCGCCAGCTGGAGCTCACCGAAGCCGGGCGCCAGACCCTGCCTTATGCCGAACAGATGTTTCAGTTGGGCGGCGAGCTGGAACGGATGCTGCGCACCCAGCCCAACGAGCAGCAGATCCTGTTCCGCGTCGGCGTGGCCGATGTGGTGCCCAAATCCATCGTCTACCGCCTGATCGCGCCGACCATGGAACTGAGCGAGCCGCTGCGCATCACCTGCCGCGAAGACAAACTGGAACGGTTGCTGGCGGATCTGGCGATCCAGCGGCTGGACATGGTGATTTCCGACAGTCCGATGCCGTCGCACCTGGACATAAAGGGCTACAGCCAGAAACTGGGGGAATGCGGGATCAGCTTTTTCGCCACCGCCGAACTGGCGGCGCAATACGGAAACGACTTCCCGCGCAGCCTGCACGGTGCGCCGCTGTTGATTCCCGGCGCGGAAACCGTGGTGCGCAGCCGCCTGCAGCGCTGGTTCGCCGAACAGCAGATCCAGCCGAGGATCGTCGGCGAGTTCGATGACAGCGCGCTGATGCAGGCGTTCGGCCAGTCCGGCAGCGGGATCTTCATCGGCCCCAGCGTGATCGCCGATGAGGTGAAGCGTCAGTGCGGCGTCGAAGCGATCGGCCAGACCGACGCGGTGAGCGAATCGTTCTACGCGATTTCCGTGGAGCGCAAGGTCAAGCACCCCGGCATCGTTGCGATCACCGAAGGTGCCCGACGCGAGCTGTTCACCGCCCTTTAGGCCTCGGCGCAGGCCACCCGCGGCTTGAGCGCCATCAGTACCATGGCCAGGACGATCGACAGCAGGATGAAGCCGGCGGCGGCGAAGCCCACGAAGCCCAGGCCGGCGCTGTCGATCACCCGGCCGCCGACCATCGCGCCCAGGCCGATGCCCAGGTTGGCCCCGGCGATGTTCAGCGACGCGGCGAACGCCGGCGCCTCGGGCGCCGCCTTCATCAGGCGCACGTGACTGACCAGGAACAGCGCCGCCTGGGTCACGCCCCAGATGCCCATCGCCGCCGCCAGCCCGACCGGCGAATGGATGTTCGGCACCAGTGCCACCATGCCGGCGATCATGAAGGTGCAGAACATGATCGACGCCACCAGCGGATGACGGTCCACCGCGCGGCCACCCAGCGAGTTGCCGATCAGCCCCACCGCGCCGAAGCCCATCAGGCACCAGCCGACCACGGTGCCGTTGAACCCGGCCAGCCGTTCCAGGATGTCCGCCAGGTAGGTATAGGCGGTGAACATGCCGCTGAACACCACGATCGACAGCAGCACATGGCCCAGCATCAGCGGGCTGCGCAGAATCTTGAACTGCGAGGCGAAACTGACCTGATGCTGGTGCAGGTGGGTCTTGGGCAGGTAGACGAACAGCAGCAACGCCTTGGCGAACGCGATCACCGCCAGGATGGCGAACGCGCTGCGCCAGCCGAACGCGTCGGAAATCAGCGTGCCGACCGGAATGCCGAACACGGTGGCGCAGACGATGCCGAAGCCGATCTTGGCGATGGCGCGGCCGGCGTGGTCGGGGCCGACGATGTCCACCGCCGTTTCGCTGGCCAGGGCCCAGAACACCGGCAGCCCGAGCGCCGGGATCAGCCGGGCGACGGCCATCACCCAGATGTTCGGCGCCAGGGCCGCGAGGGTGTTGGCCAGGCCGAACATGATCAGGATGGTGATGAACAGCCGGCGCCGCTCGAACCGTGCGAAGAACGCCGTCAGGAACGGCCCGAACATCGCCACGGTGAAGGCGAACAGGGTCACCAGCAACCCGGCCTGCGGGATGGTGACGTCAAGGTCTCGGGCGATCGCCGGCAACAGGCCGACGATGATGAATTCCGTGGTCAGCACCGTGAAGCCGGCGGCGGACAACAGAAGGATCGGAAACAGCATGGGAAACTCCAGCGAAACGACGGCACCGGCGTTCGACCCGAAGGCCCGCCGGCAAATCTGAAAATGAGGATGGCGGATCTTAACAGAAGTGTTTGCGCCCAGGCTTGCACAAAGCTGCCGATCTTGCCGGCCGTTCGGGCGGCGGATCGTCACAGGCCTGAAGGAACGCGCCTGTGCTGTGGTAAAGTCCGCGCCCTGCAAAACGTACACCCTGTTCAGCGACCCGTTTGTCGGCGTCGTTGGCTCGCCGACACTTTCGGTTCGTGCGCCGGGCCTGCCCCCGCCTTGTCGTCCGCGCACGCGACCTGCTCCCCATAAAAATTCAGAGATGCCGTTATGACCGCTTCATCCCCTTCTCTATTGCAGCGCCTGAAAAACCTCAGCCTGGTCACGCAGATCCTGATCGGTCTGGTGGCCGGCATCGCCCTGGCGCTGTTCGCGCCGGAAGCGGCCAAAGGCACTGCGTTCATCGGCAAGGTGTTCGTCTCGGCCCTCAAGGCCGTGGCGCCGATTCTGGTGTTCGTGCTGGTCATGGCCTCGATCGCCAACCACAAGCACGGCCAGGAAACCCACATCCGGCCGATCCTGTTCCTGTACCTGTTGGGGACGTTCGGCGCCGCCGTGGTGGCGGTGATCGCCAGCACGCTGTTCCCGTCCCACCTGGTGCTGTCCACCGACAACGTCGCGGTGACCGCGCCCGGCGGCATCGGCGAAGTGCTGCAGAGCCTGCTGCTGAGCGTGGTCGACAACCCGGTCAGCGCCCTGATGAACGCCAACTTCATCGGCATCCTGGCCTGGGCCATCGGCATGGGCGTGGCGATCCGCCATGCCGGCGACACCACCCGCCAGGTGCTGGACGACCTGTCCAACGGCGTGACCCTGATCGTGCGGGTGGTGATCCGCTTCGCCGCGCTGGGCATTTTCGGCCTGGTGGCCTCGACCCTGGCCACCTCGGGCTTCGGCGCGCTGATCGGCTATGCGCACCTGCTGGCCGTGCTGCTGGGCTGCATGCTGTTCGTGGCGCTGGTGATGAACCCGCTGATCGTGTTCTGGAAGCTGCGCCGCAACCCGTATCCGCTGACGCTCAAGTGCCTGCGCGAAAGCGGCATCACCGCGTTCTTCACCCGCAGCTCGGCGGCCAACATTCCGGTCAACCTGGAACTGAGCAAGCGCCTGGGCCTGCACGAAGACACCTATTCGGTGTCGATCCCGCTCGGCGCCACCATCAACATGGCCGGCGCGTCGATCACCATCACCGTGCTGACCCTGGCCGCCGTGCACACCCTGGGCATCGCCGTGGACATCCCGACCGCGATCCTGCTCAGCGTCGTCGCGGCGATCTGCGCCTGCGGCGCCTCAGGCGTGGCCGGTGGTTCGCTGCTGCTGATTCCGCTGGCGTGCAGCCTGTTCGGCATCCCGAGCGAGATCGCCATGCAGGTGGTGGCCGTGGGCTTCATCATCGGCGTGCTGCAGGACTCGGCCGAGACCGCGCTGAACTCTTCCACCGACGTGCTGTTCACCGCCGCCGCGTGCCTGGGCGAAGAACAGAAGGCCCAGCGCCCGGCCTGACGCCAAACCTGTAGGAGCGAGCCTGCTCGCGATGGCGTTCCGGCCAGTACGGCCACATCGCGAGCAGGCTCGCCCCTACAGAAGAACGGCATGAAAAAGCCCGCCAAGGTTGACGCCTTGGCGGGCTTTTTCAATGGTTTTGCGAAGCCGGGCGGCTTAGAACGCGCCCATGTAATCGCGCTTGCCCACTTCCACGCCGTTGTGGCGCAGCAGCGCGTAGGCGGTGGTGACGTGGAAGAAGAACTGCGGCAGGCCGTAGGTCAGCAGGTAGGCCTGGCCGGTGAAGCGCTTCTCTTTCGGCGTGCCCGGACGGGTCACGATCTCGATGCCTTCCTTGCCGTTGATCTGCTCCGGCTTGATCTCGCCGATGAAGGCCAGGACTTTGCTCAGCAGGGCTTGCAGCTCGGCGAAGGTGGTTTCGCTGTCGTCGTACTTCGGCAGCTCGACTTCGGCCAGGCGGGCCGACACGCCCTTGGCGAAGTCCACGGCGATCTGCACCTGGCGCACCAGCGGGAACATGTCCGGGTACAGGCGCGCCTGGAGGAAGGCGTTCGGGTCGATGTTTTTCTCGGTGGCGTGGGCTTCGGCCTTTTTCAGCACATCGCTCAGGGCGTTGAGCATCTGCTGGAAAACCGGGACGGATGCGGCGTACAGGGAAATGGTCATGGCAGTCTCGCGTGGTGGCGGGTGGTCAAACGTGGGCGATTATAGCCATGCCTTGCGCCGGTGCGGCTTGTCTTTTGTCACGCAAGGATTAGGCTAGGCGCCTTCGACTGCACAGGGAGCCCGCGATGACCACCGAATCAGAGACCACTTTCGACGAACCGCAGCTCAACGCCACGGAAATCCGCATTCTGGGCTCGCTGATCGAGAAGCAGGCCACCAGCCCGGAAACCTATCCGCTGACCCTCAACGCGCTGGTGCTGGCCTGCAACCAGAAGACCAGCCGCGAACCGGTGATGAACCTGACCCAAGGTCAGATCGGCCAGAGCCTGCGCGCTCTCGAAAGCCAGGGCATGGCCCGACTGGTGATGGGCAGCCGCGCCGACCGCTGGGAACACAAGGTCGACAAGGCGCTGGAACTGGTGCCGGCGCAGCTGGTGCTGACGGGGCTGATGTTTCTGCGCGGCCCGCAGACCGTCAACGAACTGCTGACCCGCAGCGGCCGCATGCATGACTTCGAAGACGCCGAACAGGTGGTGCATCAGCTGGAACGCCTGATCGCCCGCGGGTTGGCGGTACTGATTCCGCGCCAGGCCGGCCAGCGCGAAGACCGCTACACCCATGCCCTGGGCGACCCGGCGGACATCGAGGCCATCATCGCGGCGCGGCAGAACGCCGGCGAGCGCAGTTCTGGCGGCGGCGTGTCGGTCGAGCGGATCGAGGAGCTGGAAGCACGGATCGCCGCACTGGAAGAACGCCTGGCCCGCCTCGAATAAACACTGCCAGCCCATGTGGGAGCTGCGGTGCGACGATTCGACTTGCCAGCGATGGCGATGGGTCAGGCGATGAAGAGGTTGGCTGTACCGGCCTCATCGCTAGCAAGCTAGCTCCCACAGGATCTGCGGTGGCCTGACATTTCCGCGATCACCGCCGAACCCTGTGGGAGCTGCGGTGCGACGATTCGACTTGCCAGCGATGACGGAGGTACAGACAACAGAAATGTCGGCTGTACCGACCTCATCGCCAGCAGGCTGGCTCCCACAGGATCTTCGGTGGCCTGCCATTTCTGCGAACGCCACCGAACCCTGTGAGAGCTTGCCTGCAAGCGATGGCGGCATGTCAGGCGATGAAGATCCCTGCCGATCTCAACTGCGGGCGAACGCCACCGCCGCCTCGAACTGCTCCGTCGTCGGCCGCACGCCGGTGTAGAGCACGAACTGTTCCAGCGCCTGAATGGCGATCACTTCAAGGCCCGTGATCACTCGCTTGCCTTCGGCCCGGCCACGCACGATCAGCGGCGTTTCCGACGGGATCGCCACCACATCGAACACAGTGTCCGCTGCCTGGATCACCTGCGGCGCGAACGCCAGTTGATCGGCTTCAGGCCCGCCGGTCATGCCGATGGGGGTGACGTTGATCAGCATCTGCGGCCGCTCATCGCCCAGCTCCGCCGTCCAGCGGTAGCCCAGGGAGTCGGCCAGCGCCCGCCCGGCGCGTTCGTTACGGGCGACGATCAGGCCGTTGCGGTAACCGCCGTCGCGCAGGGCGCTGGCCACGGCCTTGGCCATGCCGCCGCTGCCGCGCAGGGCGAAGGTCGAGTCCTTGGGCACCGCATGGGTCTGCAACAGTTGCGCGACGGCGATGTAGTCGGTGTTGTAGGCCTTGAGGTGGCCCTGGGTGTTGACAATGGTGTTGATCGACTGGATCGCCGCCGCCGACGCGTCCAGTTCGTCGACCAGTTCGATGCAGGCCTCCTTGAACGGCATCGACACGCCGCAGCCGCGGATGCCCAGCGCGCGGATCCCGCCTACGGCGCCCGGCAGGTCCTGGCTGCTGAACGCCTTGTAATAGAAGTTCAGGCCCAACTGCTCGTACAGGTGGTTATGAAAACGCAGGCCGAAGTTCCCGGGACGCCCAGACAGGGACATGCACAGTTGGGTGTCTTTGTTGGGGTTCATCTGCATGAAGAATCTCCTCGGAATGCACTTTCGGATGGACGGGATTAGCCAGGCCATCGGGTTCTGAACGATCATGGGCCGGTCTGTTCCGGGCACCGCAGCCGATGCCGCGAAACCGGGTAACCGAGCCGGTACAGACCTTACACAAAATTTACCCAGCGGCCGTGCCGATTTTCAGAAATTCGTTGTCATAGAGGTATCCCCGCGCCATCCCGTGCCTGCTGCAGGCCCGGACGCCGGGTCGAAGAACCGAGGAATTATCATGATTCGTAAACTCCCCATCGTGGCCTTGTTGATTGGTGCATTCGCTGTCACAGGTCAGGCAGAAGCCCACGGCGGTGGCTGGCAGGGCCCGGCGGTGTTCGGTGCGATCGTCGGCTCGGCCATCATCGGCTCGGCGCTCATCAACCAGGACCGGCCGGTCTACGTCCAACAGCCTGTTTACGCTCAGCCGGCGCCGGTGTACGTCCAGCAACCGCCGCCACCGGTCTACTACCAGCCGGCACCGGTGTATGTGCAACAGCCGGTGTACGTGCCGGGCCCTGTGTACTACGGCCCGCCCCGCGGCTACTACGGTCGCCCGCACTACTACGGCGGCCCGCGCTGGTAACCGCCCTGCAAAGAGCCCCGCTTTTGAGCGGGGCTTTTTTATGACCGTCCGTCGGCCGCGTCTGGATACACCGCGTCAAGGTCGCTCCGGAGACAGTCATGGCCGTTAAAGTCGGCATGATGGACAAGACCCGGAGCGCCCGGTCATCCGACGGTCATCCCTTTGTCATGACGGAGCCGCACTCTGAATCCGTCCGCAAACAACAAGGTTGAAAACAACAAGGACGACAGCCATGCCCACACAGAACCCGCACCGCATCGTCGGTCTATGCACCTCAAGCAAGGTCTACAGCGCCCTGACCGAGCTCAAGCACCTGGAAGGCCACCGCAGCGCCAAGTTCCTTTCGCTGCTGACCGAAAACCTGGTGCGCAAGGGCTTGCTCAACGAGCGGGAAGTGGTGCACATGCTCGATCAAGTGGTCGACTGAACAGCCCCCCGCCGGCGTCGATGTCCACTATCGAAAGCGTTGATTTTCCGCCGGGCCGACGATTGCATAAGGTAGCCCCATCGATTGATGGAGGTATCGGCAATGGCTCAGGTTCAAATCATGTCTGTCATCGGCAGCGCCGTCCCCGCCTCGCTCCGCGCCTTGGGGTTGCTCGCTTGCTGGTACGTGGTGCGCGACGGCGAACCGGTGAGCGGCCCGCTGCGCTCGCTGCCGGACGCCCAGGCGCTGTCCCGGGCCATGCTCGACGGCCCGCTCGGCGCCTAAGGCAATTGCACCTTGGGCCGGGTCTCGAGGTACAGCGCCCAGCTCGACATGAACAGCGCCGCGATCAGCGGACCGATCACAAAGCCGTTGAGCCCGAAGACCGCCAGGCCGCCTAACGTCGAGATCAGAATCATGTAGTCCGGCATGCGCGTGTCCTTGCCCACCAGCAGCGGACGCATGAGGTTGTCCACCAGCCCGATCACGAACACGCCGAACAACCCCAGCACCACGCCCTGCCAGATCATTCCGCTCAACAGGAAATACAGCGCCACCGGTGCCCAGACGAGGCCCGCCCCTACCGCCGGCAACAGCGAAAGGAACGCCATCAGCACCGCCCACAGCAACGCGCTGGGGATGTCCAGGAACCAGAAGATCGCCCCGCCCAGCGCCCCTTGCGTGATCGCCACCAGCAGATTGCCCTTCACCGTGGCGCGCACCACGCGGTTGAACTTCAGTTGCAGACGGCGCTTGTGCTGCTCCTCCAGCGGCACCGCCGCGCGTACCTTGCGCGCCAGTTCGGCGCCGTCGCGCAAAAAGAAGAACAGCAAGTACAGCATGATGAAAAAACCCGCCACGAACTCGAACGTGCCCTGACCGACACTGAACGCCTGTGTCGCCAGCGCCTGGCTGCCTTGCAGCGCGGCCTTGACGATCTTCTCGCGCAAGGCGTTGAGCTCACCGACACCCAAGCGGTCGAGCAAGTGCTGGAAGTACGGCGGCAGGCTGTGCTTGAACTGTGCAAGGTAGGCGCCGATGTCGATCTCGCCGCTGTCGATGCCCTTGTAGAGCATCGCCCCTTCCTGCACCAGTAGCCCCCCGATGACGATCACCGGCAAAATCGCGACGACCAGGCAGATGCCCAAAGTGCACAACGCCGTCAGGTTGCGCGGCCAGGCGAACCGCAACTGCAGGCGCCGCTGCATCGGTGCGAACAGGATGCCGAGGATCACCGCCCAGAACACCGCGCCGTAGAACGGCAGCAGGATCCAGATGAAGGCGACGGTCACCAGCGCCAGCAGCACCGTGAGGGATTTGAATTGCAGGCTCTTTCGGTTCATGTGCGATCCACGTCGGCCGGGGCGCCCCGTGCGCCCACCCGGACTTGGTCAGCCCGCTGCGGCACAAGTGCCCTTTTTGTTCATGGAGCATAGATCCAGATCAATGAATCCTCGCCGCCGTTGCCTTACCCTCCCGCGCTTTTGCCAGCGATGCCGCCATGACCGCCACCCTGCCCCTTACCGCCCCGGAACTGCTGGCCCCCGCCGGCACCCTGAAGAACATGCGCTACGCCTTCGCCTACGGCGCCGACGCGGTGTACGCCGGCCAGCCGCGCTACAGCCTGCGGGTGCGCAACAACGAATTCGACCACGCCAACCTCGCCCTCGGCATCCGCGAGGCCCAGGCCATGGGCAAGCGCTTCTATGTGGTGGTCAACATCGCCCCGCACAACGCCAAGCTCAAGACCTTCCTCAAGGATCTGGCGCCGGTGATCGAAATGGCGCCGGACGCGCTGATCATGTCCGACCCGGGCCTGATCATGCTGGTGCGCCGGCACTTCCCGCAGATGCCCATCCACCTGTCGGTGCAGGCCAACACGGTGAACTGGGCGAGCGTGGAGTTCTGGCAGCAGCAGGGCCTGAGCCGGATCATCCTGTCCCGCGAACTTTCCCTGGAGGAGATCGGCGAAATCCGCGAACAGGTGCCGGGCATGGAGTTGGAGGTGTTCGTCCACGGCGCCCTGTGCATGGCCTACTCCGGCCGCTGCCTGCTCTCGGGGTACATGAACAAACGCGACGCCAACCAAGGCACCTGCACCAACGCCTGCCGCTGGAAGTACTCGGCACAGGAGGCCACGCAAAACCAACTGGGCGAAATCGTGCAGACCTGCGAACCGCAGCCGACCCTCGGCCTGGGTGCCCCCACCGAACAGGTGTTCCTGCTGCAGGAGGCCAACCGTCCCGGCGAACTGATGCCGGCGTTCGAAGACGAACACGGCACCTACATCATGAACGCCAAGGACCTGCGCGCGGTGCAGCACGTCGAGCGCCTGACCCGCATGGGCGTGCATTCGCTGAAGATCGAGGGGCGCACCAAGTCGCACTTCTACTGCGCGCGCACCACCCAGGTCTATCGCCGGGCCATCGACGACGCGGTGGCCGGCCGCGAGTTCGACCGCAGCCTGATGAACGACCTGGAGTCGTTGGCCCAACGCGGCTACACCGAGGGTTTCCTGCGCCGCCATGTGCATGACGAGTACCAGAACTACCAGAACGGCAGCTCGGTCTCCGAGCGCCAGCAGTTCGTGGGCGAACTGACCGGCGAGCGCCGGGGCCGGCTGGCCGAGGTCAAGGTGAAGAACCGCTTTGCCCTGGGCGATCACCTGGAACTGATGACGCCCAAGGGCAACTTCCATTTCGACCTGCACCAGTTGCACAACCTCAAGGACGAAGCCATCGACGTGGCGCCAGGGGACGGGCACACCGTTTACCTGCCGATTCCGGATGCGGTGGACCTGCGCTTCGGGCTGTTGATGCGGGACATCGGCACGGCCTGAGCCTGACGGCGCCCTCACCGACGCCATCGCCAGCAGGCTGGCTCCCACAGGAGCTGCGGTGGCCTGCCATTTCTGCGAACGCCACTGAGCCCTGTGGGAGCTGGCTTGCCAGCGATGGCGGCGGAACAGACAACAGAGATGTCGACTGGACCGGCCTCATCGCTAGCAAGCTAGCTCCCACAGAATCTGCGGTGGCCCGCCATTTCCGCGAACAACGCCGAACCCTGTGGGAGCTGCGGTGCGACGATTCGACTTGCCAGCGATGGCGGCGGAACAGACAACAGAGATGTCGACTGGCCCGGCCTCATCGCTAGCATGCTAGCTCCCACAGAATCTGCGGTGGCCTGCCATTTCTGCGAACACCGCCGAACCCGGTGGGAGCTGCGGTGCGACGATGCGACTTGCCAGCGATGGCGGCGGAACAGACAACAGAGATGTCGACTGGACCGGCCTCATCGCTAGCATGCTAGCTCCCACAGAATCTGCGGTGGCCTGCCATTTCTGCGAACACCACTGAGCCCTGTGGGAGCTGCGGTGCGACGATTCGACTTGCCAGCGATGGCGGTATGTCGGGCAACGAAGATGTCAGCCGTACCTCTTCCCCGGTTCAGCCCTGAGCCAAAAACCGGTCCCGGCTGTTGGTCAGGTGCAGCCACATCGCCGCCCGGGCCGCGTCCGGATCCTGGCGCCTGATTGCATTGAGGATCGCCTCATGCTCCTGGCTGGCCAGTTCCCCCAGCTTGCTCAGGTCCACCGCGCCGCGTTCGGCGGCGTTGACCCGGGTGCGCGGGATCATCGCGCTCCCCAGCTGCTGCATGATTTCGGTGAAGCACACGTTGCCGGTGGCCTCGGCGATCAGCAGGTGGAAGCGCCGGTCGGCCTCGACGCAACTGTCGTTGTTGGCCAGCAGGCGCCGGTAATCGTCCAGGGCCTGACGCATCTGCGCCAGTTGCTGCTCGCTGCGGCGCTGCGCCGCCAGCGCCGCAGCCTGGGTCTCCAGGCCCATGCGCAGTTCGAGGATGCCGCGTACCCCCAGCGCGGTTTCGACATTGAGTCGCAAGCCCTGCTCCGGCGCCCGCTCGATCACGAACGTGCCGATGCCGTGACGCGTCTCCACCAACCCCGACGCCTGCAACTTGGAAATGGCCTCGCGCACCACCGTGCGGCTGACGCCATGCTCCCGGACGATGGAATTCTCGGACGGCAGCTTGTCGCCGGGCAGCATCTGGCCGAGCAGGATGCCCTGGGTCAGCTTTTCGACCAGGTCATGGGCCAGGTTGTGGGCGCGCTTGCGGGCGGGGGCGTCGAGTTCGTCTTGCATGGTCGGTTCCGGTGGCGGGGCTTGCGGATCGTAGCACTGCCATGGAGGGGCATTGAGCGAATTTTAGCTCACCACACGACCCAACTTGTATGACAACACTCAAATAATTCATTCATCCGAGCCAAAACCTCACTCCCCACCTCCCACAATCCACCAGACAAAACCGGCCGCAAAGCCACAAAAAAACCCAGCAACCACAGGAAAAAACCTACAAATTGAATAAAGGCACGCCTGCATCAAATCATTTCGTTGGTACTCACAGCTTGTCGGACAAAAAAATCTAGTTGTATGATGTCTATCAACAACGCAACACCCAGACATACCCCGCATAAAAATAACGAGTGGGAGAAAACCAAGTGAAACCAACCATCGCCGGGATGAACGAGGGCGCCGAAACGGCGCTGTCCTCGGCCATCGCCAAAGTCAAACGCCACGTCCTGCCGCTGTTCGTGATCATGTTCATCGTCAACTACATCGACCGGGTGAACATCGGCTTCGTCCGCACCCACATGGAACACGACCTGGGCATCGGCGCCGCAGCCTACGGGTTCGGCGCCGGCCTGTTCTTCATCGGCTACGCGCTGTTCGAAGTCCCCTCCAACCTGCTGCTGCAAAGGGTCGGCGCACGGATCTGGCTGACCCGCATCATGCTCACCTGGGGCCTGGTGGCCGCCGGCATGGCATTCATCCAGAACGAAACCCACTTCTACATCCTGCGTTTCCTGCTCGGCGTCGCCGAGGCCGGGTTCTTTCCGGGGGTGATCTACTACTTCACCCGCTGGCTGCCGGCCGCCGAACGGGGCAAGGCCATCGCGATCTTCCTCAGCGGTTCGGCGGTGGCCTCGTTGATATCCGGCCCGCTGTCCGGCCTGCTCCTGCAGATCAGCGGCCTGGGCCTGCACGGCTGGCAATGGATGTACTTCATCGAAGGGATGTTCTCGGTGGGCCTGTGCGTCTTCGTCTGGTTCTGGCTCGACGCCAAGCCCCACGACGCCCAATGGCTGAGCCGCGCCGAGCAGGACGCGCTGGTCAAGGCCATCGACGACGAGCAACGGGCGCGGGAAGCGGCGACCACCGTCAGGCCGTCGCTGGGCAAGCTGCTCAAGGACCGCCAGATCATCCTGTTCTGCCTGATCTACTTCTTCATCCAGCTGACCATCTACGCCGCGACCTTCTGGCTGCCGAGCATCATCAAGAAGATGGGCGAAATGAGCGACTTCCAGGTCGGCCTGTTCAACTCGATCCCGTGGTTGCTGTCGATCATCGGCATGTACGCGTTCGCTTCGTTCTCGGCCAAGTGGAAACACCAGCAGGCCTGGGTCGCCGCAGCCCTGCTGATCGCGGCGGCGGGGATGTTCCTGTCCACCACCGGCGGGCCGGTCTTCGCCTTCGTCGCGATCTGCTTCGCCGCGCTGGGGTTCAAGTCCGCGTCGTCGCTGTTCTGGCCGATTCCCCAGGCGTACCTCGATGCGCGCATCGCCGCAGCCGTGATCGCCCTGATCAACTCGGTGGGCAACCTGGGCGGCTTCGTGGCGCCGACCACCTTCGGCCTGCTGGAAGAACACACCGGCTCCATCCAGGGCGGGCTCTACGGCCTGGCCGCGACGTCGATCATCGCTGCCGTCATCGTGTTCGCCGCCCGCACCGCCCCCCAATCCTCGCCCGACGCCGTCACCGCCGACGCTGCGCCGAAACACGCCTGAAAGGACACCCGAAATGACCGTACACGACACCGCCAAAGCCCCGATCATCACCGACATGCAGGTCATCCCGGTGGCCGGCCACGACGGCATGCTGCTCAACCTGAGCGGCGCCCACGGGCCGTTCTTCACCCGCAATATCGTCATCCTCAAGGACAACGCCGGCCACACCGGCGTCGGCGAAGTGCCCGGCGGCGAACGCATCCGCCAGACCCTCGAAGACGCCCGCAGCCTGGTGGTCGGCAGCCCGATCGGCACCTACCAGAAGATCCTCAACCAGGTGCGCCGGACCTTCGCCGAACGCGACGCCGGCGGACGCGGCCTACAGACCTTCGACCTGCGCATCACCATCCACGCGGTCACCGCCCTGGAAGCCGCCCTGCTCGACCTGCTCGGCCAGCACCTCGACGTGCCGGTGGCCGCATTGCTCGGCGAAGGCCAGCAGCGCGACGAAGTGAAGATGCTCGGTTACCTGTTCTACGTCGGCGACCGTCGGCAGACCGACCTGGCCTACCGAAGCGAACCGGACGCCGACAACGACTGGTTCCGCGTGCGCCATGAGCAAGCCATGACCGCCGACGCCGTGGTGCGCCTGGCCGAAGCCGCCCACGCCCGCTACGGCTTCCAGGACTTCAAGCTCAAGGGCGGCGTGCTGAGCGGCGATGCGGAAATCGAGGCCGTGACCGCCCTGGCCGAACGCTTCCCCGAGGCGCGCATCACCCTCGACCCGAACGGTGCCTGGTCGCTCAAGGAAGCCATCCGCCTGTGCCGTGACCAGCATCATGTGCTGGCCTACGCGGAAGATCCGTGCGGCGCGGAGAACGGCTACTCGGGCCGCGAAGTGATGGCCGAATTCCGCCGCGCCACGGGACTCAAGACCGCCACCAACATGATCGCCACCGACTGGCGCGAAATGGGCCACGCGATCCAGTTGCAGTCGGTGGACATCCCCCTGGCCGACCCGCATTTCTGGACGATGCAGGGCTCGGTGCGCCTGGCGCAGATGTGCCACGAATGGGGGCTGACCTGGGGCTCGCACTCCAACAACCACTTCGACATTTCCCTGGCGATGTTCACCCACGTGGCCGCCGCCGCGCCGGGCGACATCACCGCCATCGACACCCACTGGATCTGGCAGGACGGCCAGCGCCTGACCAAAGCACCGCTGCAGATCGTCGACGGTTGCGTGAAGGTGCCGCACAAGTCGGGGCTGGGCGTGGAACTGGACATGGATCAGGTGGCCAAGGCCCATGAACTGTACAAAGGCATGGGGCTGGGCGCGCGGGACGACAGCGTGGCGATGCAGTACCTGATCCCCGGCTGGGCGTTCGATAACAAGAAGCCGTGCCTGGTGCGCTGAATCCCTGACCGGACCACAGCCCCTCTGTGGGAGCGAGCCTGCTCGCGATGACGGCGGCACGTCCGGCATCGAGGTGTCGGGCAGACCGCCATCGCCAGCAGGCTGGCTCCTACATGGGATGAGCGTCAGGCGGACATCTGCAGCAACCAGTGCCTGAACGCCGCCATCGCCGGGGTTTGCGGCTTCGACTGCAACCGCGTCAGCCAGTAGCTCCCCGTGGTGATCTCGATCGCGAACGGCTGACAGATCGCCTCCGTCGCCAATTGCCGGGCAAACATCAACGGCGGCGCCAGCGCCACCCCGCTCCCCTGCAAGGCCGCGTCCATCATCGCCAGCGATGAGTCGAACACGATGCTTTGGGGCGGTGCCGCGTGAGTCGCCAGACCCGCCGCCTGGAACCATTGCGGCCATTCATCGCTGCGGTAGGAACGCAGCAGACGCTGTTGCAGCAAATCCCCCGGCGCGTGCAGTTGCCGGGCGATCTCCGGCACGCACAGCACCGACAGCGGCGCCTCCAGCAGACGGGTCGCTTCGATCCCGTGCCACGCCCCCGCGCCGAAGCGGATCGCGTAATCCAGCCCTTCGGCGGCCACGTCCACCCGGTTGTTGTGGGTCGACAGGCGCAGATCGATCAGCGGATGCTTCGCCTGAAAGTCCGCCAGCCTGGGCAGCAGCCAGCCCACGGCGAAGGTGCCCACCGCCCCGACCGTCAGCGTCTCCCGGTACTGTCCGCCCGCCAGACGCTCCAGCATCTGCGCGATATGATCGAAAGACGTGGTCAACACCGGCAGCAGGGTTTCGCCTTCGCCGGTCAGCATCAAACCACGGGGCAGACGCTTGAACAGGATCACGCCGAGCTGCGCCTCCAGGCTTTTCACCTGATGGCTGACGGCGGCCTGGGTCACGCACAGCTCCACGGCGGCGCGGGTGAAGCTCAAATGACGCGCGGAGGCTTCGAAGGCGCGCAGCGCATTCAAAGGCAATTGAGGTCGAATCATGCCATGTCCCAAATTTTTCTAATGGCTCGTCCGAGTTTTCATCGTTTGCCGAATACCGCCGGACTGCCTAGATTTGGCGGCGCCGATCAGCCGGCCCGACGGAAAACGCTCGCAGTGTAGCGGGATTACACCATCAGCACTCATGGAGAGTGGTTCAACCATGCTTTCTATCAACCTGAACAAACTCAAGTCTTTCAGCGCTTTCGGACTTTTCTTCAGCGCCGCCAGTTGCCTGGCAGCCCCTCAGACCGACGATCAGCTGCAGTCGCTGGTCAAGGCCACCGTGACGCCGGTCATGCAGTTGGAGAACATCGCGGGTCTGGCCGTCGCCGTCACCGTCGATGGCAAGGCGCATTACTTTAACTACGGTGTCGCCGACAAGAAGACCGGGCAACCGGTGAGCGAAAACACCCTGTTCGAGGTCGGATCGGTGAGCAAGACGTTCACCGCCACCCTCGCCGCCTACGCCCAGGCCAACGGCAAACTGGACTTCTCCGACAAGGCCAGCCAGCACTGGCCGGAACTCAAAGGCAGCGCCTTCGACACCATCAGCCTGCTACAACTGGGCACCTACAGCGCCGGCGGCCTGCCGCTGCAGTTCCCCGCCGCCGCAGACGCTTCCGACAGGATGCTCGGCTATTACCGACAGTGGAAACCCACCTATCCCGCCGGCAGCCATCGCCTGTACTCCAACCCGAGCATCGGCCTGTTCGGCTATCTGGCGGCGAAAAGCCTCGGCCAGCCGTTCGACCAGCTCATGACCGATACCCTGCTGCCCAAGCTCGGGCTCAAGCACACCTTCCTTTCGGTGCCTGCGTCTGAACAGAAGCTCTACGCCCAGGGCTACGACAAGAACGACCAACCCGTTCGGGTCACCCCCGGCGCGCTCGACGCCGAAGCCTACGGCGTGAAAACCAGCGCCGCGGACCTTTTGCACTACGTCGAAGCCAACCTCGACACGGCCAAGCTCGAAACGCCGCTGCAAAAGGCCATCGCCCTCACCCACACCGGCTACTACACCGTCGGCGACATGACCCAGGGCCTGGGCTGGGAACGCTACACCTACCCGATCAGCCTCGACCGCCTGCTGGCCGGCAACTCGACGCCGATGGCCATGGAGGCGCACAAGGTCAACTGGCTCAACCCGCCGCAGCCGGAACCGGAAAACGTGCTGATCAACAAGACCGGCTCCACCGGCGGCTACGGCGCCTATGTCGCGTTCGTGCCGTCGAAGAAGGTCGGGATCGTGATCCTGGCGAACCGGAATTACCCGATTCCGGAGCGGGTGAAAATGGCGCACAAGATCCTCGGCGCGCTGACCGAGTAACGCCACAGGCAAAAAAAACGGGCGACCTCTTAAGGTCGCCCGTTTTCGTTTCGGCATCACAGGACGCCCTCAATCATCCGGCTGCTCCGGCGGTTTCGTCGGCTTGGCGGGTTTCGCAGGTTTGGTGCCCTTGGCGCCTTTGGCCGGGGCCGGTTCCGTGGCGGTCGGTGCGGTGACCACCGTCGCGGTCATTTCCTTCTCGGCGGCCGGCAGGGCGTCGATGGTGTCGAAGATCTTCTTCAGGTCCACCGTCTTGGTGTCATCCCCCGAACTCTCCAGCTTCTTTTCGCCGTCCTTGCCCACCAGGATCACCTTGGGCAACGCGCCGGCCCCTAGCTTGAGCGCGCGGATCAGGGCCATGGTGTCCTGCTGGCCGAGATCCTTGCCGTCGAGCTGGCCGGACATGTTCAGCACGGTGTAGACGCGGATGTTGCGGTCGCTGACGCCTTGCTTGTTGGCCGGATCCTCCAGGGACTTCTTCAGGCGCAGCCATTCGGAGTCGACGGTGCTGGAGGTGATCACGATCAGTGGCCGGGCGCGCCCCTTGTCGATGTCCAACGGGGAATCGCTGTCGGCGGCGGCGAACAGGGGGCCGGCGAACGCCAGCAAGGTTGTCAGGGTCAGTGACCTGATGAGCATGCGCATCTCCTTTTGATATCCACGCTCTACTGATTGCGCACCATGGCGATCGTTCCGGGTCGGCCCCGGTAAAAGTGTTTCGCCATGTCCCAAGCTTAGGACAGGGCCGACATTGCGCAACCGCACGGCGCCAGCCCCGATGCGAATTTGATTACCGGGCGTGTCCCCATTAGGGTGTCCGCTGCCCCCAACGAAAAGGAGTTCAAGCGGCATGCAGATCGATTACCTGTGCGACCACCCCCAACTGATCGGGGAACTGGCCGAGCTCAATTTCAAGGAATGGGGCCATTACCGGCCCGGCGACACGCTCGAAGCCCGCACCGAACGCATGCGGGCGGCCTGCGGCAAAGGCGCGGTGCCCAGCGTGGTGGTGGCCATCGAAGACGGGACATTGCTCGGCGGCGCCCTGCTGATCGACAGTGACCTGAACCTGCGCCCGCACCTGACGCCCTGGCTGGCCGGGGTCTACGTGAAGGCCGAGCACCGGGGCCGCGGCATCGCTTCGCTGCTGGTCAACCGCATCGTCGAAGAGGCCGCCGCACTGGGCGTGCCGGAACTGTTCCTGTACACCGACGCCTCGCAATCGCTGTACGCGCGGCTGGGCTGGGAGGTGGTCGAGGAGCTGGACTATGAGGGGTTGCCGGTGACGCTGATGAAGTACGCCCTCACCCGCTGAGCCCGCCGCGGCTTCGCGGCGGGGTCAGAACGCCAGCTTGTAGCCGATCAGCACCAGCATGGTCGCCAGGCACGGACGCAGCAGTTCATCGGAGACGCGGCCGGTCAGGTGGCTGCCCAGCCAGATGCCCGGCAGCGAGCCCATCAGCAGAAAGCCCAGCACGCCCCAGTCCATGTTGCCCATGCTGGCGTGGCCCAGGCCCGCGACCAGGGTCAGCGGCACGGCATGGGCGATTTCGGTGCCGACCAGGCGACGGGTCGGCAGCAGCGGATAGAGGATGAACAGCGCGACGGTGCCCAGGGCGCCGGCGCCGATGGAGGTCAGCGCGACCATGGTGCCGAGGATCAGCCCGGTGACCACGGTCATGGCATTGAGGCGCGCACCGCTTGGGTTGTAGTTGCCGCCGGCACGCTTGTGGGCGAAGTCCAGCAGGCGTTTCTTGAACAGGATCGCCAGCGCCGTGGCGAACAGCACGAAGCCCAGGGCCTGCTTGATGATGGCGTTCATCGCGTCCGGCGCGGCGTGGAGGGTGCTGAGGAACCACAGCGTCATCGCCACCGCCGGCACGCTGCCGAGGGTCAGCCATCCGGTGATGGCCCAGTCGATGTTGTTGTTCTTCTTGTGCACCAGCACGCCGCTGGACTTGGTGATGGCGGCGTACAGCAGGTCGGTGCCCACCGCCGTGGCCGGGTTGATGCCGAACCACAGCAGGATCGGCGTCATCAGCGAACCGCCGCCGACACCGGTCATGCCGACGATGAACCCCACCACCAGCCCGGCAACCACCAGGCCGAAATTTGCCAATTCCATGAAGACGCCCAGAAAAGCCACAGGAAAATATGGCCCGCAGCATAGCGAGTTTTCTTATAACTCCCTATATCGATGGGATCTATCGTTATGCCATTTCATTTCACCCTTTGCCCGAAGGAGCAAGCCTGCCCGCAATGAGGCCGTGCCAGCCAAATCATCGCATCTGACCGGGCAGGCTCGCGCCTGCGGGCGCAGGCGTTCCTATTGCACCGGCAGGAAGTTCAGGAACAACAGGCTCTGGGCGTAGTTCAGGCCGATGCGCCGGTAACGCTCGTCGAGCATCTGGGTCAGCAGGTCCAGGCGCGCCACGATCTTGCCGAACTCGGTGGCGAAGCTCAGGTTGCTGCCCTCCTCCGAGATCTCGTTGGAGAACAGCAGCGGCTGGCCTTCCTTGTTCTGCCGTTGGGCCAGGATCCAGGTGGCTTTCTCGATGTTGCGCGCGGCGTTGTGGACGAAGGTCGGGTTGATCGCGTCCGTCATGTAGAACTCGGTGCGGTTGCCGTGGGCGGTGACCAGCATGCTGCCGATGGCGTAGATGAACGCGCCGACCCGGTCGCCGAGAAACTCCGGACTCATGGCATAGCTCAGCGCCGCCAGATCCTTGCGGCCGCCGAGCACCGGCAGCGGTTGTTGCTGTTCGATGGCCAGGCGCACCTGTTTGACGGCGACGCCGATGTTCAGGAATCCCGATTTGCGCAGCTCGTCGGGGTTGCGCAGGTACAGCTTGCCCATCAACCGGTAGAGGCTGTTGAGGTTGTCGCGCATGGCCAGGGAGGCCATGCGGTCGACGCTGGTCTGGAGGAACTCCTGGGGTTGGCCATCGCGGATCTGGCTGATGAAACCGTTGCCGTCCTGGTGGCTGCAACCGCCGAGCGGCAGCGCCGCCAGGCAGGTCAGCAACAGGCACGGGGGTTGAATATGGGCGAACAAACGGGTCATCAATGCTTCGGCAGTCTCATTCCTGCGCGACGGGGCTCGCCGCAACCTGACCATGGATAGAGCCGGGGATCGGGCAAAAGTGCGATGCCTGCATTGCCCAGCCGACCTTTGGCATGTCGCGCCACACAGTCTAGTCAGACTTTTAATTGGACTAACGCAATTTTGCGGCTATAAATTTAACTTCTCGCTTATTTAGTATGACTAAATAAGCGAGTTCACCGAAAACCTTCACCGTTTGACGCCACCGCCAAAACAACAAAAAGGAAGGTCACCATGCTTCAATCCCGTCACCTGCTCCCCGGCCTCGGACTGTCCCTCATGCTCTCGACCCTGCCCGCCCACGCCGCCAGCCTTTCCGGCGAACACAAAGCCTTCGGCAAGACCGATGACGGCACCCCTGTCGAGCAATACATCCTGCGCAACCGCCACGGCATGCAGGCGACGGTGATCACCTACGGCGCCACCCTGCAGGCGCTGCGGGTGCCGGACCGCCACGGCAAGCTCGATGACATCGTGCTCGGTTTCGACGACGTGCAGGGCTACCAGCGCGGTACCGCGTACTTCGGCGCGACCATCGGCCGCTTCGGCAATCGCTTGGCCGACGGTGCGTTCGAGCTCGACGGCCAGCGCTACCAGGTGCCGCAGAACGACAAGACCAACGCCCTCCACGGCGGCCCACAAGGGTTCGACAAGAAGGTCTGGAAGGCCCGCGAGACGAAAGACAAGGATTCGGTGGGCGTGACCCTGACTTACCTGTCGGCGGACGGCGAAATGGGCTTCCCCGGCAACCTCACCACCGAGGTGACCTACCGCCTCACCGACGCCAACGAACTGCGCATCGACTACAAGGCCAGCACCGACAAACCCACGGTGCTCAACCTGACCAACCACAGCTACTTCAACCTGGCCGGCGCGGGCAACGGCGACGTCCTCAAGCAACTCGCCACCCTGCATGCCGGCCATTACACCCCGATCGACGCCAAGCTCATCCCCACCGGCGAACTGGCGCCGGTGGCGGGCACGCCCATGGACTTCACCCGGCCCACCGCCATCGGCCAGCGCATCAAGGACGATCATCCGCAGCTCAAGTTCGCCGAACCCAAGCAG
The DNA here is from genome assembly GCF_002113595.1 of Pseudomonas sp. B3(2017). Classification (NCBI taxonomy): domain Bacteria; kingdom Pseudomonadati; phylum Pseudomonadota; class Gammaproteobacteria; order Pseudomonadales; family Pseudomonadaceae; genus Pseudomonas; species Pseudomonas sp. B3(2017). Next base: position 325,639 of record NZ_NEIU01000004.1, read on the forward strand.
GGCGGCTTCGATTTCAACTGGGTGCTGGACGCCAAGGGCGATGTGGCCAAACCGGCGGCCGAAGTCAGCGACCCGCACTCCGGCCGCCGCTTGCAGCTGTACACCAGCGAGCCGGGGGTGCAGTTCTACACCGGCAACTTCCTCGACGGCACCGTCAAGGGCAAGGGCGGCAAGGTGTACCCGCACTGGGGCGCTTTCACCCTGGAGACCCAGCACTATCCGGACTCGCCGAACCAGAAAGGCTTCCCCAGCACGCGGCTGGATCCCGGCCAGACCTACACCCAATCCGTCGTGTTCCGGTTCTCGGCGCAGTAAGGCCGATTCCCGCCGCAGACCTCCTGCCGGATCAGGTTGGGCTATCCTGCTGACCAACCAAAGTCCCGACCGCTCAAGAACAGGAGGTTTGCATGCGTACACTCGAACTCGCCGGCGTACAGGTGCCGGTGATCGGCCAAGGCACCTGGCGCATGGGCGAAGACCGCTCGGCGCACCGTAGCGAGGTAGCGGCGCTGCGTTTGGGGGTCGAGCTGGGCATGAACCTGATCGACACCGCCGAAATGTACGGCGAAGGCGGCGCCGAAACCGTGGTCGGCGAAGCCATCGCCGGCCTGCGCGACCAGGTGTTCCTGGTCAGCAAGGTCTACCCGCACAACGCCAGCCGCCAAGGCATTCCCCAAGCCTGCGAACGCAGCCTGCGCCGCCTCGGCACCGAGCGCATCGACCTCTATCTGCTGCATTGGCGCGGCCAGTATCCGCTGGAGGAAACCGTCGAGGCCTTCGAGCGCCTGCGCGAGGACGGCAAGATCGGCCGCTGGGGCGTGTCGAACTTCGATGTCGATGACCTCGAAGAGCTGTCGGTGCCGGCCTGCGCCACCAATCAGGTGCTGTACAACCTGGAGGAGCGCGGCATCGAATTCGATCTGCTGCCGTGGTGCCAGCATCAGCGCATGCCATTGATGGCGTATTGTCCGATCGGCCAGGGCGGCGCGCTGCTGGCGGCGCCCGCGCTGCAAGAGATCGCCGCTCGTCACGGCGTCACCCCCGCACAGGTTTCGCTGGCGTGGATTCTGCGTCAGGATGGCGTGATTGCGATCCCCAAGGCCGTGCGCCCCGAGCATGTGCGACTCAATGCGCAGGCGGCGCAGCTTCAACTGGACGCCGGGGATCTGGCGGCGCTGGACCGGGTGTTTCAGGCGCCACACCGCAAGCGGCGGCTGGCCATGGTCTGAGCCACCGCCGACTGGCCGAGGGCTTCGGCATGAGAAGCACAGATCAGTACGACCCGTTCAACCTGCAACGTTTCGTCCAGGCCCAGGATCCGGTGTTCGAGCGGGTGCAGCGCGAGCTCGACGAGGGCCACAAGCGCAGCCACTGGATGTGGTTCGTCTTCCCGCAGTTCGCCGGGCTCGGCGGCAGCGAGATGTCCCGGCGCTTCGCCATCGGTTCGGCGGCCGAGGCCCGGGCCTATCTGGCCCATGACCTGCTCGGCGCCCGGCTGCGCACCTGCACGCAGCTGGTGCTCAACGTTCCGCAGCGCTCGGTGGCGCAGATCTTCGGGCATCCGGACGATCTGAAGTTCCATTCCTCGACCACCCTCTTCGCCCAGTTCGCCGACGCCGGCAGCGTGTTCCATCAGGCCCTGGAGCGCTATTTCCATGGCATCCAGGACGAATGGACGCTGCAGCTGCTGGACTCAAAACAGGCCCATCTGCCCCCCGACCAGGGTTGAGAAGTCGTCGTCGACAAACGGCAGGATCGCATCCGCCACCGGTTGCAGCTGACGGGTGAGGTAATGGTCGTAATCGATGGCCGCCCGGCGCGCCTCCAGCGGCTCGGGGCCGGCCAAGGTGATGACGTAGCTGATCCAGCCGCCGTTCTGGTATTGCCGGGGCCGGCCGTGCTGCGCGTTGTAGTCGTCGGCCAGGCGCGCGGCGCGCACATGGGGCGGGACGTTGCGCTCGTAGTCGTCGAGGGTGCGGCGCAGGCGCTTGCGGTAGACCAGCCGGTCGTCGAACGCGCCGGCCAGGGTCTGGCGCACGTATTCGCGCACGTAATCCTGATAGGGCTCGCGCCGGAAGATCCGTTCGTACAGTTCCTGCTGGAACTGCCGGGCCAGCGGCGACCAGTCGGTGCGCACGGTCTCCAGGCCCTTGTAGACCATTTCCTCGCGGCCGTCGGGCCGGGTCACCAGGCCGGCGTAACGCTTTTTGCTGCCCTCCTCGGCGCCGCGGATGGTCGGCATCAGGAAGCGCTTGTAATGGGTCTCGAACTGCAGCTCCAGGGCGCTCTCCAGCCCGTACTGCTCACGCACGTGCCCGCGCCACCAGTCGTTGACCGACTGCACCAGCGCCCGGCCGATCTGCGCCGCCTCTTCCTGGCCGTGGGGCCGGCGCAGCCAGACGAAGGTGGAATCGGTGTCGCCGTAGATCACCGCGTGGCCTTGGGCTTCGATCAACTGGCGGGTGCGCAGCATGATTTCGTGGCCGCGCAGGGTGATCGACGACGCCAGCCGCGTATCGAAGAACCGGCAGCCGCTGGAGCCGAGCACGCCGTAGAAGGCGTTCATGATGATCTTCAGCGCCTGGGACAGCGGCGCGTTGCGTTCGCGCTTGGCCTGTTCCCGGCCCTCGGCAACACGCGCCACGATGGACGGCAGGCAATGCCGCGTACGGGAAAACCGCGCACCGCGAAAGCCCGGCACGGACTCGGCGTCGCCGGGCTGGCGCAGGCCTTCGATCAGGCCCACCGGGTCGATCAGGAACGTGCGGATGATCGACGGGTACAGGCTCTTGTAGTCCAGCACCAGCACCGATTCGTACAGCCCCGGCCGCGAGTCCATGACGAATCCGCCGGGGCTGGCCTGGGGCGGGTTGGTGCCCAGGTTCGGCGCCACGAAACCTTGGCGGTGCATCAGCGGCATGTACAGATGGGTGAACGCCGCCACCGAGCCGCCGCTGCGGTCGGCCGGCAGGCCGGTGACGCTGGCGCGCTCCAGCAGAAAGTCCAGCAGGTCGGTCTTGGCGAAGATCCGCGTCACCAGCTCGCAGTCCTTGAGGTTGTACTTGGCCAGCGACGGCTTGTCCTCGGCGAACATGCGGTTGATTTCGTCCATGCGTTGGTACGGGTTGTCGATGGACTTGCCTTCGCCGAGCAGGGTCTGGGCGACGTTCTCAAGGCTGAACGAAGGAAAGCTCCAGGTCGCCGAGCGCAACGACTCGATGCCGTCGATGATCAGCCGCCCCGCCGCCGAGGCGAAGAAATGGGTGCGGCTGCCGTGCTCGCGCCATTGCATCTCTTCCCCGCCGCGCCCCAGCTTGAGCGGCACGCCCAGGCGCCGCGCGTGTTCGTGGAGGATGCGCAGGTCGAACTGCACCAGGTTCCAGCCGATGATCGCGTCGGGGTCGTGGCGGGCGAACCAGTCGTTGAGTCTCTTCAGGATCAGGGTGCGCGAGTCGCAGTATTCGAGGTCGAAGTCGACGGCGCTGCCGTCGCCGTTCGGCGCGCCGAGCATGTACACCTGCCGTTCGCCGCAGCCTTCCAGGGCGATGGAATACAGCTCGCCCTGTTCGGTGGTCTCGATGTCCAGCGACACCAACCGCAGCGTGGGCCGATAGCCGGGGGCGGGTTTGAGGTGGGCGTCGGTCAGCACGCCATCGGCGTCCGGCGTGCCGCCGAACCGCACCGGTGCGGTGATGAAGCGCTCCATCAGGTAGCGTTCGGGCGGGCGCACGTCGGCTTCGAACACGTCGACGCCGGCGCGGTTGAGCGCGGTCTCCAGGCGCATCAGCTGGCCGTGCTGCTGGCAGTACAGCCCCAGCACCGGGCGGTGTTCGAAATCCTGCAGGGCCAAGGGGCGCAGTTCGACGTTCTTTTCGTCCGCCAGCACGCGCTCGGCCGGCCCCCGCTGTTCGGCCGGGATGAACGCCACCGACGGCTGGTGCGGCAGGCGCACGCGGCGCGGGCCGGCATCGGTCGCCAGCCAGAACTCGACTTCGGTGCCGGCCGGGGTGTCGCGCCAATGCCGGGTCAGGACGAAGCCCTGCTGTACATCCACCACTGCAACCTCGGGAAACGGAATCTGGCGGCCATTCTACCCGGCCCGGGGCGCAGGAGCTTGCTCCCGTTTCCCGGGACGGCCCCGTCACACCGGCAGAACCGGCCGTTTTTTTGCCGGATGACGTTTTTTGCGTGTTATCTGCCGTTTTGCGGCCTTGCCCTGCGCGCCGGCGTCTACGATGCTTCAGGAACAACGACAACCCCTGAGTAACCGCCATGAAGACCGTCGCCCAGCTGCTCAAGCTCAAAGATGAGAAAAACCAGAAAGTGCACACCATCTCGCCGGACGACATGGTGCTGCAGGCCCTGATGGACATGGCCGCGAAGAACGTCGGTGCGTTGCTGGTGGTCAAGGACGGCCGGGTCGAGGGGATCATCAGCGAGCGCGACTACGCGCGCAAGCTGGTGCTCAAGGGACGCTCGTCGGTGGGCACGCCGGTGCGCGACATCATGGTGTCACCGGTGATCACGGTGGACACCCACCAGACCGTCGACACCTGCCTGGGCATCATGTCCGACAAGCGCCTGCGCCACTTGCCCGTGGTGGAGAACGGCCAACTGATCGGCCTGCTGTCGATCGGCGACCTGGTCAAGGAAGCCCTGGCCGAACAGGCGGATCTGATCCGGCAGCTGGAGAGCTACATCCGCGGGGAATGAGCCCTCCACTGTGAGAGCCAGCCTGCTGGCGATGGCAGTGGATCAGCCACCACTGATACCGGCAGTGCCGGCCTCATCGCTTGCAGGCAAGCTCCCACAAGGTTTTGTGGTGTGCCTGCATCTTGGGGACACCGGCGATACCTGTGGGAGCTGGCTTGCCAGCGATGGCGGTGGATTAGACAACAGAGATGTCGGCTGTGATGGCCTCATCGCTGGCAAGTCGAATCGTCGCACCGCAGCTCCCACAGGATTTTGTGGTGTACCTAGATCCTGCAAACACCCGGGATACCTGTGGGAGCCAGCCTGCTGGCGATGGCGGTGGATCAGCCACCACTGATACCGGCAGTGCCGGCCTCATCGCTGGCAAGTCGAATCGTCGCACCGCAGCTCCCACAGGGTTTTGTGGTGTACCTGGATCCAGCAAACACCCGGGATACCTGTGGGAGCGGGCTTGCCCGCGATGGCGTTGGGTCAGCCACCGCAGTCGTCGGCAGGCAATCCCGCCCGTTCAGGCCGGCCAGTGCCGCGCAAACACCGGCGCCAGCACGGGGTGGCGGTCGATGCGCGCCAGCCAGGCATGGAATCCGGGGCGGGTCTGGCGCAGATGCTCGCGGGAGCCGGCCCAGCGGGTCACCACCGCCGCCAGCAGATCCAGCGCCCCCGGCTTTTCGTCGTCCAGGTACAGCTCGGCGGAAAACAGGTCGGCGAACACTTCCCACATCCAGTGCAGCCGTTCGCGGGCGCCGGCCATCAGGTTCTGCCGCGAGGCCTCGTCCGGCATCACCAGCCAGCGTTCCGGATAGTCGATGACGCCGATGGCCGCGTAGCAATTGCTGACGATGTACACCATGCCGCGGATCGCCTGATCGCGGTCGGCGGCATCGGCCGGCAGCAGGCCGGATTCCGGAAAGCTCAGGCCCAGGTGCACCAGGATCGCCGCGCTCTCGGTGATGACGCGACCGTCAGGCAGTTGCAGGGTCGGGATCTGCTTCAACGGGTTGAGCCGGGCCAGCTCCTGCGCCGCTTCGCTGCTGGCCTCCACGTCGATGAAACGGTAAGCGATCTGGCACAGCTCCAGCGCCGCCTCGATGGCCGCCGCGCCCGAATTCCTGTGCCCGTACAGTTGATACATGCGCCCTCCTCCGGCTGCCGGTTCCGCTTCACGCTTGCAGTGTAGAAGGCCCGGCGAATAACGCCGCCCTCGCGGCCCCATCACGCTGACCGACGGCCCGTGCGCCAAACCATCATCGGCGTCGATGTTCACCATCACGGCAATGAAGTTCTCTTAAAAAATCCCGGGCGTAACATCTGCTCCATACCAACCGACAACACCCTCTGGAGCACACGATCATGAAACGCCAAACCATCCTCGGCATCGCTTTCTCGGTACTTGCGCTGAACGCCTTCGCAGCCCCTTCCGCCCACACGATGATCGCCGAAGGCGGCTCGGACAAACTGATCGAAAGCCGTTTGGCCGAAGGCGGTTCGGATCGTCTGCTGGAACGCCGCGTCGCCGAAGGTGGCTCGGATCGTCTGCTGGAACGCCGCGTCGCCGAAGGTGGCTCGGATCGTCTGCTGGAACGCCGCGTCGCCGAAGGTGGCTCGGATCGTCTGATGGAACGCCGCGTCGCCGAAGGTGGCTCGGATCGTCTGCTGGAACGCCGCGTCGCCGAAGGTGGCTCGGATCGTCTGCTGGAGCGCCGCGTCGCCGAAGGCGGCTCGGACCGTCTGCTGGAACGCCGCGTCGCCGAAGGTGGCTCGGACCGTCTGATCGAACGTCGCGTGGCCTGATGCCTCGCCTCACCGCAACAGCCCAGGAAAAACCCGGCTCCCGTCAGCCGGTTTTTTTTATGCCTTTCAGTTCTTCATTGCTTGGCCATGCAGCGCCGGTAGCGCCCGTCCACCCGTTTGGCGAACCAGGCGGTGGTCAGTTTGCGGGTGATCTTCGGGCTCTGCAGCACGATCCCCGGCAACACCGCACGGGGCAGCGGCTTGCCCTCGGCCCGCTCCGCCAACTCGAACACCTTCCGGTACAGCCGGGTGTCTTCGAAAGCCAGCGTGTCGCCCTTCTCCAGTTGCTCGCGGATCGCCGGATTGCGCAGGCCCAGTGACTTGCCCAATGCCCGCACGGCCAACTCCGTGCTGCCGGGCATGATCGCCCCCGGCCGGATCAGGTCGCCGTCCAGCGCCAGCGGGATGCCTGACGCGCGGCTTACCGCATTCTGGAACGCCGCGTTACGGCTGGCGTACCAACCGGCGTTGAAATCGGCGAAGCGGTACAGCGGCTCGCGGTAGCTCACCGGATACCCCAGCAAATGGGCGATGCCGAAATACATGCCGCCCCGGCGACTGAACACTTCGCGGCGGATCGTCCCGTCCACCGAATAGGGATAGTCCTTGGCGTGCCGCTCGGCGAATTCGATGCTGACCTGCATGGGCCCGCCGGTGTGCACCGGGTTGAAGCCGCCGAACAGCGTGCGGCCCATCGGCACCATGCCGATGAAGTCATCGTAGATCCCGCTCAGCTCCTTTTCGCTGCGGGCGGCGCTCAAGCGGTCGCTGTAGGACTTGCCGTTGGGCGAACGCAGCGCCAGCGCACCGCTGACCAAGAGTCCCGGAATGTGGGCCTTGGCGGCACGGCGGTCGATTTCGTCACGAGCGATCTTGCCCAGGCCCGGCACCGGCGGATCCGCCTGGAAGGTCGACTCCTGCTCGGCCACGGCCAGCACCGAGCACAGGTTGGCGGTGCTCGGGTCAAGGTTCTGGGCGGCGAACGCAGCATAGATGTCGGTGGCCCAGCCCTGACGGTCGGCCGTGCCGGCCGGCAGCAGCCGCACGATCTGCGCCTTGACCTCGGCCGGCGTGCGTGCGGCCGGCCCTTCGCCGCGCTGGCCGGCGCAACCGGCGAGCACCGCCAAGACGGCAAGACCGATGAGCATTCGAAAGGTGGGCATAAGGTTCTGTCCAAGGATCCGGTGCTGGCTATGACTCCCGGCATTCTGCCCTGTTCCGTGGCGGGACTGCCCGGATTCCGTTGAGCAGCCCGACTGGCCACCCTCCCCGGCTGATCCATACTTGCCGTTGCACCTGCCTGGGAGAACCGCCATGAACCGCAGCGACGTACTGATCATCGGCGCCGGCCCCACCGGTCTGGTGCTGGCCCTGTGGCTGAGCAAGCTGTCGATCCGCGTGCGCATCATCGACAAGGCCTCCGCCCCCGGCACCACCTCCCGGGCGCTGGCGGTGCAGGCGCGCACCCTGGAGCTGTACCGGCAACTGGACCTGGCCGACGCCGTGGTGCGCAGCGGCCACCGGGTGCAGGCGGCCAATTTCTGGGTCAAGGGCAAGCCCGTGGCGCAGTTGCCGCTGCACCGCATCGGCGAAGGGCTGACGCCGTATGCGTTCCTGGAGATCTACCCGCAGGACGAACACGAACGGCTGCTGATCGAGCGCCTGGAAGACTACGGCGTGACCGTCGAACGCAACACCACCCTGGAAAGCTTCGAGGAGACCGGCGACGGCATCAGCGCCCACCTGCGCCTGCCCGACGGCGAACAGGAAACCTGCCAGGCCTGCTACCTGGCCGGGTGCGACGGCGCCCGTTCGGTGGTGCGCAAGAACCTGGACAGCGGGTTCCCCGGCGGCACCTATCAGCAGATTTTCTATGTCGCCGATGTCCAGGCCAGCGGCCCTGCGCTCAATGGTGAGTTGCACCTGGACCTGGACGAAGCGGACTTCCTCGCCGTGTTCCCGCTGGCCGGCGAAGGCCGTGCACGGCTGATCGGCACTGTGCGCGACGAGCGTGCGGAGCGCGCCGAGACCCTGCAGTTCTCCGATGTCAGCAGCCGTGCCATCGAACACCTCAAGGTGCACATCGACGACGTCCACTGGTTCTCCACCTACCGGGTCCACCACCGGGTGGCCGAGTTCTTCCGCAGCGGCCGGGCCTTCCTGCTCGGCGACGCGGCACACGTGCACAGCCCCGCCGGCGGCCAGGGCATGAACACCGGCATCGGCGATGCGATCAACCTGGCCTGGAAACTGGCGGCGGTGCTCAGCGGCGGCGCCACGCCCAAGCTGCTCGACAGCTACGAGACCGAGCGCATCGCCTTCGCCCGGCGCCTGGTGTCGACCACCGACAAGGTGTTCAGCTTCGTCACCGCCGAAGGGCGCATGGCCGACTTGCTGCGCACGCGGCTGGCGCCGTTCCTGATCCCGAAAATGGCGTCGTTCGAGACCAGCCGCGAGTTCCTGTTCCGCACCGTGTCGCAGATCACCCTCAACTACCGCGGCATGCCGCTGAGCGAAGGGCTGGCCGGCCATGTGCACGGCGGCGACCGCCTGCCGTGGGCCCACGACGGCGAGGGCGACAACTACGAACCGCTGCGCCACCCCGGCTGGCAGGTGCATGTGTACGGCGACACCAGCGACGAGATGATCGCCTGGTGCCACGCCCACAACCTGCCGCTGCACGTGTTCGACTGGCGCCCGGCCTTCGAGACGGCGGGCCTGGGGCGCAACGGCTTCTACCTGCTGCGCCCGGACACCTACGTGGCGGTCGCCGACAACAGCGCCGACCCGAAAGTGATCGAACGCTACCTGCGCGATCACGGGATCCGGCCGTTCTTCAACTGACCCGGCCCGGCGGCGCCTGGGCTGACGCCATCGCCAGCAGGCTGGCTCCCACAGGTATCCCGGGTGTTTGCAGGATCCAGGTACACCACAAACTTTGTGGGAGCTGGCTTGCCAGCGATGAGGCCAGTTCAGCCGACATCTCTGTTGCCTGACCTACCGCCATCGCCCGCAGGCCGGCTCCCACATCCAAGATGGAGGGGTCGGTCAGATCCCGGCCAGGGCCAGATCCATCGCGAAGTAGGTGAAGATCAGGTCCGCACCGGCCCGTTTGATCGCGCCGAGGCTTTCGCGCACCACGCGGTCTTCGTCGATGGCGCCGGCCTGGGCGCCGAACTTGATCATCGCGTACTCGCCGCTGACCTGGTACGCCGACAGCGGCAAGTTGGAGGCTTGGCGGATGTCGCGGATGATGTCCAGGTACGCGCCGGCCGGCTTGACCATCAGCGCATCGGCGCCTTCCTGTTCGTCCAGCAGCGACTCGCGCAGGGCTTCGCGGCGGTTCATCGGGTTCATCTGGTAGCTCTTGCGGTCGCCCTTGAGCGCGCTGCCGCCGGCCTCGCGGAACGGGCCGTAGAGGGCCGAGGCGAACTTGGTCGAATAGGCCATGATCGCGGTCTGGGCGAACCCGGCCTCATCCAGCGCCCGGCGGATCGCCTGCACCTGGCCGTCCATCGCCGCCGACGGCGCGATCACGTCGGCCCCGGCGCGGGCGGCGGCCACGGCTTGCTTGCCGAGGTTGATCAGGGTCTGGTCGTTGTCCACCTCATGGTTGTGCATCACGCCGCAATGGCCGTGGTCGGTGTACTCGCAGAAGCAGGTGTCGGACATCACGATCATTTCCGGCACGGCATCCTTGGCGATCCGCGACATGCGCGACACCAGCCCGTTCTCGCGCCAGGTGTCGCTGCCGTTGGCGTCCAGGTGGTGGGACACGCCGAACGTCATCACCGACTTGATCCCGGCGCGGGCGTAACGCTCGATCTCGCCGGCCAGCTTGCGCTCGGGAATGCGCATCACGCCGGGCATGCTCTTGATCGGCACGAAGTCGTCGATCTCTTCCTCGACGAAAATCGGCAGCACCAGATCGTTGAGGGTGAATTCGGTTTCCTGGAACAGGCTGCGCAGGCTCGCATTGCGGCGCAGACGGCGTGGACGTGCTTCGGGGAACTGACTGGACATGGGGCCTATCCTGAAAACGGCGAATGAGACGAAAGTCGTAGGGGGCGAAGCTTATGCCTTGCCCAGGGCGGCGCACAAACCTGGATCAATCAAGAGTGCGTTACCGCATGCGCAACAATGGGCTGCGGGAGTGAACCCGTTGCGGTGACGTCAGGGCCGTCATCGTGAGCAGGCTCGCTCCTACAGGGCGACCGTCAAGAAGGAATCGTGAGGCCCCGCACTACCGCCGGCCGCGCCAGGAAACGCTCCAGCACCCGGGTGACGTTGGGGAAATTGCCGATGCCCACCAGGTCCCCCGCCTCGTAGAAACCGATCAGGTTGCGCACCCACGGGAGCGTGGCGATGTCGGCGATGGTGTAGCGCTCGCCCATGATCCAGTCGCGGCCTTCGAGCCGCTGATTGAGGACGCTGAGCAGGCGCCGGCTCTCTTCGACGTAGCGGTCGCGGGGGCGCTTGTCCTCGTAGTCCTTGCCGGCGAATTTGTTGAAGAAGCCGAGCTGGCCGAACATCGGGCCGATGCCGCCCATCTGGAACATCAGCCACTGGATCGTCTCGTAACGCAACGCGCCTTCGTGGGCCAGCAGCTGGCCGCTCTTGTCGGCGAGGTAGATCAGGATCGCCCCGGACTCGAACAGCGGCAGCGGCTGGTCATCCGGCCCGTGCGGGTCGATGATCGCCGGGATCTTGTTGTTCGGGTTCAGCGACAGGAATTCCGGGGACATCTGGTCCTGGGTGTCGAACCCCACACGGTGCGGCTCGTAAGGCAGGCCGATCTCTTCAAGCATGATCGACACCTTGACGCCGTTGGGGGTCGGCAGGGAATACAGCTGAATCCAGTCGGGGCATTGCGCCGGCCATTTGCGGGTGATCGGGAACGCGGACAGATCGGTCATGGGAAGCATCCAGTCACAATTGAAGCCCCGATCATAATGGAGGCTCCGCCGAACCGTAACATCTTGTGGTTAGGCTGCCGGGGCACGGATCGAACCAACCGGGCCTCAGGGGACTCTGAGCGCACACACTTCGCAAGGAACGCCATTGAAGACAGGGAACACACCCGGCGCTGGAAGCCCGAGGTGCACAGGCTTGTCCGCCTTGACCGAATCCGCTGAAGAATCCTTTGCCCATGACGAACCTGATGAGCTTCGCCAAACGCTTCAAGCACCGCCCCTACGTGGCCCTGCCCTCCCTGCTGGCGGCCAGTGCGCTGTTCCTTTCGCTTGAGTCCAGCGAAAGCCGTGCGCAACCGGTGGACGGCACACAGACGCTGGTGTTCCTGCGCCACGCCGAAAAGCCCGCCGGCGGCCTGGGCCAGCTCAACTGCCAGGGCCTGAACCGGGCGCTCGAACTGTCGACCCTGCTGCCGGAGAAGTTCGGCAAGGCCGACTACGTGTTCGCCGCCAACCCCACGCGCAACGTCGAGGAAGGCGAGCTGGACAACACCTACAGCTACATCCGCCCGCTGATGACCATCAGCCCCGCCGCGATCCGGCTCGGCCTGCCGGTGAACATCGAGTTTTCCGCCAACGACACCAGCGACCTGGCCCGGGAGCTGATCGACGACAAGTACCACAACGCGACCATCTACACCGCCTGGTCCCACGGCTACCTGCCGGAGCTGATCAACAAGGTGGCCGGCAAGGCCGTGGGCGAGCGGCAGACCATCACCAACGACTGGGACGCCGGGGACTTCGACTCGCTGTACGTGCTGACCCTGACCTGGCACAACGGCAAGGCCAGCCTGCAGAGCCACAGCTACAAGCAGGGGCTGGACAACGGCAAGGCCACCTGCCCGACCTGAGTTCGCGGATCTGCGGCGCCCCCACTGACGCCATCGCCAGCAGGCTGGCTCCTACAGTTCTTGCCTGCGACACCGATCTGGGTGGGAGCCAGCCTGCTGGCGATGGGGCGGCCACACCATCAGCGCCGCTGACTCGCCCGCGCCTTCAAGTACTCAACCACCGCCTCCCGCTCCCCCGCGAACTCGATCCGCGCGCCCTTCTTCTCGCGCTGGAACACGTACATCGGATCGTAGTACTCGCGCAGCAAGCCCTCGATCCAGCCGCGGTGCAGTTCCACCGCGCCGCTGCGGCCCTGCTCGGCCAGGGCCTGCTCCATCAGTTCCAGCATCCGCCGGTGCCGCTCGCCGCCCAGGCGTTTGTGCACGTTGTTGAGGCTGTCCAGCAGGCGTTGCGAGAACAGCGCGAACCCCGCCTCGCCGTGCACCGCCGTGAACTCCGCCGACAGATCCACCACGTAATCGCGCAGGATGCGCTCCACGCGGTGGTCGAAACGGTCCTCCAGCCAGACCATCGGGTACTGCTGCATGCCCTGGTACAGCGGCAACGGCAGCGCGCAACTGCCGACCACCCGGCTCTCGTCCTCCAGCACGAACTGGCCGATGCCGGCGTCGCGCTTCTTGAGGATGTCGATGGCCAGGCGGTTCTCGAAATCGATGTTCGACGGCTGGCCGGTGGCGCGCTTGCCGAAGCTCGATCCCCGGTGATTGGCGTGGCCTTCCAGGTCCAGGCCGTTGTCGAGCAGCGCCAGCGCTTCGGTCTTGCCGGTGCCGGTCATGCCGCCCAGCAGCACGAAATCGCACTGGGCCACGGCCTGTTCGAGGGTGTCGATCAGAAAGGTACGCATCGCCTTGTAGCCACCGCCGACCCGGGGGTAGTCGATGCCGGCCTCGTCCCGTAGCCATTGCTGGGTGATCTGCGAACGCAGGCCGCCGCGGAAGCAATACAGGAGCCCGTCGGGGTGGGCCCGGGCGAAGTCGGCCCAGCCCTGGATGCGTTCGGCCTTGACCGCGCCGGAGACCAGGCGGTAACCCAGTTCGATGGCGGCCTGCTGGCCGTGCTGCTTGTAGCAGGTGCCGATCCGTTGGCGCTCGTGGTCATTCATCAGCGGCCGGTTGACCGCGCCCGGGAACGAGCCCTTGAGAAACTCGACCGGCGCGCGCGCATCCATCAGGGGCCGGTCGTTGAGGAAGATGTCGCGGTAATCGGTGCAGTCGAAGCGCATCAAACCACCTCGACCGCGTGGGTCTGTCGCTCGACCAGTTCGCCGATCGGCTCAAGGCTCAGGCCCAGTTCGGCCGCCACCGCGAGGAACTCGGCGTCGCCTTCGGGGGTGACGGCGATCAGCAGGCCACCGCTGGTCTGCGGATCGCACAGCACGCGCTTGTGCAGCTCCTGCAAGCGGCCGATCTTGCTCGAATAGCTGTCGAAGTTGCGCAAGGTGCCGCCGGGCACGCAGCCCTGCTCCAGGTAATGCTCGATGCCGGCCAGGCGCGGCACCCGGTCGTAGGCGATGCGCGCCGTCAGGTGGCTGCCGTCGGCCATTTCCACCAGGTGCCCGAGCAGGCCGAAACCGGTGACGTCGGTCATGGCCGTGACGCCGGCCAGTTTGCCGAAGCGGCTGCCGGGCTTGTTCAGGGTGCACATCCAGTCGCGGGCCAGGCCGATGTCGGCATGGCGCAGCTTGCCCTTCTTCTCGGCCGTGGTGAGGATGCCGATGCCCAAGGGTTTGGTCAGGTACAGCCGGCAGCCGGCGGTGGCGGTGTCGTTGCGCTTCATGTGGCGCTTTTCCACCAGGCCGGTGACGGCCAGGCCGAAGATCGGCTCCGGCGCGTCGATCGAGTGCCCGCCGGCCAGCGGGATGCCCGCCGCGTCGCACACCGCGCGCCCGCCGCAGATCACTTCCCGCGCCACTTCCGCCGCCAGCACATTGACCGGCCAGCCCAGGATGGCGATGGCCATCAGCGGGTCGCCGCCCATGGCGTAGATGTCGCTGATGGCATTGGTGGCGGCGATGCGGCCGAAGTCGAACGGGTCGTCGACGATCGGCATGAAGAAGTCGGTGGTCGAGACCACGCCGCGCTCGGCGTCGATCTCATACACTGCCGCGTCGTCGCGCGAGGCGTTGCCGACCCACAGTTTCGGATCGAGGTTCTGCGCCCCGCTGCCCGCCAGGATCACTTCCAGCACCTGGGGGGAAATCTTGCAGCCGCAACCGGCGCCGTGGCTGTATTGGGTCAGACGAATCGGCTCGCTCATGGACAATTCTCAGGCTGTGGATGGGGCGGATTCTAGCAGAGGCGCCCGCCGCAAATGTTTCACGCGCTGCCCGACCTGTGCTCGGCTCAGGGCCGCTCCGCGCCCCGGCGGGAGCAAGCTCCCTCGCCACAGCAGCCAGAAACAGGCAAAAAAAAGCCGCCCTTGCGGGCGGCTGAAGCGCTCCGGCCATGAAAGTCAGAAGCCTAGGCTGAAGCTGATGGTCATCGCATGGTCGTTGCCGTCGCCGGACAGTTGCCCGGAGTAGCCGATCCCCAGTTTGCCGGTCGGGCTGATCTGGAAGTCCACGCCGGCCTCGACGATGGCGCTGTCCTCGGCGATCGGCACGCCCTGGGTGCTGAACGAGGCGCCACCGTCGATGAAGGTCAGGTCGGCGTCGGGCTGGGTGTCGCCGAAGGCATGCCGCCAGCCGATGGCCGCCCGCGGCGTGAACTGCCCGCCGTTGGCCAGGGTGATCAGCTTGCCGGCGCGCACGCCGAGGGTGGAGAAGGTGATGTCCTGGTCGGCATCGGCCTTAAGCCGCCCCACCCCGCCCTTTTCCTTGGCCGAGTCGGTGTCGTAGTTGACGTAGGCCAGCCCGGCGAACGGCTCCAGCGCAATGCCGGCGGCCTCGAGCGTGTAGCCGACTTCGCCGAACACCTGGGCGCTGCGCGCGTCGTAATGGGCCTTCAACCGGTCGTTGTAGTTGCCGACGCTGACGTCGCGCTTGGTTTCGATGTCGTGCCAGCTGTAGGCCGCGCCGAGGCGCACCGCCAGGGCATCGAACTGCGAGCTCAGGTACGCCGCCAAGTGGTAGCTCTCGACCGTGGCGTCCGAGCGCCGGTCGTGGGCGTCGAGGTCGCTGCGGGTGTAACCGGCGGCCATGCCTGCGCGCCACTGGTCGTCGAGCTGCTTGTCGGTGCCGAGCAGGAAGCCCGAGAGGTTGCGGTCGAGCTTGGCGCTGTTGCTGTCGCCGTCCGACTCGCCCCACGCGCCGAGCGCGCGGATCCAGCCGACCATCTCGCCGTGGCAGCCGTTGCTGCTCAACTGGTTGTCGCTCGGCGCCAGGGCCCGGCGCGGATCGTCCGCTGCGCTGCACGACGGCTGGCGCATGCGGTCGTTGACCGCGTCGCGCACATAGCGCGAATCCTCCAGCACGGCGCTGGCGGTGCTGGCGTGGATCTCCCCGGACAGGCTGTCGAACGCGTTGCGCGCACCGGCCACGCTGAGGTTGACGATCTCGTTCTGCAACGCCGCCCCCGCCGCACCGTTGCGCGACAGGGCCGCTGCCGTGCTGCGCTGGTTGCCGGTGGCCGCCACATCGGCGAACGAATTGCCGTTGCGGCTGACCGCCAGGTTCACCGCATTGGCGCTGTACACCAGGCTGGTGTTGAGGAACGCGTACTGCGGCAGGTCCGCCGAGCTGAAGGTGCCGGTGACGCCGCCGCCCGCCGTGATCAGCGAATACACGGTGCTGCCGGAGAACGGCGCCAGGCTGTTGACCAGCAGGCCGCCGCCGAGGGTCGCGGTGCCGCCGACGGCCAGGGGCGTTGCGGTCGGCGAGCTGACCGTCAGCGCCAGCAGGCCGTCGGCGGCGTTGGTCAGGTTGCCGGTGACGCTCAAGGTGCCGTCGGTGCCGCCGGAAGCCACCACACCATGGTTCACGATCGCGCCGATGCTGCCGTTGCCGCTCAGCGCGGCGCCGTTGGCCACGGTGACTTGCCCGGCCAGCGAGGCGCGTGCCGCGCGGCTGCCGACCTGCAGCACGCCTTGATCCACCGACACCGCGCCGCTGAACGGCTGGTCACCGGTCAGCAGCAAGCGGCCGGTGCCGCGCTTGGCCAGCGCGCCGATGCCGCTGAGCCGGCCGCTGAACTGGCCGTCGACGTTCTGCTGGAACACCAGCGAAGCGTTGTCGAGGATGTTGCCTTGCAGGCTGGTGCTGTTGCCGATCAACGTGCCGCCGCTGACCGTGGTGCCACCGCTGTAGGTGTTGGCGCCGCTGAGCACCAGCGTGCCGGCGTCGAGTTTTTCGATGCCGCCGGTGCCCACCAGCGGCGCGGAGATTTCCGCGCTGCCCCCGGCATTGACCCGCACCGGCGCCAGGCTGCCGTCCGGCCCGTTGACCGGGGTCAGGCTGCCGCCGGCACCCGGCGTCAGGCTGTAGCCGCCGACCAGGAACTGCAGGCCGGTGAAGGCTTGGTTGCCGACCACGCTGACCGTGCCGCCCTGCCCGCCGAACACCGCGAACTGGCCGTTGGCGCCCAGCGCCTGGGTGCCGGTGGGGTCGGTCCAGTTGGTGCCCGGGCCCCACACGCCGCTGCCGCCGCCGATGCTGCCGTCGGGGTTGGTCTTGCCGCCGTTCCAGAACTGCACTTCGCCCGGCGAGCCCTGCACCAGCAGGTTGATCTGGTTGGCGAAGGCGGTCTGCAGCGACAGGTTGCCCGTCGGCACCGGCAGGCTGCCGTAGGTCAGGCCGTTGTCGGTGAGGGTGCCACCGTAGCTGAACAGTTGATAGATCCCGGTGCCGAAGCCGCCGGCGTTGGTGATGTTGAGGGTGCCGTCCAGCGTGAGGTTGCCGGCGACGTTGACCACCGTGGTGGAACTGGCGGCCGAGCCGAGGGTGAAGTCCAGCACGCTGCCGGAGGACAGCGCCAGCGATCCGACCGACAGCGGCGTCGCCGTGCCGCCGCCCAGCAGGGTCGCGCCGTTGGCCAGTTGCACGTTGCCGCCGAACTGCCCGCCGCCGCCGATCTTCGCCCCGCTCGCGACATTCACGCTGGCGCTGTTGAGCACGCCGTTGACCCGCAGCGTGCCGGCCTGCACGTCGGTGTTGCCGGTGAAGCCGTTGGTGCCGGTCAGCAGCAAGGCGCCGGTGCCGGTCTTGGTCAAGGTGCCGGCACCGGTGAGGTTGCCGGTGTAGGTGCCGTCGCTGTTCTGCTCGAAGGTCAGCGCCGCGTTGTTGACGATGGCCCCTTGCAGGCTGCTGGTGTCGCCCCGGGTGCTGCCGCCGTTGAGCGTGGTGCCGCCGGTGTAGCTGTTGGCGCCGCTGAGCACCAGGTCGCCGCTGCCGTTCTTCACCAGGCTGCCGTTGCCGCTGATGGCGCCGATCAGGCTGGTGTTCTGGTTGCCGGCCAGGGTGAGCTGCGCGCCCAGGCCGATGGCGTTGGCCAGTTGCAGTGCGCTGGCGCTGTCGAGGGTGGCGTTGCCCAGGACGCTGAGCGCGCCGCTGCCGAGTGCGCTGTTGTTGCCCAGGATCAGCGAACCGCCGGACAGTTGCGTGCCGCCGCTGTAGGTGTTGTTGCCGTTGAGGGTCAGGCTGGCGGCGCCGGCCTTGGACAGGCTGCCGCTGCCGCTCACCGTGCCGTCGAGGGTCAGGGCGTTGCTGCCGGCGATGGCCAGCCCGCCGTTGAGCACCACGGCGTTGGCCAGGGTGACGGCGGTGTTGCTGTCCAGCGCCGTGCCGCCTGCGGCGGTCAATGTGCCCGTGCCGAGGGCCGCGTCGTTGCCCACCACCAGTTTGCCGCCGTTGAGGGCGGTGCCGCCGGTGTAGCCGTTGGCGGCGTTGAGCACCAGGGTGCCGGCGTCGTATTTGCCCAGGGTGCCGCTGCCGTTGAGCGCCACGCCGAGGGTGGCAGTAGCGTTCGGGGCGACCCGCACGGTGGCGTTGCCCAAGGAACCGTTGACCAGATTCAGCGAACCCGCCGTGCCGTTCTGCAAGCTGTAGCCGTCGGTGACGAACTGCAGGCCGGTGACGGTCTGCGCGCCGTTGACCGTCACGGTGCCCGCACTGCCCTGGAACACCGCGAAGCTGTTGCCCCAGGCCTGGTTGACGGTGCCGTTGACGTCGGTCCAGTTGGTGGTGCCGCTGCCCCAGGTGCCGCTGCCGCCTTCGATGGTGCCGTTGCCGGTCAACTGGCTGCCGTCCCAGAACTGCACGGTGACGCCTGGTGCTGTGACCAGCAGGTTGATCTGGTTGCCGACGCTGGTCTGCAATTGCAGGTCGCCCGGGGTGACGCTGCCCGGCAAGGTGCCGAACAGCAGGCCGTTGTCGGTCAGGCCGCCGGTGTAGTTGATGATCCGGTAGACCCCGCTGCCGAAGCCGCCCAGGTCGCTGACGTTGAGGGCGCCGTCCAGGGTCAGGTTGCCGTTGACGTTGAGCAGCGCGCTGCCGCCGCCGGACACCGGCGCGCCGAGGCCGACATCCAGGTTCGAGTTGCCGCTGAGCGCCAGCGAGCCCACCGACAGTGCGCTGCCGGTGGCCAGGGCCAGGTGCCCGCCGTCGGCCACGGTGACCGCGCCCGCCAGGCTGCCGGAGCCGCCCAGGGTGCCGCCGCTGTTGACCTGCACATTGGCGCTGTCCAGCGAACCGTTGACCCGCAGGGTGCCGGCGCCGACCGTGGTGTCGCCGGTCAGGGTGCTGGCGCCGCTCAGGGTCAGGGTGCCGGTGCCCAGTTTGTTCAGGGCGCCGCTGCCGGTGAGGAGGCCGTCGAAGGTGCTGCTCAGGTTGTTGCCGCCGATGCTCAGCGACTGGCCGGCGCCGAAGTCGGCGGTGCCGCTGCCGGTGAGGCTGGCGATGGCCGCCGAGCCGCCGAGGTTGAGGGTGGTGCCGCCCGCGAGGTTGACCCCGGCGTTGTTGCCCAGCGCCGCATTGCCGACGGTGGTGAGGCTGCCGGCCTGCACGTCGAAAGTGCCGCTGAAGGTGTTGGCGCCGGTCAGGGTCAGGTCGGACGCGCCGTTCTTGGTCACCGTGCCGGCCCCGGCGAGCACGCCGCCCAGGGTCAGGTCGTTGCTGCCGGCCACGGTCAGGTTGGCGTTGACGTTGACGTCGTTGCCCAGCACCAGTGTCGAGGTGTTGTCGAGAGTCGAGGCGCCCGCCACGGTCAACGCACCGGAACCCAGTGCGCCGGCGGTGCCGAGGGTCAGGGTGCCGGCGTTGAGCGTGGTGCCGCCGCTGTAGGTGCCGGTGCCGTTGAGGGTCAGGTTGGCCGCGCCGTTTTTCACCAGCCCGCCCGTGCCGCTGATGGCGCCGCCCAGGGTCAGGTTGTTGCTGCCGGCCACCGTCAGGTTGGCGTTGAGCACCAACGCGTTGCCCAGGGCGAACGCGCCGCTGCTGTCGAGGCTCGAAGCGCCGGCCACGGTCAGGTTGCCCAGGCCCAGGGCGGTGGCGCTGCCGACGGTCAGGGTGCCGGCGTTGAGCGTGGTGCCGCCGAGGAAACCGTTGGCGCCGGACAGCGTCAGGTTGGCCGTGCCGTTCTTGGTCAGGCTGCCGGCGCCGTTGATGGCCCCGGCCAGCGTCAGGTTGTTGCTGCCGGTGACGGCGAGGTTGCCGGCCAGGTTCACCGCGTTGTTCACCGAAACGGCGCTGGCCGCATCCAGCGTGGTGCCGCCGGCCGCGTTGAGGGTGGCGGAACCGAGCGCCGCGTTGGACGCCAGGATCAGCCCCCCGGCGTTCAGCGCCACCGGCCCCAGGAAGGCGTTGTTGCCGCCGAGGGTCAGGTTGGCCGCGCCGTTCTTGATCAGGCCGCCGGTGCCGCCGATCACACCGTTGAGCGTCAGCGCATTGCTGCCCGCCACGGTCAGGTTGCCGTTGAGGGTCACGGCGTTGCCCAGGGTGACCGCCGCGTTGCTGTCCAACTGCGTGCCGGTCGCCGCCGTCAGCGTGCCGGTGCCCAGCGCGGTGTTGCTGCCGACCACCAGTTTGCCGCCGTCCAGCGCGGTGCCGCCGCTGTAGCTGTTGGCGCCGTTGAGGACGAGGGTGCCGCTGTCGAGCTTGTTGAGGATGCCGCTGCCGTTGATGCCGACGCCGACCGTCGCGGTCACGCCCGGATCGACCCGCACCGCCGTGGTGCCGCCGGTGCCGTTGACGGCGGTCAGTTGCCCCGCCGTGCCGTTGACCAGGCTGTAGCCGTCGGTGGTGAACTGCAGGCCGGTGAACAGTTGCGTGCCGTCCACCGTCACGGTGCCGGCCGTGCCCTGGAACACGCCGAAATCGCCGGCCCAGGTCTGGTTCAGGGTGCCGTTGACGTTGGTCCAGTTGGAGCCGACGGCGTTCCAGGTGCCGCTGCCGCCGTCCACCGAGCCGTTGGGCACGGTCTGGCTGCCGTCCCAGAAGCGGATGTTGGCGTTCGGCGCCGACACCAGCAGGTTGACCTGGTTGCCGACCGAGGTCTGCACCACCAGGTCGCCGAGGCCGAAGCCGACCGGCACGCTGGCCACGTCCAGGCCCAGGTCCGTCAGGCTGCCGGTGTAGCTGATCAGGCGGTACACGCCGACGCCGAAACCGCCGGCGTCGGTGACGTTGAGGTTGCCGTTCAGGGTCAGGTTGCCGCCGACGTCGATCAGCGAGGTGGTCGACGGCGCGGCCAGGGCCAC
This sequence comes from Pseudomonas sp. B3(2017), assembly GCF_002113595.1. Taxonomy (NCBI): domain Bacteria; kingdom Pseudomonadati; phylum Pseudomonadota; class Gammaproteobacteria; order Pseudomonadales; family Pseudomonadaceae; genus Pseudomonas; species Pseudomonas sp. B3(2017). Next base: position 346,596 of record NZ_NEIU01000004.1, read on the forward strand.
GTCGAGGTTGCCGCTGGCGCCGAGGATCAAGCCGCTCGCCGACAGTTGGTTGCCCGAAGACAGGGCCAGGTGGCCGCCGTTGGCGACGTTCAGCTGGCCGAGGACTGTGCCGTTGCCGGTGAAGGTGGCGCCGCTGCCGACATCCACCTGGGCGCTGGCCAGCGAGCCGCTGAGGTTCAGGGTGCCGCCGCTCACCAGGGTGTTGCCGGTCAGCCCGCTGATCCCGGTGAGGTTCAGGGTGCCGGTGCCGACCTTGGTCAGGCCGCCGCTGCCGCTGACGTCGCCGTCGAAGGTGCTGGTGGTGCTCACCCCGCCCACGGTCAGGGTGCTGCCGGCGCCGACCTGCACGCTGCCGCTGCCGCTCAGGCCGCCCACGCTCGCGTCGCTGCCCAGGTTGAGGCTGGCCCCGGCGCTGATGGCCGCGCCCGAGGTGTTGCCCAGCGCGCCGCTGCTCAGGGTCGAGACACTGCCGGCGAGGATGTTCAGCGCACCGGTGAAGGTGTTGCTGCCCATCAGCGTCAGGTCGTCGAGGCCGCTCTTGATGAGGTCGCCGGCGCCGCTGACCACGCCGCTGAGCACCAGGCTGTTGTTGCCGGCCACGGTCAGCCCGGCGTCGAGGGTGATGTCGTTGCCCAGCACCAGGGCCGAGCTGTTGTCCAGCGTCGCCGCCCCGCCGACGGTGAGCGCTCCGCTGCCCAGCGCCGCCGGGGTGCCGAGGGTCAGCGTGCCGGCATTGAGGGTGGTGCCGCCCTGGTAGGTGTTGATGCCGTTGAGCGTCAGGTTGGCCGTGCCGTTCTTCACCAGCGAGCCCGTGCCGCTGATCACGCCGCCCAGGGCCAGGTTCTGCGAACCGGCGACGGTCAGGGCGGCATTGAGGGTGACGGCGTTGTTCAGGTTGACCAGCGCCGAACTGTTGTCCAGGGTCGCGGCCCCGGCGACGGTCAACGCGCCGCTGCCCAGCGCCGAGCTGTTGCCGACGGTGAGCGTGCCGGCGTTCAGCGTGGTGCCGCCCGCGTAGGCGTTGGTGCCGTTGAGGGTCAGGTTGGCCGTGCCGTTCTTCACCAGGCTGCCGACGCCGTTCACCGCACCGCCCAGGGTCAGATCCGCGGTGCCGCCGATGTTCAGGGCGCCGGCCACGTTCACGGCGTTACCCAGACTGACGGCGGTGTTGGTGTCCAGCGTGGTGTTGGCCGCCGCGTTCAGCGTGCCGCTGCCCAGCGCGGTGCTGTTGCCGACGATCAGTTTGCCGGCGTTGAGCGCGGTGTTGCCGAAGTAGGTGTTGGCGCCGTTGAGGATCAGGTCGGCGGCGCCGTTCTTGATCAGCCCGCCGACGCCGGACACCGTGCCGGTGAAGGTCAGCGCATTGCTGCCGGCGACGGTCAGGTTGCCGCCCAGGCTGACGTTGTTGGCCAGGCTCGTGGCCGTGCTGGCGTCCAGCGTGGTGCCGGCCGCCGCGTTCAGGTTGCCGACGCCCAGCGCCGTGGCGGAGCCGACGATCAGCGTGCCGGCGTTGAGCGAGGTGGAGCCGGTGTAGGTGTTGTTGCCGGTCAGGGTCAGGCTGGAAGTGCCGGTCTTGATCAGCCCGCCGGCACCGTCGATGACGCCGCCCAGGGTGAGCGCGTTGCTGCCGCCGGCCGAGAGGTTGGCGTTGAGGGTGATGGCGTTGCCCAGAGTGACCGCACCGCTGCTGTTGAGGGTGCTCGCCCCGCCCACGGTCAGGGCGCCGCTGCCCAGCGCCGCCCCGTTGCCGACGGTCAGGCTGCCGGCGTTGAGGGTGGTGCCGCCGCCGTAGGTGTTGCTGCCGTTGAGGGTCAGGTTGGCCGTGCCGTTCTTGATCAGCCGGTTGGCGCCGCTGACCACGCCGTCCAGGGTCAGCCCGTTGCTGCCGCCGATGCTCAGGTCGGCGTTGAGCACCACGTTGTTGGCCAGTGCCACGCTGGTGCTGCTGTCCAGGGTCGCGGCGCCGGTGACCGTCAGATCGCCGCTGCCCAGCGCGCCGGCGTTGCCGACGGTCAGGGTGCCGGCGCTCAGGGTGGTGCCGGCCAGGAAGGTGTTGGCGCCGTTGAGGATCAGGTTGGCGGCGCCGTTCTTGGTCAGCCCGCCGCTGCCGCCGACCACCCCGCCGAGGGTCAGGTTGGCGCTGCCGCCGACGTTCAGGTTGCCGCCCAGGGTGACCGCGTTGCCCAGCGACACCGTGGTGTTGGCGTCAAGCGTGGTGCCCGCCGCCGTGCTCAGGCCGCCGCTGCCCAGCGCCGTGTTGGCGCCGACGATCAGCGTGCCGGCGTTGAGCGAGGTGCCGCCGGCGAACCCGTTGCTGCCGCCCAGGGTCAGGGCGGCGGTGCCGTTCTTGACCAGCCCGCCGGCACCGTTGACCACGCCGTTGAGGGCCAGGGCCTGGGTGCCGCCGATGACCAGGTTCGCTGCCAGGTTGACGGCGTTGGCCAGGCTCACGGCGGTGGTTGCGTCCAGCGTGGTGCCGGCCGCCGTGTTCAGTGCGCCGGTGCCCAGGGCGGTGTTGCTGCCCACGAACAGCGTGCCGGCGTTGAGGGCGGTCGCGCCGCTCTGGGTGTTGTTGCCGGTCAGGGTCAGGCTGGCCGCGCCGCTCTTGGTGAGGCCGCCCGTGCCGGAGAGCACGCCGCCCAGGGTCAGGTTGTTGCTGCCCAGCACGGTGAGGCTGCCGGTCAGGCCGACGTTGTTGTTCAGGGTGACGTTGGCGGTGCTGTCCAGGCTGGTGCCGGCGGCCGCGTTCAGGGTACCGCTGCCCAAGGCGTTGTTGTTGCCGACCCGCAACGTGCCGGCGCTCAGGGTGGTGGTGCCGCTGTAGCCGGTGTTGACGCCGCTGAGGGTGAGGCTGCCGCTGCCGGTCTTGGTCAGGCCGCTGGCGCCGGTGAGCGCGCCGCTCAGGGTCAGCGCCCCGGCGCCGCTGGCGGTCAGGGTGCTGTTGAGGGTGATGGCGTTGGCCAGGTTGACGGTGCCGGGCGCTGTCAGGGTCGCTGCGCCGCCGATGGTGACGGTGCCGCTGCTGAACGCCTGATCGTTGCCCACCTGCACGCTGCCGGCGTTGATCGTGGTGTTGCCGGTGAAGGTGTTCGCCGCCCCCAGGCTCAATTGGCCGGCGCCGGACTTGGTCAGGCCGCCGGCGCCGGACAGCACGCTGGTCAGGCTCAGGTCGTTGGCGCCCTGCACCGTCAGGCCGCCGGCGCCCAGGGTGATCAGGTTGCCCAGGCTCAGGCCGGCGCTGCTGGCCTGGAGGATCCCACCGTTCGAGGTCAATACGCCGCTGCCGAACGCCGCGTTGTTGTTGAACTGCACCACCCCGCCGTTGAGGGTCGAACTGCCGCTGACCACCGGCCCCTGCAAGGTCCAGGTGCCGCTGTTGACGGTGAGGTTGTTGAAGTTGACGTAGGTGGCGCTGGACACCGTGCCGCTGCCGCTGGTGCCGCCGCCTACGCCGAGGGTGTTCTGCAGCACCAAGGCGTTGGTGCCGCCGGCGCCGCCGTCGATCTGCCCGGTCGGGGCGAACGTCAGGTTGACCCCGATCAGCCCGCCGAGGCCGACGGTGACCTGCACGCCGTCGCCGACGTTGACGCTGGAACCGGTCACCGCGGTGAAGGTGTTGGTGCTGTTCGCCCCCATCGACACGCTGCCGGTGATGCTACCGGTGTTGGTGAACGTGTTGCCGGCGGCGGACGTCTCGAACGCCACCCGGCCCTGCACGCTGCCGTTGTTGGTCATGCTCACCGTCGAGCCGCCGTACACGCCCACCACCGGGGTATCGGCCAGGCTGATGCCGCCCACCGACAGGCCGGTGGAGGTGATGGTGCCGTTGTTGGTGATGCTGGTGGTGCCGGCGGCGGCGTTGTTCACGCCGATGCCCAGGCCGTCGATGCTGGTCAGGTTCAGGCCCAGCAGCATGCCGGTGCCGCGGATGATGCCGCTGGCGTTGTTGAGGACGTTGACCGTGCTCGCCGCGCCGGTGCCGATGAACGCGCCGCCGCTGAGCACCGACACCAGCCCCAGCAACGCGGGGTCCAGGGTGCCGGAGTTGTTCAGGGTGATGTTGACCCCGGTCAGATCCAGCACCCGACCGCCGAGGGTGGCGTTCATCTGCGCGCCGGCGTTGACGTTGACCGTCAGGCCGTTGGCCGCGCTGGCGTAGTTGTTGAGGAACAGCGGCAGGCTCGGCACGCCGGTGCAGGTCACGGTGGAGCCGGCCACCGAACAGGTGGCGAGCGCCGGTTGGCTGACGCCGCCGAACAGCAATCCGGCGACGCTCAGGTGCACGGCAAGGGACAGTGGGGAAAAACGCGAAACGAGGGCGATAGCGGACCTTGCGTGCACGGGCTACTCCTTGTCGTGGCCAAAATCTTCCTTGAGGGGCGTGCTGGCGCATCGCTTATTCCGCACGCGAATCAAGACTGCGACGGTCATCACAAAACCGTGACATTCCCGACACACGCTAGTTGATGCCCCGCGATGGGGCATTCTTCAAATGGTGTTAATACTTTGGCGCTAGATGCTTTTGAAATATGGATCCAGATCCACGGCCTGCGCGGGGTTCGGGCCTTTTTTGGGGAGCCTGCCTGGTGGCGATGGCGGTATGTCAGGCAACAGAGATGTCGGCCGTCCCGGCCTCATCGCTGGCAAGCCGGCTCCCACAGGTTTTTTGTGGTGGGCACAGACCCTGCCAGCACCCCGGAGACCTGTGGGAGCCAGCCTGCTGGCGATGGCGGCCTGTCAGGCAACAGAGATGTCGGCCGTCCCGGCCCTATCGCTGGCAAGCCAGCTCCCACAAGGTTTGTGGTGAACGTAGATCCTGCAAACACCCAGGATACCTGTGGGAGCTGGCTTGCCAGCGATCGCGGTGGATCAGGCACCGGCGATGCCGGGTTGGGATGCCAGATCTGCGGGCTCTTTGAAAACTGGTACGGCTTGTGCAAACGTTTGCGGGCCGTTTATCCCGGCCATTTCGACCCAGAACCGTACAAGCCCGGAATTCCGGGCCTGGATCCGCAAAAAAGGACTTTGAATGCACGTTCCCTCCTGCCGCCCTGCCCGCGGCGCGCGCACGTTTGCCGTTTCCCTGCTACTGGCCGGCGTTACCGGACTTCTCAGCGACAGCCTTCTGGCGCAGCCTGCGCAGGGCGAAGAGTCGGCCCAGGGCGAAACCCTCAGCCCCGAAGCCAGCCCGCCGAAAAAAGGCGCCTACCTGTCGGACTGGTACAACCAGAACCTGACCCTGATCGGCAGCAAGGACATCAGCTTCGGCCCTCGTCCGGCCGACGACATCTACCTGGAATACGAGTACTTCGGCCGCAAGGGCCCGTTCGAGCTGTACGGCTACATCGACATCCCGAAGATCTTCAACATCGGCAACAGCCACGACAAAGGCGTGTGGGACCACGGCTCGCCGGTGTTCATGGAGCACGAACCGCGCATCTCCATCGACTATCTGGCCGGCCGCAGCCTGGCCATCGGCCCGTTCAAGGAGTGGTACGTGGCCTTCGACTGGATCTACGACCACGGCAGCAACAGCGCCAACCGCGCCAACACGCTCTACAGCGGCCTGGGCACCGACATCGACACCCATTCGCGGGTCAACCTGTCGGCCAACCTGTACGGCCGCTACCAGTGGGAGAACTACGGCGCCAGCAACGAGTACTCGTGGGACGGCTACCGTGCGCAGCTCAAGTACATCGTGCCCATCGACCGCTTCAGCAACGGCGCGTCGCTGACCTACATCGGCTTCACTAACTTCGACTTCGGCTCGGACCTGCACAAGGACAACCCCGCCCGCACCGCCAACGCCACGGTGGCGACCAACGTGCTGCTGTACTCGTTCACCCACCTGCGCTTCACCCTGGTGGGCCGTTACTTCCACAACGGCGGCAACTGGGAGGACGGCAGCGAGCTGAACTTCGGCAACGGCGACTTCCGTGCACGCTCAAACGGCTGGGGCTACTACGCCGGCATCGGTTACCAGTTCTGATCACAGGAGGCTTTCATGAAGGCAATGACGCGTGTTTCCCTGGCCGCTGCGGCCCTGCTCTCTTCCACCGCCTGGGCGGCGACTGCGCCTGCCCAGCCCGAGCCGCTGCGGCCCAAGGTGGTGCTGATCACCATGTTCGCCCCCGAGGCGCAGCACTGGATCGACCGCCTGCACCTGACCCAGGAAGTCCGCGTGCCGGGGCTGTCGGCCGAGTACCCGACGGTGCGCTGCAATGCCCGGCAGGTGTGCCTGATGGTCACCGGCATGGGCCAGACCAACGCCGCCGCCTCGACCCTGGCCTTGGCGCTGTCGCCGCAGTTCGACCTGCGCAAGAGCTACTTCCTGATCGCCGGGATCGCCGGCATCAGCCCCAAGCACGGCACCCTCGGCACCGCCGCGTGGGCGCACTACCTGGTGGAGTTCGGCACCCAGTGGGAGCTGGACGCCCGTGACGCGCCCAAGGACTGGCCGACCGGCTACCTGGGCATCAACACCCGCGGCCCGAACGAAAAGCCGCCGCTGGACTACAAGACCGAAGTGTTCGAGCTCAACCCGAGGCTCCAGGCCAAGGCCTTTGCCCTGAGCCGCCACGTCGCGCTCAGCGAAAGCAAAGAGTCGGCGGCCTGGCGCCTGAAGTACCCGCAGGCCCCGGCCAACCAGCCGCCGACGGTGACGCAATGCGACACGCTGGCGGGCAACACGTGGTTCTCCGGCACTCGCCTGAGCGAGCGGGCCGAGGTCTGGACGCGGTTGCTGACCGACGGCAAGGGCGAATACTGCACCACCCAGCAGGAGGACAACTCCACCTACGAGGCCCTGCTGCGCGCCAGCCGCGAAGGCCGGGTGGACGTGCAGCGCCTGGCGGTGGTGCGGGCCGGCTCGGACTTCGACCGCCCCGCCCCGGGCGGCAGCGAAGTGGACAACCTGCTCAAGTACGCCGATCAGGGCGGTTTCGCGCCGGCTCTGGAAAACCTCTACCGCACGGGCAATCCGTTGGTGCAGGACATCCTCGAACACTGGCCGGTGTGGGAAAAGGGCGTGCCGGACGCTTGATCGCCGAGCAAGAAAAAACCCGCACCTTTGGCAAGGTGCGGGTTCGTTCGTTTCAGCGTCGGATCAACGCTCCAGCAGGATCCGCAGCATGCGGCGCAGCGGCTCGGCCGCGCCCCACAGCAGTTGGTCGCCGACGGTGAACGCGCCGACGAACTGCGAACCCATGTTCAGCTTGCGCAGACGGCCGACCGGGATGTTCAGGGTGCCGGTGACCTTGGTCGGGCTCAGCTCCTGCATGCTGATGTCGCGGTTGTTCGGCACCAGCTTGACCCAAGGGTTGTGCTGGCTGATCAGCCCTTCGATGTCGGCGATCGGCACGTCCTTGTTCAGCTTGATGGTCAGCGCCTGGCTGTGGCAGCGCATGGCGCCGATGCGCACGCAGATGCCGTCGACCGGGATCGGGCTCTTGAAGCGGCCCAGGATCTTGTTGGTCTCGGCCTGGGCCTTCCACTCTTCGCGGCTCTGGCCGTTCGGCAGTTCCTTGTCGATCCAAGGGATCAGGCTGCCGGCCAGCGGCACGCCGAAGTTCTCGGTCGGGTAGGCTTCGCTGCGCATGGTTTCGGCCACGCGGCGGTCGATGTCCAGGATCGCGCTGGCCGGGTCGGCCAGTTGGTCGGCCACGGCGGCGTGGGTCGCGCCCATCTGCTTGATCAGCTCACGCATGTTCTGCGCGCCGGCGCCGGACGCCGCCTGATAGGTCATGGCGCTCATCCACTCCACCAGGCCGGCCTCGAACAGGCCGCCCAGGCCCATCAGCATCAGGCTGACGGTGCAGTTGCCGCCGATGTAGTTCTTGGTGCCCGCGTCGAGCTGCTGGTCGATGACCTTGCGGTTGACCGGGTCGAGGATGATCACCGCGTCGTCGTTCATCCGCAGGCTGGACGCCGCGTCGATCCAGTAGCCCTGCCAGCCGGCTTCGCGCAGCTTGGGGAAGACTTCGTTGGTGTAGTCGCCGCCCTGGCAGGTCAGGATCACGTCGAGGGTCTTGAGCTCTTCAATGCTGTAAGCGTCCTTGAGCGGAGCAATGTCCTTGCCCACGGACGGGCCTTGGCCACCGACATTGGAAGTGGTGAAAAACACCGGCTCGATAAGATCGAAATCCTGCTCTTCCAGCATCCGCTGCATGAGCACGGAACCGACCATGCCGCGCCAACCGATCAGACCTACACGTTTCATCGCAACTACACCTTCTTGAAAAGTGGGCCGCTGCTTCGCATTGAATTTCGCAGCGGGCCCGAGAGATTACAGATTCCGCAGCGCGGCGACTACTGCGTCACCCATTTCCTGCGTACCGACTTTAGTGCAACCGGTCGAAAAGATGTCGCCGGTGCGCAGGCCCTGGTCCAGGACCACGCTGACGGCCTTCTCGATCGCATCGGCCGCGTCCTGCAGATTGAAGCTGTAACGCAGCATCATCGACACCGACAGGATGGTCGCCAGCGGGTTGGCGATGCCCTTGCCCGCGATGTCCGGCGCCGAACCGTGGCAAGGCTCGTACATGCCCTTGTTGTTGGCGTCCAGCGAGGCCGACGGCAGCATGCCGATGGAGCCGGTGAGCATCGACGCTTCGTCGGACAGGATGTCGCCGAACATGTTGTCGGTGACGATCACGTCGAACTGCTTCGGTGCGCGCACCAGCTGCATGGCGGCGTTGTCGACGTACATGTGGCTCAGCTCGACGTCCGGGTAGTCCTTGGCCACCTGCTCGACCACTTCGCGCCACAGCTGGCTGGAGGCCAGGACGTTGGCCTTGTCCACCGAGCACAGTTTCTTGCCGCGCACGCGAGCCATGTCGAAGCCGACGCGGGCGATGCGGCGGATCTCGCTTTCGCTGTACGGCAGGGTGTCGTAGGACTGACGCTCGCCGTTCTCCAGTTCACGGGTGCCACGCGGAGCGCCGAAGTAGATGCCGCCGGTCAGCTCGCGGACGATCAGGATGTCCAGGCCGGCGACGATCTCAGGCTTCAGGCTCGACGCGTCGGCCAGTTGCGGGTAGAGGATCGCCGGGCGCAGGTTGCCGAACAGGCCCAGTTGCGCGCGGATCTTCAGCAGGCCGCGCTCAGGGCGGATGTCACGCTCGATGGTGTCCCACTTCGGGCCGCCCACGGCGCCCAGCAGCACCGCGTCGGCGGCACGGGCGCGCTCCAGGGTCTCGTCGGCCAGCGGCACGCCGTGCTTGTCGATGGCGGCGCCGCCGATCACGTCGTGGCTCAGCTCGAAGCCCAGGCCGTACTTGTCGTTGGCCAGTTCCAGCACCTTGACCGCCTCGGCCATGATTTCCGGACCGATGCCGTCACCCGGGAGAATCAGAATCTGCTTGCTCATGCTTTCCTCATGTCTTCAGTCGGTGCGCCGCTGACCGGCGCGCCCGGAAAAATGTATTCAGCGTTCGGCCATCAGCACCAGTACATCTGTACTGAACGAACCGTCGGCCTCAATCTCAAAATATTCGCGCACTTCGTCGCCCATCGAGCGCTGCAGCTCGCGGATCGCGGCGCGCATCACCTCAGGGGTGCGCATGCGCTCGACCCAGCTGTTGTATTCCAGACGCAGGCGCTGACGCGCGGTGCTACGGGTGTGCAGACCGGCCTCGCTGACCTGGCGCAGCCACTCGCCGGCCGAATAGTCGCGCACATGGCTGGTGTCGCGCAGCACTTCGACGCTTTGCAGGTACGTGTCGAACAGCGGACTGCCGGGCGACAGCACATCGATGAACGCCGCCACGCCACCGGGCTTGAGCACTCGCCGGACTTCGCGCAGGGCCAGCCCGAGGTCGCTCCAATGGTGCGCCGAATAGCGGCTGAACACGAAATCGAATTCGCCGTCGGCGAACGGCAGGCGCTCGGCGGCGCCGTTCACCGTGACGATGTTGCCCAGGCCCCGGTCGACGGCGGCGGCCGCGACCACGTCGAGCATCTGCTGCGACAGGTCGTAGGCCACCACTTCTTTGGCCAGGGCGGCGACATGAAAGCTCACATGGCCCGCGCCGCAGCCCAGATCCAGCACCCGCGCCCCGCCCTGCCCGGCCAGTTCGGCCTGCAGCAGCGCGAACTCGGCGCCTTGGGCGTGAACGGCGCTGCTCAGGTAAGCGGCGGCCTGTTCACCGAACTGCTTCTGTACGACCTGGGTGTGCTGGGCGAAGCGGGTCATGGTGGAGTTTCCTTTGATCTTGTTGTGCCTGTTACGGCCTCATCGCTGGCAAGCCAGCTCCCACAGGTTTAGCGGACACTGCCAACCACTGTGGGAGTTTCCCTTGATCTTGTTGTGCCTGTTCGGCCAGTTCCCACAGGTTGGGTGAACACCGCAAATCCCTGTGGGAGTTTCCCTTGATCTTGCTGTGCCTGTTCGGCCAGTTCCCACAGTTTTGCGGACACCGCAAATCACTGTGGGAGTTGCGGTGCGACGATTCGACTTGCCAGCGATGAGGCCGGCCCAGGCAACATGAATCCCGAATCAATTACGCGTCGCGGAACAACCACGGCTGGCTCTTGCGGTGCGCCGCTTCGAACGAGGCGATGGCGTCGCCGTCCTGCAGGGTCAGGCCGATGTCGTCCAGACCGTTGAGCAGGCAATGCTTGCGGAACGCGTCGATCTCGAAGCGGTGCACCTTGCCGTCCGGACGGGTCACGGTCTGCGCCTGCAGGTCGATCTTCAGCTGGTAGCCCGGTTCGGCCTCGACTTGCTTGAACAGCTCATCGACCTCTTCCTCGCTCAGGATGATCGGCAGCAAGCCGTTCTTGAAGCTGTTGTTGAAGAAGATGTCGGCGTAGCTCGGCGCGATGATGCTGCGGAAACCGTACTCGTCCAGCGCCCATGGCGCGTGCTCGCGGCTGGAGCCGCAGCCGAAGTTCTCCCGGGCCAACAGCACGCTGGCGCCCTGGTAGCGCTCGGCGTTGAGCACGAAGTCCTTGTTCAGCGGCCGCTTGGAGTTGTCCTGGTACGGCTGGCCCACGTCGAGGTAGCGCCATTCGTCGAACAGGTTCGGGCCGAAGCCGGTGCGCTTGATCGACTTGAGGAATTGCTTGGGGATGATCTGGTCGGTGTCGACGTTGGCACGGTCCAGCGGCGCGACGAGTCCCTGGTGTTGAGTGAAAGCCTTCATGGTTACTGTGCTCCCTGGATCAATTCACGAACGTCGATGAAACGACCGTTCACCGCCGCCGCAGCGGCCATGGCCGGGCTGACGAGGTGGGTGCGGCCACCGGCGCCCTGACGGCCTTCGAAGTTGCGGTTGGAGGTCGAAGCGCAGTGCTCGCCGGACTCCAGCCGGTCCGGGTTCATCGCCAGGCACATCGAGCAGCCCGGCTCGCGCCATTCGAAACCGGCCTCCAGGAAGATCTTGTCCAGGCCTTCGGCTTCGGCCTGGGCCTTCACCAGGCCCGAGCCCGGCACCACGATGGCCTGCTTGATGGTCGAGGCCACCTTGCGGCCCTTGGCGATCTCGGCCGCCGCGCGCAGGTCTTCGATCCGCGAGTTGGTGCAGGAACCGATGAACACGCGGTCGAGCTGGATGTCGGTGATCGCCTGGTTGGCGGTCAAGCCCATGTATTTCAAGGCGCGGACGATGGAGTCGCGCTTGACAGGATCCGCTTCCTTGGCCGGGTCCGGCACGTTCTGGTCAACGGCCAGCACCATTTCCGGCGATGTGCCCCAGCTGACCTGCGGCTTGATCTGCGCGGCGTCGAGCTCGACCACCGTGTCGAAACGGGCGTCGGCGTCGGACACCAGGTCCTTCCACGCCTCGACAGCCTGCTCCCACTGCGTGCCCTTGGGCGCGAACGGGCGGCCTTTGACGTATTCGACGGTCTTTTCGTCCGCTGCCACCAGGCCCACGCGGGCGCCGGCTTCGATGGACATGTTGCAGATGGTCATGCGGCCTTCGATGGACAGGTCGCGGATGGCGCTGCCGGCGAACTCGATGGCGTGGCCGTTGCCGCCGGCGGTGCCGATCTTGCCGATCACGGCCAGGACGATGTCCTTGGCGGTCACGCCGAACGGCAATCGGCCGTCGACGCGCACCAGCATGTTCTTCATTTTCTTGGCGACCAGGCACTGGGTGGCGAGCACATGCTCGACCTCGGAGGTGCCGATGCCGTGGGCCAGCGCGCCGAACGCGCCGTGGGTGGAGGTGTGGGAGTCGCCGCAGACCACGGTCATGCCCGGCAAGGTCGCGCCCTGCTCGGGGCTGATCACATGCACGATGCCCTGACGCACGTCATTCATCTTGAATTCGACGATGCCATATTCGTCGCAGTTGTCGTCGAGGGTCTGGACCTGCAGGCGCGAGACCTGGTCGGCGATGGCGGCGATGCCGCCCTTGCGCTCCGGCGTGGTCGGTACGTTGTGGTCCGGGGTCGCGATGTTGGCATCGATGCGCCACGGCTTGCGCCCGGCCAGACGCAGGCCTTCGAAGGCTTGCGGCGAGGTCACTTCATGGATGATGTGACGGTCGATGTAGATCAGCGCCGAACCATCGTCGCGCTGCTTGACCAAATGCGAATCCCAGAGCTTGTCGTAGAGCGTTTTGCCGGCCATCAGACGGTTTCCTCATCAGCTTGTTTCTATGCCCTGGGCTTATCGATAACCCTTTGGCTTGTGAGGCCGATCCTATGGCGTTAGATTGAATAACTCAAATTCATATTTTTTATGCTTTGAATAACCAACTGGAATACGAAAATGGACCTGGCCAACCTCAACGCCTTTATCGCGATCGCCGAGACCGGCAGCTTCTCCGGCGCCGGGGAACGCCTGCACCTGACGCAACCGGCGGTCAGCAAACGCATCGCCGGCCTTGAACAGCAATTGAAGGTGCGCCTGTTCGACCGGCTGGGCCGCGAAGTCGGCCTGACCGAGGCAGGCCGGGCCCTGCTGCCGCGGGCCTACCAGATCCTCAATGTGCTGGACGACACCCGCCGGGCCCTGACTAACCTGACCGGCGAGGTCGGCGGCCGCCTGACCCTGGCCACCAGTCACCACATCGGCCTGCACCGCCTGCCGCCGCTGCTGCGCGAATTCACCCGCCGCTACCCGCAGGTCGCGCTGGACATTCAGTTCCTGGATTCGGAAGTGGCCTACGAGGAAATCCTCCACGGCCGGGCCGAACTGGCAGTCATCACCCTGGCGCCGGAGCCCCACGCGCTGGTCAAGGCCACGCCGGTGTGGGACGACCCCCTGGATTTCGTGGTCGCCCCGGAGCATTCGCTGCTCGGCAACGGCGCCGTCAACCTGGCGGACATCGCCGGCCATCCGGCGGTGTTCCCCGGCGGCAACACCTTCACCCACCACATCGTGCAGAAGCTGTTCGAGGCCCAGGGCCTGACGCCGAACATCGCCATGAGCACCAACTACCTGGAAACCATCAAGATGATGGTCTCCATCGGCCTGGCGTGGAGCGTGCTGCCGCGCACCATGCTCGACGATCAGGTAGCGCGCATACCTTTGCCGGGCATACAGCTCAGTCGCCAGCTAGGCTATATCCTGCACACCGAACGGACGCTGTCGAACGCCGCGCGGGCCTTCATGGCCCTGCTGGATGCACAAATCGATCTGCCAGGGACTCACGGCTAACTTGTGCTACTCCTATAGAGCCGCCTTTCCCTGTGCCTAACGCCCAAATCAGCTCAAGGCCCGTCAACAATGCCGAAATCTGTCGACCGTATTCCGCCGATGCCACGCATTCAGGCCATTGACCCGCGGCGTTCCGAGCAGAGCTGGGAAAGCGCGCCGCAGCTGTTGGCGGCGCTCAACGGCGCGCGGCTGGGCGCCTGGTACTGGGACATCGAGCGCGGCAAGATCAGCTGGTCGCGCGGCACCCAGGCGCTGTTCGGCTTCGATCCGCGGCAACCGCTGCCCGAAGACCTGGAATACCTCGACCTGCTGCCGCCGGAAGACCGGGCCAAGACCGTCCGCGCCTTCCACGCCGTGATCGCCGGCGCGCCGCTGGAACAGGCCATGCACCACCGCATCCGCTGGCCCGACGGCAGCCTGCACTGGCTGGAGATCAACGGCAGCCTGCTGCCGGACAAGCACGGCCGGCCCCGAATGATCGGGGTGATCCGCGAAATCACCCACCAGCGCCAGCGGGAACAGGCCCTCACCAGTTCCGAGAAACGTTTCGCCACACTGTTTCACCTGTGCCCCAACATGGTGCTGCTGACCCGCCAGGAAGACGGCCTGATCAGCGAGGCCAACCAGTATTTCGAAAGCCTGTTCGGCTGGCCGGTGCAGGACGCCATCGGCCGCACCACCCTGGAGCTGGGCCTGTGGGTGCACCCGGAGCAGCGGGCGGAGCTGGTCAAGGCCACCAAGGCCAAGGGCGAGCTGGTCAGCCGCGAGGTGCAGTTCCGCGCCAGCAACGGCCAGATCCACGACGGCATCCTCAGCGCGCAGAAGGTCGAGCTCGAAGGTCAGCCGTACCTGCTCAGCACCTTCCTCGACACCACCGAACGCAAAGCCGCCGAGCACGCCCTCAAGGACAGCCAGGAACGCCTGGATCTGGCCCTGGACTCGGCGCAGCTGGGCACCTGGGACTGGGACATCCCCACCGGCATGCTCTACGGCTCCGCCCGGGCGGCGCAACTGCACGGCCTGGAGCCCAAGCCATTCCACGAATCGTTCGAGGAATTCTTCGAAGGCGTGCCCGGCGAAGAGCGCGACAGCATGCGCGACGCCTACCGCAGCCTGCGCGAAGGCCCGGCCGGCAATTACCAGCTGACCTACCGCGTGCAGTTGCCCGACGGCAGCTCCCGCTACCTGGAAAGCCGCGCCCGCCTCTACCGCGACGAAAACGGCGTGCCCCTGCGCATGGCCGGCACCCTGCTGGACATCACCGACCAGGTCGAACGGGAACAGCGCCTGGTGGCGTCCGAGGAGAAATTCGCCACGCTGTTCCAGGTCAGCCCCGACCCGATCTGCGTGACCCGCCAGGAAACCGGGGAATTCATCGAGATCAACTCCAGCTTCAGCCAGACCTTCGGCTGGAGCGCCGCCGACGTGATCGGCCGCACCGCCGAGGACATCGGCCTGTGGGACGCCTCGGCGAAAAGCCTGCAACGCATCGAGCGGGTGATCCGCGAGCAGGGCCTGAGCAACGTGGCGATCATCGTCCAGCACAAGGACGGCCAGTCCCTGACCTGCGTGATCTCCAGCCGCCAGATCAGCGTCGGCAACCAGCCCTGCATCGTCACCACCCTGCGCGACATCACCCAGCAGCAGCGCTCTGAAGCGGCGCTCAAGGCCAGCGAAGAGAAATTCGCCAAGGCGTTCCACTCCAGCCCCGACGCCATCACCATCAGCGAGCGCGACACCGGGCGCTACCTGGAGGTCAACGACGGCTTCTGCCGCCTCACCGGCTACCGCGCCGACGAAGTGATCGGCAAGACCATGTACCAGGTGGGCATCTGGGCCGAAGAGAAACAGCGCTCGGCCCTGTTGGCCGAACTGCAGATCAAGGGCCGCGTGCACCACCAGGAAATGCTCGGGCGCAACAAGCGCGGCGAACTGTTGACGGTGGAGGTCTCGGTGGAGCCGATCACCCTCAACGAAACCGCCTGCCTGCTGCTGACCGCCCGGGACGTCAGCCTGCTCAAGAACGCCGAGGCGCAGATCCGCCACCTGGCCTACCACGACCCGCTGACCAACCTGCCCAACCGCGCGCTGCTGATGGATCGCCTGAGCCAGCAGATCGCCCTGCTCAAGCGCCACAACCTGCGCGGCGCGCTGCTGTTCCTGGACCTTGACCACTTCAAGCACATCAACGATTCCCTCGGGCACCCGGTCGGCGACACGGTGCTCAAGATCATCACCGCACGCCTGGAGGCCAGCGTGCGCATGGAAGACACTGTCGCGCGCCTGGGCGGCGACGAGTTCGTGGTGCTGCTCAGCGGCCTGGAAGGCACGCGCAACGAAGTCAGCAGCCAGGTGCGGGAGCTGTCCGACACCATCCGCGAGCTGCTGTCGGAGCCCATGTTCCTCGACGGCCAGCGCCTGCAAGTGACGCCGAGCATCGGCGTGGCGCTGATCCCCGACCACGGCTCGACCCCGACCGACCTGCTCAAGCGTGCCGACATCGCGCTGTACCGGGCCAAGGACTCCGGCCGCAACACCACGCAGATGTACCACAACACCATGCAGAAGGCGGCCAGCGAGCGCCAGCGCATGGAAACCGACCTGCGCCTGGCGCTGTCGCGCAACGAATTCACCATGCACTACCAGCCGCAGATCGACGCCAAGGACAACCGCATCATCGGCGCCGAGGCCCTGGTGCGCTGGAACCACCCGGAGCTCGGCGCGCAGTCCCCCGCCGAATTCATCAAGGTGCTGGAGGACAGCGGGCTGATCCTTGAGGTCGGCACCTGGATCCTCGACGAGGCCTGCGACGCCTTCAAGCAACTGATCGCCGAAAACCTGATCGACCCGCTCAATTTCACCCTGTGCGTGAACATCAGCCCGCGCCAGTTCCGCCAGAACGACTTCGTCGAACGCATCGAACAGAGCATGACCGGCCACGGCCTGCCCTGCTCGCTGCTGAAGCTGGAGATCACCGAAGGCATCGTGATCCAAAACCTGGAAGACACCATCAGCAAGATGCGCCGCCTCAAGAAGCTCGGCGTGACCTTCGCCATGGACGACTTCGGCACCGGCTATTCGTCCCTGACCTACCTCAAGCGCCTGCCGGTGGACACGCTGAAGATCGACCAGTCGTTCATCCGCGACGCCACCAGCGACCCCAACGACGCCGAGATCATCCGCGCCATCGTCGCCATGGCCCGCAGCCTGGCGCTGGAGATCATCGCCGAGGGCGTCGAGACCCCGGAACAGCTGGAGTTCCTGCAAGGCTTGGGCTGCCACCTGTATCAGGGTTACCTGTACAGCCGGCCGTTGCCGCTGGAGGCGCTGAAGACGTTGCTCAAGTGAGGTTCGGGAGCGTTTTGTAACCGCCTGCGTCTGCGCCGGGCCGGCATTTGCCAGTGCCTGCCGCAACCTGTAGGGTCGCGGTCTTTCACCCGGCTCCAACGAGATCGATCATGCAGGATGCAACCCTCCCCCGCCCGGCCATGCTGGGCATTGACCTTGGCACCACCAACAGCCTCATCGCCGTCTGGCAGGACGGCCAGGCCCGGCTGATCCCCAATGCCCTGGGCGATGTGCTGACCCCGTCGGTGGTCAGCCTCGACGAGGACGACAGCGTCCTGGTGGGCAAGGCCGCCCGCGCCCGCCTGACCACCCATCCGCAGCGCACGGCGGCGGCCTTCAAGCGCTTCATGGGCAGCGAAAAGCGCCTCGAATTGGGCGACCGCTCGTTCAGCCCCGAGGAGCTCTCGGCCCTGGTGATCGGCGCGCTCAAGCAGGACGCCGAAGCCTGGCTCGGCCATCCCGTTGACGAAGCGGTGATTTCGGTGCCGGCGTACTTCAGCGACGAACAACGCAAACGCACGCTGTTTGCCGCCGAACTGGCCGGCCTGAAAGTGTCGCGGTTGATCAACGAACCCACCGCCGCCGCCATGGCCTACGGCCTGCATGAGCAGGCGTTCGAGCGCACGCTGATCTTCGACCTGGGCGGCGGCACGTTCGACGTGACGGTGCTGGAATACGCGCTGCCGCTGATCGAAGTCCACGCCTCCACCGGCGACAACTTCCTGGGCGGCGAAGACTTCACCGAAGCGTTGCGGCAGGCCTGCCTCAAGGACTGGCAGCTCACGCCGGCGCAGATCGACGCCCAGGCCATGGCCAGCCTCGGCGACGCCCTGGAACAGCTCAAGCGCAAACTCGCCGACGGCCCGCAGTCACTGAGCTGGCGCCATGGCGACACACCGTACGAATGGACGCTGGACGAAGCCGGCGCACTGAAAGTCTGGGAGCCGCTGCTGGCCCGCCTGCGCGCCCCCATCGAACAGGCCCTGCGCGACGCACGCCTCAAGCCCCGCGACCTCGACAGCCTGGTGCTGGTGGGCGGCGCGACGCGCATGCCGGCGGTGCAGCAGATGGTGGCGACGCTGTTCGGCCGCCTGCCCCACCGCCACCTGGACCCGGACACCATCGTCGCCCTGGGCGCCGCCACGCAGGCGGCCTGCAAGGCCCGCGACGGCGCCATCGAAGAGCTGATCCTGACCGACGTCTGCCCTTACACCCTGGGCATCTCCACCCGCCGCAGCGACGAAATCACCGGCGCCTTCGCGCCGATCATCGAGCGCAACACGGTGATCCCGACGTCCCGGGTGCAGAGGTTCCACACCACCCATGCGTATCAGAGCGCGATCCGCATCGAGGTGTACCAAGGGGAACGGCCATGGGTGCGCGACAACATTTTCATCGACACCTTCGATGTGGAACTGGCACCCAGCGAACAGAGCCAGGAACTGGATGTGCGCTTCAGCTACGACATCAACGGCCTGCTGGAAGTGGACGTGACCCTGCTCGCCACCGGCGAGCGCCACAGCCACAGCATCGACCGCAGCCCCACCGGGCTCGACGAACAGGCCAGACAGGCCAGCCATGAACGGTTGACCGCCCTCAAGACTCACCCCCGCGACACGCTGCCCAACCGGACGCTGCTGGCCCGCCTGGAGCGGGCCTGGGCGCAAAGCCTGGGGGACGAGCGCCAACGGATCGCCGATTGGCTGGACGCCTTCACCACCGTGCTCGCCGGCCAGCGACCGTCAGAGATCGCCAGCCAGTGCAACCGGCTCAACCAAGCGCTGGATCAGTTGTGCCTCTGACCGCCCAGCTGCCGTAACGCGGCCTGCAGACCGCCGGCCAGTGCGTCGTCACCCGCGCTGTCCGGCGCAACGCCGTAACGGTTGGGCAACTTGTCGCCGGGGAAGGCAAACAGGATCAGCGGCAGAAACGGAAAGAACGGCGACAGGCAGGCGAGCACCAGCAATGTCGGAATGCCACGCCCGATGTCGTGCAGGCGCCGGAGCACGGCGCCGACCAGAAAGGCCAGGCCCAGCAGCGACACGGCGATCCCGGTCAGCGCCACACCGCTGAACAGCGCGGCCAACGGCGTGACCAGCAGCGTACCGATCACCTGCCCGATGAACGCCCCACGCCCCAACCGGGTACCCAACCGCCAGAAGGCGCCGGCGGGCACCGGACGGCTGTCGGCCTTGGCCAGCAGCAGGCATTCGCACCGGGACAGCAACGCACTGAAGGCAAACCGCAGGCCGAGCCCGAGCGCCGGGTTGTCCTTGGCCTGTTGCAGGCGCAGCAGGGTTTTCTGGCGCGGCACGCCCGCGCCGCCGTATCGCACCAATCCCTTGAGCGCATCGAGCGCCAGATAGAACGCGTCGCTGGCGACCCCTTCGTCTTCCAGCGCCTGACGTGGCGGACGCGGCGGCTCGCCCTTGATCAGGCCGTGGCGGAATTCGTCGAACCAGTCCTGGGGGTTCACCACTTCGGTGATCCTGTCGAGCAGGAACCGGCGCTGCTGCGCATCGAACAACGGGTCGTGGTACAGCACGGCGGTGAGCAGCATGCGCCCGAGCAAGTCATCGTCGAAAGCATGGATGTCACTGCGCAGGCATTCGAGCAAACGGTCGTTGCCCAGCAACCGGGGGCTGCCCAGCGCCTGCCGGACACCCAGCAACCGCCGGGCGAGCGCGGCGTGCACCGGATCCGACGGCTGCAGCCAGGCGAACAGCGCGCTCAGGTCGCCGTGCTCGCGCTTCAGGCGGCTCAGCAACGGCTGCACCCGGCTGACCGGGTGGGCGGGGTCGAACGCCAGGCGGTCCAGGCACGGCGCATCGACCATGCCCAGCCATCGCTCCGGCTGCTCCAGCAGCGCCAACAGGAACGCCGTTTGGGCGTGCCACTGCCACACGGCCTCGCCCTGCCCCGACGCCGGCAACAGGACATCGCTCTCGCTCAGTTCCAGCAACAGGCTCAAGGTCGACAGATCGCTGTCGGCCTTCGGGTCATTGAACTTGAACGCCTGGGCGATGCGCTCCAGGCCGACGCGGCTGTACGGACGCCAACGCCGCAGCCACACCCGGCAGATCTTGTGCGCTTCGCCTTTTTCGAGCGCGGCCGGCAGCGGGCCGGGCGCCCCGCTCCCATCGACGAAGCGTTCCATCGCCAACGGCACGGGCGCCCGGGTCAGCCAGCGCACGTGCTGTTCGGCCTGATGCTGCAACCCGTTCAGCACCAGCCCTTCAAGGGCATCGATGGGTTCCGGTTCATCCAGCACCTGGCGCAGCAACGCAACGTCACCCCGGTGCAGCGCCCAGGCGTGCCGGTACAGGCGTTGCAGCCGGGCGTCGTCTTGATGGCCGAGCAACAGCGCCAGCAGCGGCCACTCATCGCCGCCCGTGCGCCAGTCGACGAAGCACTGGGCCAACCCTTGCAGCGGCAGCCGACCCGCGCCCATCCAGCGCGCCAGGGTTTCGGGGCGTTGGGACGGGCTGCCGTATTCCTGGCTGACGTGACCGAGGTCGGCCGACCATGCGCTGAAATCCCCCAGCCGGTCAAAGCCCTGGATCAACAGCGGCAAGACATCCGGCTGGCGCTTGGCGCACAGCGCCAGCAACTGGCTCTCCGCCTTGGGATGACGATGTTCCCGCCACAGCCGCACCCAATGGGGCAGCGCCTGATCGTCCTGCCCCAGCAGGGTGTGCTGGCAGGCGAGCAGATACAGCCCGTCCACGTCATCCGGCGCTGCGCGCCAGTGTTCGAGGCACATCTGCAGCAAATCCGCGCCGCCGATGCCCGCCTGGGTGAACTGCACCAGCAGGCGCCGGATGAACCCAGGGTCGTTGGGCAGCGGCAGGCAGGTGTGCTGACGGGCGAAATACTCGAACTCATGGAGCGGACGCTGGTTGAAAATGAAGTCGAGGGTGCGCGCGTACCAGAGGCTTTCGATCTGCGCGGGCGCCGACCAGGTGTCCATGACTGTGGTATCGAACGGCGCGGGATCGTCGAGCCGCACCAGGTAATCCTCGACGTCCCGGGCATGATCGAAGCCCAGCTCCAGCAAATGCCGATCCCAGGCCATGCGCCGGGCCAACAGCCCTGCGCCGGAGGCGGAGAACGGACCGTTTTCCCTCAGCTTGCGGAACAGGCCCCAACGCAGGTCGTCCAGTTCGCCCAGCGGCAACCGGTCCAGGCTTTGGACAAAGGCTTGCCAGGCATCGGCGTTGAAGCGTCGCGCCGGATCCTTGAGCAACCCGTCGAAGTCGATGAACACCTGCCGTACGAGTGACGAATCCGGCGTCGTGTCCGGTGTCGTGTCCTCGACATCTTCCGGCTCATCATCGCGGGCCAGCCGGATCGCGCTTTCGTAGGCCTGGCGCAGGGCCTGGAAACCCTCCGGATCGGTTTCCGGATGATGGGCCGGCAGGCGTGCCCGGTACGCATTGCGAATCAGCGTTTCATCGGTGGTGGGATCGATGCCCAAACGTATCCAGCAACTCATGACCAGTCGAATGCCTCAAGCGATGCCGGGCGTGGCGGCAAGTCCAGATCCAGGTGCCAGGGCAAATCCGCGAGGAAGACCGGCATGTTTTGCCCCAGGCCCTTGGCGATCAATGCGGTATTGGCGTTCTGCCCCTGCCGGTCCAGCTCGTGGGCCAGTTCATCGTCAGGGTTGTCGAGGCAGCCCCAGAACGAGCGCCCGACCATGAAACCGTTGAAATAGGCCAACCAGCTGCCGTAGTGAAACTGCGCCCGCACCGCCAGCCGACTGTGCAGCCAGAGGCTCTCGGCCTCGTCGATCCAGAGGTTGCGCACGCCGCAGCGCAGCAGGAAGCCCATGCGCCCGTAATCCCAGGACAGGATCCCGCCCGGCCCGCAACTGCCGAACGTGCGGCTGGCGAACTCGTGAAGAATGCGTTCACGGGGCTCAAGGGTGTCGAGCAGCGCCTGCCATTCGCTCGGCAGGCAACGTTGCCAGGCACGGTAGGCCGGGGCGAGATGCCGCGCATGGCCGCCGTCGGTCATGCCGTCGAGCATGTCCAGCAATTGTGCGCGGTCGTTGATCCTCCAACTGCGTTGCAGGTCGATGTATTGATCGTCGCAGAACGCGGGATCCGCGTACCCGGCACCGGGGTTGAGCGCCGCCATCGGCGCTGAAAGGGCGAACAGCCAGCGCTGTTGAATCTCGTCCATGAAAAGAGGCTCCAGACCGACCGTAAGGAATGGGGTCGGCAAAACTGCGCGGATTGTAGAGAAACCGCCGGGAGGCGGCAAAGCGTGCGCAGATCTTTCGTGCGCATGCAAAAAGGCCCCGACAGTGTCGGGGCCTTCATCGCACGGCTTATCGTCCGTCTGGACGAAAGTGTGTCAGCACATGAATCAGTGCTGCAGGGCCGGCTTCTGCGCGCCGTTGATCGGGATGCGCTTGGCTTTCGCCTCTTCCGGGATCACGCGCAGCAGGTCGATGCTCA
This sequence comes from Pseudomonas sp. B3(2017), assembly GCF_002113595.1. NCBI lineage: Bacteria > Pseudomonadati > Pseudomonadota > Gammaproteobacteria > Pseudomonadales > Pseudomonadaceae > Pseudomonas > Pseudomonas sp. B3(2017). Next base: position 369,018 of record NZ_NEIU01000004.1, read on the forward strand.
GCAGACCGTTGCTCAGGCCGGCGGCCTTGATCTCGATGTGGTCGGCCAACCGGAACGACAGCTTGAACGCACGCTGGGCGATGCCCTGGTGCAGGAAGGTGACGCCTTCGTTGGCGTCACGCTTGCCGCCGCTGATGGTCAGCACGCCCTTCTCGACCTGCAGGTCCAGGTCTTCTTCCTGGAAGCCGGCGGCGGCCACGACGATGCGGTATTGGTCGTCACCGTGCTTTTCGACGTTGTAGGGCGGGTAGGTGCTGCCGGGCTCGTTGCGCAGGGCGGTTTCGAACAGGTCGTTGAAACGGTCGAAACCCACCGAGGAACGGAACAGCGGGGCAAGGGAAAATGCAGTACTCATGGTTCAAATCTCCTGAAAACAATCAGCAAGTTTTTTGACTCCGCGACCCGAATTCGGCATCGCGTAACCCTTAGATAGGGACCGCCGTTTGCATTTCAAGAGAACTTGCGAAGATTTTTTCAGGCCGCCTCGGCCACCGGCACACCCAGCAGGCGCGAGACCTGATCCACGTCGGTCTCGCGGCGCAGGACGGAAAACAGCTCCACCGCCTCGGGGTAATTGCGCGTGAGCATGGCCAGCCACTGCTTGAGCCGGCCCGGCGACTGGCGGGGCGTCATCTGCGCCTTGGCCTGCAGCCAGAAGTCCTGGATCAGCGGCATCAGCTCGGCCCAGGTCATCTCGACCACTTCTTCACCGGCCCGGGCGGCGGCGATCTGCTTGGCCAGGTCCGGGCGCGAGACCAGGCCGCGGCCGAGCATGATGTCTTCCACGCCGCTGATTTCGCGGCAACGGCGCCAGTCCTCGACGCTCCAGATGTCGCCGTTGGCGAACACCGGCACCTTGACCACGTCCTGCACGCGGGGGATCCATTCCCAGTGGGCCGGCGGCTTGTAGCCGTCGGTCTTGGTGCGGGCGTGGACGACGATGTGTTCGGCGCCGCCTTCGGCCAGCGCCGTGGCGCACACCAGCGAACCGTCCGGGCTGTCGAAGCCCAGGCGCATCTTGGCGGTGACCGGAATGTGCGCCGGCACCGCGCGGCGGACATGCTCGACGATCTGGTTGAGCAGTTCCGGCTCCTTGAGCAGCACCGCCCCGCCCCGGGACTTGTTGACGGTCTTGGCCGGGCAGCCGAAGTTGAGGTCGATCACCTCCGAGCCCAGCTCACAGGCCAGCGCGGCGTTTTCCGCCAGGCACACCGGGTCGGAACCCAGCAGTTGGACGCGCAGCGGCACACCGGCCGCGGTGCGCGCGCCGTTGAGCAGTTCAGGGCCGAACTTGTGGAAATAGGCCGGTGTGAGCAGTTGGTCGTTGACCCGGATGAACTCGGTCACGCACCAGTCGATACCGCCGACACGGGTCAACACATCGCGCAGGATGTCGTCGACCAACCCTTCCATCGGCGCCAGGGCAATTTGCATGGAAAAACACACTCAAGGAAAAACGTGCGGCAGTTTACTGGATTATCGAAGGGTTCTGCAGGTGCGGGAGCACGCTCGCTCCCGCAAAGCATCAGCTTTGCAGGCTTTCCGACGCCTGGATCGCCGGGCCGTAGCCTTCGATGAACTCCGCCGGCATGCGCTTGGGCCGACCGGTGGAAAGTTCGATGCAGGCGAACGTGGTGCGGGCCCGCAGCAGCGTGGTGTTATCGCTGGGGCGGATCAACTGGAACTGCCGGGTCATCCTCAGGCGCTGGTCCCAATCGACGATCCAGGTCGCCAATTGCAGTTCGTCGCCTTCGTAGGCGGCGGCCAGGTAGTCGATCTCATGCCGCACCACCGCCATCGCCCGGTCCAGGCGCCGGTACTCGACCAGATCCAGCCCCAGCCGCTGCGAGTGGCGCCAGGCGCAACGTTCGAGCCAGGTCACGTACACCGCGTTGTTTGCGTGCCCCAGCCCGTCGATGTCCTCGGCGCCCACTTGCAGATCAATCGTAAACGGCGTTGCCCGATCCCAGCCCATGCCCCTCTCCCGGTCAGATGTGTTCGACCGGGGCAGTGTAACGGATGCCTAGGCCGATTGCCGCGCCTGAAGGCTGCGCCCGGCCAGCAGTGATAGCACCCCATCAATCACCCGGGGGTCGGCCAGCACGCGCTGATGGCCGCCGTCCGTAAGGCGCAACAGGCGGCTGTCGAACCAGGCTTCGTGGATCATCTGCGATTCCTTGACCGGGACAAACGTGTCGTCCTCGGCATGGACGATCAGGCCCGGCATGTCCAGTTGATAGTGGGCGACATCGAGGGTGGCGGCGCGCATGCCGACGTCCCGCTCGACCTGACGGATGAACGCCGAGCGGGCCCTGGGCGGCATGCCGACGTAACGGGCGAAGCCGCGCAGCACCCCCAGGATCCGCGCCGGGGCGGCGATGCTCACCAGCGTCTCGGTGCGCAGGCCCAACTGCACCGCGAGCATGGCGCTGGCGCCGCCCATCGAGTGGCCGATGACGGCCTGCAGCGGCGGCAGTTCGGCGGCGGCTTCGAGCATGGCCCGGGCGAACAGCACGACGTTGGCTTCACGTCCCGGCGAACGGCCGTGGGCCGGGCCGTCCAGCGCGACCACCGTGTAGCCGGCATCGACCAGCGCGTTGATCAATGACGCGAACTGAGTCGGCCGCCCTTCCCAACCGTGCATCAGCAGCACGGTCGGACCTTGGCCCCAGCGCAAGGCCGACAGGCCGAAGCGCAGCGTGATCCGTTCGGACTTCGCCAGCAGCGGCAATTCCCAGTCCCGCGGCGGATGTTCCCGTGGCGTCATGAACGCCAGACGCATTTTGTTCGCCACCAGTTTCGGTGCGAACCAGCCCAAGGTGCCGTTAACGCCGCGAACCCACTTCAACGCGTTCATCGCTCTCTCCTCAGGCCTGTCGCCTTCAGGTCAACGCACCGCCGACTTGGCGGCGCGCAGCAATCGATCGGATAAGTCCCCCGGCCCCAAGGCCCTCGCCAGCGCGAGGCCGCCGACCATCAGGGCCATGTCGGCCAAGGCCTTGTCGGTGTCTTCTGGGCTTGAGGCCAACTGCGCCACCATCAACTCCATGTGTTCGTTCAGTGCGATCCGGAAAGCCTCCGGCAACCGTCCCAACTCGCCGATGGAGGCCGGGATCGGGCACGCTGCCTCGCTGGAATCGCGGTGCTTGCGCGACAGATAGAAGGCGGCGACCAGGGCGCGGCGTTCTTCGCCGGTCAACTCGGCGTCCATGTCGTCGATCAGGTCACGGCGCCGCCCCAGGAGTTGCTTGAACGCTTCGAGCATCATGGCGTCCTTGCTTTCGAAGTGGGCGTAGAAGCCACCGACGGTCAGGCCGGCCGCGCCCATCACTTCACCCACGCTCGGTTCCGCCGGGCCGCGCTGGATCAGTGCGGCGCTGGCAGCCTTGAGGATGCGTTCGCGGGTTTGAGCTTTCTTGTCGTTCATCGTCGCCTCCGAATATTACGATTAGAATATTATTCTCATAATAATATTCTGCAAGTCACAGATATGACCGCTGGTCTGAAGCACAGTGTAAGGAAAAAGGAGAAATGGCCAAACGCCAGACAAACAAAAGGGCCATTCAATGATTGAATGACCCTTAAAAATCCCGCAAGGCGGGTAATCGTGGCGTCCCCTAGGGGACTCGAACCCCTGTTACCGCCGTGAAAGGGCGGTGTCCTAGGCCACTAGACGAAGGGGACGCAAACCCTTCTACAACTGATCAGTGCTGAGTGCTGATCGCTTCAAGGCCGGAGTGGCCAGACCTTGAAGTGTAAATTGGTGGAGCTAGACGGGATCGAACCGTCGACCTCTTGCATGCCATGCAAGCGCTCTCCCAGCTGAGCTATAGCCCCAGATTTTTCGCCTCGCGGCGGAGCGGCATCTTGCGACATCGCTTCTGTGAAACTGGCGTCCCCTAGGGGACTCGAACCCCTGTTACCGCCGTGAAAGGGCGGTGTCCTAGGCCACTAGACGAAGGGGACGCAAACCCTTCTGTACATCTGATCAACGCTGAGTGTTGATCGCTTCAAGGCCCAATTGGCCAGACCTTGAAGTGTAAATTTGGTGGAGCTAGACGGGATCGAACCGTCGACCTCTTGCATGCCATGCAAGCGCTCTCCCAGCTGAGCTATAGCCCCTCAATGTCGCTTCGTTGTTGCTTCGTCGTTGAGGACGGGGCGAATCTTAAGGGCGTATCGGAAGCCTGTCAAACTTATTTTTCAAAAATTTTAAAATTTTTTGTCGGCATAACAATCACTTACCGCCCTCCCCCCGAAAATACGGGGGGAAACCGCCGCAGGGCAGGATCAAAAGATCGCAACCCCCGGCGGCTCCACCGAACGCCAACCGCGATTAAGCGATGGCGCCCAGCAGTTTTTCCCACTCTTTGTTTTCTTTCTTCGAGACACCGCCCAGCAAATCAATGGCTTGGCGCAACCGGAAGCGGGTCAGGTCCGGCCCGAGGATTTCCATCGCATCGAGCACCGACACCGAACTGGCCTGGCCGGTGATCGCCGCGAACATCAGCGGCATCGCGTCACGCAGCTTCAGCTCAAGGGATTCGACCACCGCCTGGATCGTCGCGGTGATGGTGTCCTTCTCCCACTGACGCAGGCTTTCCAGCTTCCACAGGATCAGTTGCATCAGTTGCCGGACCTGGTCGCCCGACAGCTTCTTGGATTCGAACAGCTTGGCATCCGGGCTCACGCCGCCGGCAAAGAAGAACCCGGCCAGCGGTGCGACCTGGCTGAAGGTTTCGACGCGGCCCTGGACGTGCGGCGCGATCTTCATCATGTAGTCGGCATTGAATGCCCATTTCTGGATGCGCGCGGCGAACTCTTCCACCGGCAGGTCGCGCAGCCATTGGCCGTTGAGCCACGACAGCTTCTCGATGTCGAAGATCGGCCCGCCCAGCGATACGCGCGACAGGTCGAAGTTGTCGACCATCTCCTGCAGCGAGAACTTCTCGCGCTCGTCCGGCATCGACCAGCCCATGCGGCCCAAGTAGTTGAGCATCGCCTCAGGCATGAAGCCCATGCGCTCGTAGAAGGTCACCGAGGTCGGGTTCTTGCGCTTGGACAGCTTGCTCTTGTCCGGGTTGCGCAGCAGCGGCATGTAGCACAGGGTCGGCTTTTCCCAACCGAAGTATTCGTACAGCAGGATCAGTTTCGGCGCCGACGGCAACCACTCTTCGCCGCGCAGCACGTGGGTGATGCCCATCAGGTGATCGTCGACCACGTTGGCCAGGAAGTACGTCGGCAGGCCGTCGGTCTTCATCAGCACTTGCATGTCCATGCGGTCCCACGGGATCTCGACATCGCCGCGCAGCATGTCCGGCACCACGCAGACGCCTTCGGTCGGCACCTTCATGCGGATCACGTGAGGCTCGCCGGCGGCCAGGCGACGCGCGACCTCTTCCTTGGACAGCAGCAGCGCACGGCCGTCGTAGCGCGGGGTTTCGCCGCGGGCCATCTGCTCGGCGCGCATCTGGTCCAGCTCCTCGGCGGTGCAGAAGCACGGGAACGCGTGGCCCATGTCGACCAGTTGCTGGCAGTACTGCTTATAGATGTCGCCGCGCTCGCTCTGCCGGTACGGGCCGTGCGGGCCGCCGACGTCCGGGCCTTCGCTCCAGTCGATGCCGAGCCAGCGCAGGGCGTCGAAGATCTGCTGTTCGGACTCGCGGGTCGAACGCAACTGGTCGGTGTCTTCGATCCGCAGGATGAACTCACCGCCGTGCTGCTTGGCGAAGCAGTAGTTGAACAGTGCGATGTAGGCAGTGCCGACGTGGGGATCCCCGGTAGGCGATGGCGCGATGCGAGTGCGGACGGTGGTCATGGCATGTCTCGAAAAGAATGAAAAGCAAAGAACAATCAAGCGGCGAATGGTAACAGGCGACACCCGCCCCGCTCCAGCAGGCAGGGCATTTAAGCCAAGGTTGCGCCTATAACGCCTTTTGCCCCGCCTGAATGACCGCCTATCAGCCGATGGCATTTACCGCTTGTCGGCTATCTGCCAGATTCGACCCCTGATAATTTTCCTTACAATTCCTCGACTACAGTTTGCCCCATGCCTGCCCAACTCAAGCGTCGCCTGTCCCTGTTCCTGCTGCTGGTCCTGCTGATCGCCGGCGGACTATTCGCCCACTGGTTCTTCAAGGGGCGCTTCTACGAGAGCACCGACAACGCCTACGTGCAGGGCGAAATCACGCGCATCTCCAGTCAGTTGAGCGCGCGTGTCGACGAAGTCCTGGTGCAGGACAACCAGCACGTGGAAAAGGGCCAACTGCTGGTGCGCCTCGAAGGCGACGATTTCCGCCTGGCGGTGGACCGCGCCAATGCCGCCCTCGCCACCCGCGAAGCCGAACGCCAGCAGGCCCAGAGCAAGCTGACCCAGCAATCCAGCCTGATCGCCGCCAGCGAAGCGCAGGTCGCCACCACTGAAGCCACCCTGGGCCGCTCGCAGATCGACCTGAACCGCGCCCAGGCCCTGCGCAAGCCAGGCTTCATTTCCGAGGAACGGGTGACCACCCTCTCCGCCGACGCCCACATCGCCCGCTCGCAAGTGGCCAAGGCCCAGGCTGATGCCCAGAGCCAGCGCCAGCAGGTCAACGCGCTGACGGCGGAGGTCAAGCGCCTCGACGCCCAGATCGCCAACGCCCGGGCCGACCTGGCCCAGGCCCAGCTGAACCTCACCCGCAGCGAAATCCACGCCCCGATCAGCGGGCTGATCGGCCAGCGCGCCGCACGCAACGGCCAGGTCGTCCAGGCCGGCGCCTACCTGCTGTCGATCGTGCCGGACGAGGACATCTGGGTGCAGGCCAACTTCAAGGAAACCCAGATCGGCCGCATGCAGCCGGGCCAGAAGGCCGAGCTGACGTTCGACGCCTACAGCGACACGCCCATCGAGGCGCGGGTCGACAGCCTGTTCGCCGCCTCCGGCGCGCAGTTCAGCCTGTTGCCGCCGGACAACGCCACCGGCAACTTCACCAAGGTCGTGCAGCGGATTCCGGTCAAGCTGACGTTCAAGGCCGACAATCCGCTGCGCGGCAAGATCCGTCCGGGCATGTCGGTCACCGCCACCGTGAACATCAAAGACGCCCCGGACAATGGCCGGTGACCCGCTGATCCGCCCGGTCGGGGAACCGACCCGGCGAGACTGGATCGCGGTGATGAGCGTGATGCTGGGTGCGTTCATGGCCGTGCTCGACATCCAGATCACCAACTCTTCGCTCAAGGACATCCAGGGCGCGCTGTCGGCGACCCTGGAGGAAGGCTCGTGGATCTCCACCTCCTATCTGGTGGCGGAAATCATCATGATTCCGCTGACCGCCTGGCTGGTGCAGCTGCTCTCGGCGCGGCGGCTGGCGGTGTGGGTGTCGCTGGGCTTTCTGGTGTCGTCGCTGCTGTGCTCGATGGCCTGGAGCCTGGAGAGCATGATCGTGTTCCGGGCCATGCAGGGCTTCACCGGCGGCGCGCTGATCCCGCTGGCGTTCACCCTGACCCTGATCAAGCTCCCCGAGCACCACCGCGCCAAGGGCATGGCGATGTTCGCCATGACGGCCACGTTCGCCCCGTCCATCGGGCCGAGCCTGGGCGGCTGGCTCACGGAGAACTGGGGGTGGGAGTACATCTTCTACATCAACATCCCGCCGGGGCTGATCATGATCGCCGGGCTGATGTACGGGCTGGAGAAGAAGGAAGCGCATTGGGAGCTGCTCAAAAGCACCGACTACGCCGGCATCCTCACCCTCGGCGTCGGCCTCGGCTGCCTGCAGGTGTTCCTGGAGGAAGGCCACCGCAAGGACTGGCTGGAATCGAGCCTGATCGTCACCCTCGGCAGCATCGCCCTGCTGAGCCTGATCACCTTCGTGATCGTGCAGGTCTCCAAGCCCCATCCTCTGATCAACCTGGGCATCCTGCGCAACCGCAACTTTGGCCTGTCTAGCATTTCCAGCCTCGGCATGGGCGTCGGGCTGTACGGCTCGATCTACCTGCTGCCGCTGTACCTGGCGCAGATCCAGAACTACAACGCCCTGCAGATCGGCAATGTGATCATGTGGATGGGCGTGCCGCAGCTGTTCCTGATTCCGCTGGTGCCGAAACTGATGAAGTTCGTCTCGCCGAAATGGCTGTGCACCCTCGGCTTCGGCCTGTTCGGGTTCGCGAGCTTTTCGTCCGGCGTGCTCAACCCGGATTTCGCCGGGCCGCAGTTCAACCAGATCCAGATCATCCGCGCCCTCGGCCAGCCGTTGATCATGGTCACCATCTCGCTGATCGCCACGGCCTACATCCTGCCGCAGGATGCGGGGTCGGCGTCGAGCCTGTTCAACATCCTGCGCAACCTCGGCGGCGCCATCGGCATCGCCCTGCTCGCCACCCTGCTCGATGCGCGCACCAAGACCTATTTCGATTACCTGCGCGAATCCATCGTGCCCACCAATCCGCAGGTGGCCGAGCGGCTGGCGTCGATGGCCGACCGGTTCGGCAGCGATACGGCGGCGCTGGGCAAACTGAATGAGATCGCCCACCAACAGGCCTTGATCATGGCCTACAACGATGCGTTCCATTTTGTCGGGATTGCGTTGGGGATCAGCATGCTGGCGATCCTGCTGACCAAGAAACTGCCGGCGGGGCTGAAGGCCGGAGAGGCGCACTAGCCAACATCCTTCCCTGTGGGAGCCAGCCTGCTGGCAATGGCGGTGGATCAGGCAACAGCGATATCGGCAGTGCCGGCCTCATCGCTTGCAGGCAAGCTCCTACACGGTTTGGGTTCAACCCCGCATCTGAGAACGACTTGGAACCTGTGGGAGCCAGCCTGCTGGCGATGGCGGTGGGTCAGGCAACAGAGATGCCAGCAGTGCCGGCCTCATCGCCGGCAAGCCAGTTCCCACAATGGACCGATGCATGCCGTGCCGCTGCGGGCTCAGACGTTCAGCAAGCGCTCGCGCAGTTTGGCGATTTCGTCGCGCATCTGCGCCGCCGCTTCGAACTCCAGGTCCCGGGCCAACTGGTACATCTTCTCTTCCAGCGCACGGATGCGCTTGGTGATCTCGCTCGGCGAGCGCAGTTCGGCCTCGTACTTGGCGTTTTCCTCGGCGGCCTTGGCCATGCCCTTGCGCTTCTTGCTGCGCGAGCCGGGCACGTTGGCGCCTTCCATGATGTCGGTGATGTCCTTGACGACGCCTTTGGGCACGATGCCGTTGGCCGCGTTGAACGCGATCTGCTTGTCGCGGCGCCGTTCTGTCTCGCCGATGGCGCGCTCCATCGAACCGGTGATCTGATCCGCGTACAGGATCGCCCGGCCGTTGAGGTTGCGCGCCGCCCGGCCGATGGTCTGGATCAGCGAGCGCTCGGAGCGCAGGAAACCTTCCTTGTCGGCATCGAGAATCGCCACCAGCGACACTTCCGGCATGTCCAGCCCTTCACGCAGCAGGTTGATCCCCACCAGCACATCGAACGTGCCCAGGCGCAGGTCGCGGATGATCTCGACCCGCTCCACGGTGTCGATGTCCGAGTGCAGGTAGCGCACGCGGATGCCGTGGTCGGCCAGGTAATCGGTGAGGTCCTCGGCCATGCGCTTGGTCAGGGTGGTGACCAGCACGCGCTCCTCCAGTGCCACCCGTTTGGTGATTTCCGAGAGCAGGTCGTCGACCTGGGTCAGCGCCGGCCGCACCTCGACCTGCGGATCCACCAGGCCGGTGGGCCGCACCACCTGCTCGATCACCCGTCCGGCGTGCTCGGCCTCGTAGTTGCCGGGTGTCGCGGAGACGAAGATCGTCTGCGGGCTCACCCCTTCCCACTCGTCGAAACGCATCGGCCTGTTGTCCAGCGCCGACGGCAGGCGGAAGCCGTACTCCACCAGGGTTTCCTTGCGCGAGCGGTCGCCCTTATACATCGCCCCGACCTGCGGCACGCTGACGTGGGATTCGTCGATCACCAGCAAGGCGTCGGCCGGCAGGTAATCGTAGAGGGTCGGCGGCGGCGCCCCGGCGGGCCGGCCGGACAGGTAGCGCGAGTAGTTTTCGATGCCGTTGCAGTAGCCCAGCTCCAGGATCATTTCCAGGTCGAAGCGGGTGCGCTGCTCCAGGCGCTGGGCCTCGACCAGTTTGTTGCTGTTGCGCAGGTATTCCAGACGCTCCTGCAGCTCGACCTTGATGCCCTCGACGGCATCGAGCAGGGTCTCGCGCGGCGTCACATAGTGGCTCTTGGGATAGAACGTGAAGCGCGGCAGCTTGCGGATGACTTCGCCGGTCAGCGGGTCGAACGCGCTGATGCTCTCCACCTCGTCGTCGAACAGCTCGATGCGGATCGCCTCAAGGTCCGATTCCGCCGGGTAGATGTCGATCACGTCGCCGCGCACCCGGAAGGTCGCCCGGGCGAAGTCCATGTCGTTGCGGGTGTACTGCAGGTCCGCCAGGCGCCGCACCAGCGCGCGCTGGTCGAGCTTGTCGCCGCGGTCCACGTGCAGCACCATCTTCAGGTAGGTTTCCGGGCTGCCCAGGCCGTAGATGCAAGACACCGTGGTGACGATGATCGCGTCCTTGCGCTCCAGCAGCGCCTTGGTGGCGGACAGGCGCATCTGCTCGATGTGGTCGTTGATCGAGGCGTCCTTCTCGATGAAGGTGTCGGACGACGGCACATAGGCTTCGGGCTGGTAGTAGTCGTAGTAGGAAACGAAGTATTCCACGGCGTTGTTCGGGAAGAACGACTTGAACTCGCCGTACAGCTGCGCGGCCAGGGTCTTGTTCGGCGCCAGCACCAGCGTCGGGCGCTGCACCTGGGCGATCACGTTGGCGATGCTGAACGTCTTGCCCGAACCGGTCACACCGAGCAGCGTCTGGTGCGCGAGCCCGGCTTCGATGCCTTCGACCATCTGGCGGATGGCCTCCGGCTGGTCGCCGGCCGGCGCGAAACGGGTGACAAGCTGGAATTCGGACATACACACCTCTGGCAGCGCGGCGTTCCGGGCAAACCGGAGCCTCACGGGGAAGACCGTCAACGACCGGTGTCGTTCAAGGAAAAACGGAGAATGTACCCAATGTGAAGGCTAATTCTTCACGTTTCAAGGCAAACGTCCTACATCCCGCGCAGACCCGGCCACGACCGTTCGACTGCCGGTCGAGAAATAATCGGAAAAACTTAAGCGAAATGCCGATTCGCCTGTCGCCACGGGTCGCCGATGGCCTCTATACTAGCTCCCCGTTTGTGCACCGCTCTAGTGCATTCGGCTGGAGCGTGACACGTCCCTCCATACTCCATTCAGAGCCGCCGTAATAATGAGCCTGTTCTCCGCTGTCGAAATGGCACCCCGCGATCCAATCCTGGGCCTCAACGAAGCATTCAACGCCGATACCCGCACCGACAAGGTCAACCTGGGTGTAGGTGTCTACTGCAACGAAGAGGGGCGAATTCCACTCCTGCGCGCCGTCATCGAAGCCGAAACCATTCGCGCCGCTCAGCACGCTTCCCGTGGCTACCTGCCGATCGACGGCATCGCCGCCTACGACCAGGCCGTGCAAAAACTGCTGTTCGGCAACGACTCGCCGCTGCTGGCGGCCGGCCGTGTGGTCACCACCCAGGCCGTCGGCGGCACCGGCGCCCTGAAGATCGGCGCCGACTTCCTCAAGCAACTGCTGCCGAACGCCGTCGTGGCGATCAGCGACCCGAGCTGGGAAAACCACCGCGCGCTGTTCGAGACCGCCGGCTTCCCGGTGCAGAACTACCGTTACTACGACGCCGCCACCCACGACGTGAACCGTGCCGGCATGCTCGAAGACCTCAACGCCCTGCCGAACGGCTCGATCATTGTGCTGCACGCCTGCTGCCACAACCCGACCGGCGTTGACCTGAACCCGCAAGACTGGAAGAACGTCCTGGAAGCCGTCCGCGCCAAGGGCCACATTCCGTTCCTCGACATGGCCTACCAGGGCTTCGGCGACGGCATCGCCGAAGACGCCGCCGCGGTGCGTCTGTTCGCCGAGTCCGGCCTGACCTTCTTCGTGTCGAGCTCGTTCTCCAAGTCGTTCTCGCTGTACGGCGAGCGCGTTGGCGCCCTGTCGATCGTCAGCGAGTCCAAGGAAGAAAGCGCGCGCGTGCTGTCGCAGGTCAAGCGCGTGATCCGCACCAACTACTCCAACCCGCCGACCCACGGCGCAAGCATCGTGGCCGCCGTGCTGAACAGCCCGGAACTGCGCGCCCAGTGGGAAGCCGAACTGGCGGAAATGCGTCTGCGCATCCGCGGCATGCGCGACCAGATGGTCGACCTGCTGGCGCAGAAGGCGCCGCAGCACGACTTCAGCTTCGTCGGCCGCCAGCGCGGCATGTTCTCCTACTCGGGCCTGAGCGTCGAACAGGTTCACCGCCTGCGCAACGAGTTCGGCATCTACGCCCTGGACACCGGCCGCATCTGCGTGGCCGCGCTGAACCAGAACAACATCAAGGTCGTGACGGACGCCATTGTCCAGGTCATCTGATCCGGCCTTGCGCTGAAGAACGGGAAGCCTTCGGGCTTCCCGTTTTTTGTTGGCGCGGAATAATCCTCCACACCCTCTAGACTGCACATATCGCCCGCTCCCTCGGAGCCCTGCGCATTTCTTGAATCCCAGCGAGAACCGACATGAAAAACGACGACCTGCGCGCCGACCGCGACGAGCTCGACTACTATCCTCCACGTGCTTCCGGCAAGCGCGAGCGCAGCCTGGTGCTGCAAGTGGCGGCCGGGGTGTTTCTCGGCGGCCTGGCCCTGTGGCTGGTGCAGTTGGGGGCCACGGCGCTGTACGCCAAACTGCTGATGGGCACCCTGACCTTCGGCGGCTGATGCGCCCTGGCCAAAAAGTTTCATGCGGATGCTTGACTAGTCCAATTAAATCAGTAAGATACGCACCAATTCCGCAATAGCTCAGTTGGTAGAGCAAGTGACTGTTAATCACTGGGTCCCTGGTTCGAGTCCAGGTTGTGGAGCCAAATAGCAAAGCCCCTGAATCGAAAGGTTCAGGGGCTTTTTTGTGGCCGACGGAAAAGCTCCGCCAAGCAAAACGCCGCGCCGTCCTTTCGACAGCGCGGCGTTGTTCATTTCAGGCGCCGGTCAGACGTGCTCACCGCTTTTGCTGTGCGCCTTCGGGGCACCGTGCCCATGGTCATGATCCGCTTCGACCACCGGCACTTCATTGCCGTCGCAGTCATGCAGCTTGCCGTCGCTGAAGTAGTCCCCTTCACGCAGCGCCGCCAGGTCCTGATAGCGCAGCACCCGCTCGGCCGCCGCCGCGAACACCGACTGCTGATCCGAGTTGCCGACCGTGAAGTGGTTGAAGGTCAGGTTCAGCACGATCGCCATGATCGCCGAGGAACTGATGCCGGAATGGAAAATGGTCGCGAACCAGCTCGGGAAGTGATCGTAGAAGTTCGGCGCAGCGATCGGGATCATGCCGAAGCCGATCGAGGTGGCGACGATGATCAGGTTGACGTTGTTGCGGTAATCGACCTTGGACAAGGTACGGATGCCGCTGGCCGCCACGGTGCCGAACAGCACGATGCCGGCGCCGCCCAGCACCGAGGTCGGCACCGCTGCGATCACCCGGCCCATGAACGGCAGCAGGCCCAGGATCACCAGGAACAGGCCGCCGGTGGCCACCACGTAGCGGCTCTTGATGCCGGTGACCGCCACCAGCCCGACGTTCTGGGCGAACGCGCTCTGGGTGAAGGAGCCGAAGATCGGCGCGAGCACGCTCGACAGCATGTCCGCCCGCAGGCCGTTGCCCAGGCGCTTGGAGTCGACCTTGGTGTCGATGATCTCACCGACCGCCAGAATGTCCGCCGAGGTCTCCACCAGCGTCACCATGACCACGATGCACATCGACAGGATCGCGGCGAAATGGAACGTCGGCATGCCGAAATGGAACGGCGTCGGGAAGCCGAACATCGGCCCTTGGCTGACGCCGGAAAAGTCCGCCATGCCGAGGAACACCGCCAGCACCGTGCCGATCACCATCGCCAGCAGGATCGACAGGCGCGAAATGGTCGCACTGCCGATCTTGCTCAACAGCAGCACCAGCACCAGCGTCACCGCCGCCAGGCCGATGTTCTCCATGCTGCCGAAGTTCTCCGCATGGCTGTTGCCGCCCATCGCCCAGCGCGCCGCCACCGGCATCAGCGTCAGGCCGATGGTGGTGATGACGATGCCGGTGACCAGTGGCGGAAAGAACTTGGTGATGCGTGAGAACACCGGGGTGATCAGCAAGCCGATCAGCGACGCCGCGATCACGGCGCCGAGCACCGACTGAAAGCCGCCCTCCCCGCCGCTGCTGACGATTGCCACCATGGTCGCGACGCCGGAGAACGACACGCCCTGCACCAACGGCAACTGGCAGCCGAAGAACGGCAGCCCCAGGGTTTGCAGCAACGTGGCCAATCCCCCCGCAAACAACGACGCAGCAATCAACAAACCGATGTCCGCCGGCGAGAGCCCGGCCGCCTGGCCGATGATCAGAGGCACCGCGACGATACCGCCATACATGGTCAAAACATGTTGCAGGCCGTAAGCCATATTCGCGCCGACCCCGAGATTTTCGTCCTCGGGCCGTGGGTGTGAGACATGGGGCGTTTTCATGGTGGGGGGATTCCCTGGTTTTTGTTGTGCGCACACTGTATTCAAGAGTCGTGACAAATGTCCATAGACTTGTATACAACTTGCCGGTCACAAAATGGTTCGGCAGCCACCCGACCTTGTGGCCCGGTGCTTTCACCCCCCACAAATCCGGCAATACATCCGCGCCGGGCTCCTCTCGTTATCACTCTAGGCTGAAGTGTTCATGGCGACCGGCGGTAGCGCCGTTCACTTCTATATACATATAAAGTATGCATAATGAGTTCATTCGAGATTCAATACGACAAAGCCAAGAACGCCGCCAACAAACTCAAGCACAAGGGCATCAGCCTTGCCGAGACGGAACCGGTGTTTCACGACGAACGCGCACTGACGCTGGAAGACAACGACCATGACGAACCGCGCTGGATCACCCTCGGCCTCGATGGCACGGGCCGGCTGCTGGCGGTCGCGTACAGCTACCGGGAACCGAATGTCGTTCGAATCATTTCTGCGCGCACCGCAACGCCGAGCGAGCGGCGCCAGTACTTTTGGGAGACTTGAACCATGAAAGACGAATACGACTTCAGCGAGGCCAAACGGGGATCCGTCGCCGCCTCCAAAGGCAAGACGCGCATCACCATCATGCTCGACGACGCCGTCATCGACGCCGCCCGCACGGTGGCCGAGCGCGAGGGCTACGGCTACCAGACGGTGATCAACAACACCCTGCGCCACAGCTTGCTCGACGGCAGCAGCACATCCGCCCAGGCCGGTGACGGCGGGCGCCTGAAGCCAGGCATCAGTGCCGCCGACCTCAAGGCCCTGGAAAAGAAACTGGCGGCGGCCGCAGGCGAGATCCGCCGGGTGCTGGAGCCGGACGCCAAGCCCTAGGGCTCACGACGGCCGGATCAGCCTTTCGAGCGCCGGGCGCAGTTGCTCGTGCATGGGCACCCGCAGGCCAAACTCGCGCTCCAGCAGCCCGATCAACTCATCGACGTCCGTCACCTCGCGGCGCTCGCTTTCGGCACCGATGCGGTGGATGGCGAAGCTGCCGTTGTTCAACGTGCGCCGCCAGCCGTCCCCGGTGCGCGCAACCATCAGCCGCTGGGCGAACGGCGAGTCGGGGTGGGTCGAGACGTACCAGTTGCCGAGGGTGTAATCGATGTCTTCCTGGCGCTGCAGGTCGAACAGGTACATCGACCGCCACTCGCCGGCGACATTGGCTTGCAGCATGTAGCCGTCGGCCTGCACCTCGATGCGGTAGGGTTCGTGGGGCGTGCGCTGCTGCGCTTCGGTGTCGAGCGCCAACGGCGCGGTGGGCACCATGCCGCCGAAGCCGACGTCCGTGATGTAGCGCACACCGTCGAGGGTCACCAGGCTCAGGCGGTGGGTCCGCGCCGTCCAACTGCCCTCGGGTTGGTTCATCACCACCCGGCCGCTGATGCCGCGGGCGTCGAAGCCCAGCTCCAGCAGCAAGGCCAGGAACAGGTTGTTGAGTTCATAGCAGTAGCCGCCGCGCCCTTCATGCAGAACCTTGCGCTCCACCGACGCCAGGTCGATCGGCACCGGTCGGCCGGCGATCGTCGACAGGTTCTCGAAGGGAAAGGCGCCGGTATGGCGCAACTGCAACTGGCGCAGGGTCTCGAGGGTCGGCGCCGGGGGCGCCTCGAAGCCCAGGCGCCGCAGATACAGGGTCGAATCGCTCAGGCGTGGCTCGGTCATTGCTGGGTCCTTATGCATGGGGCCGCGGATCATTCCGCCGATGGCCGACATGTATACGGGATCCCGACCTGGGATCGACAATTGATTTCGCCAATCGCTTCGGGCGCTCTTTCAGGGTCCGATCCACCTCCCCGCTTGCATGAGGCCCGCCCGGTGCGGCGTAATGGTCGCCCGCCCGAACCGCCGAGAGCCACCCGCCATGCAAACCACCCTGGAAGGCCGGGGCATCGTCCTGCGCCCTCTCCAATACGCCGACGCCGACGCCCTGCTCCAGGCCGCCGCCGACGGCGAACTGTGGAACCTGACCGTCACCGTGGTGCCTTCGGCGCTCACCGTCGACGGCTACCTGAAGAAGGCCCTGGACGGGCGCGACGCCGGCACCGTGATGCCCTTTGCGATCGTGCTCAAGGCCACCGGCCAGGTGATCGGCTCGACCCGCTTCTGGAAGATCGACCCGCTCAACCGCAAGCTGGAGATCGGCAGCAGCTGGATCGCCGCAACCTGGCAGAAGACCTTCGTCAACACCGAAGCCAAATACCTGATGCTGCGCCACGCCTTCGACGTGCTCGGCTGCGTGCGGGTGCAGTTCACCACCGACGAGACCAACCAAAAGTCGCGCAACGCCATTCTGCGCCTCGGCGCACAGCAAGAAGGCATCGTGCGCCACGAGCGGATCATGCCCGACGGCCGAAAGCGCAACTCGGTTCGCTTCAGCATCATCGACGACGAATGGCCGCAGGTGCGCCTGAACCTGGAAAAAAGACTGGCCGGCTACGCCGTCGGCGACTGAACCGGCCCCTGCACGCGATCAGCGATCCGAGCGCATCAGCTCGCCGATGCCGCCGTCGTAGGAGAACACCGCCGCACGGTTGCGCCCGGCGTTCTTGGCCTGGTAGAGAGCGGCATCGGCGCGCTGGATGAACGTTTCGATGCTGTCCCGGCCATTGGGGATGAAGGCGTAGCAGCCCAGGCTCACCGTCAGGTAGCCGGTGGGCGAACCGCTGTGGGAAATGTTCCGGTCCATGACGGCGCGCCGGATCTGTCCGGCAATCGCCAACGCCCCGTTGATGTCGGTGTCCGGCAACAGCACCGCGAATTCCTCGCCGCCGTAGCGCACCGCCAGATCAGATTTGCGCTGGCAGCAGCCCTTCACCGCCTGGGCGACCTGCGCCAGGCAATGATCGCCCGCCACATGGCCATAGGCATCGTTGTAGCGCTTGAAGAAGTCGATATCGAGCATGATCAGGCTGACCGGGCTCGACTGCCGCGCGCCCCGGGCGAACTCCACCGCCAACGATTGCTCGAACAGGCGCCGGTTGGCCAGCCCGGTCAGGCTGTCATGGGTGGCGATCTGCTCCAGCGCACGCTGTGCCTTGCGCAGGTTCTTCTCGATCCGCTCGCCGTCGCGCACCTGATGGATGAACACCCAGCCGAACAGGCCGACGCCGAGTATCACCAGCGCGACGATCACGCTGGACTGAAAGGCCCGGGCGTGCCAGCCCTCCAGGATCGTGTCCCGCGAGGACGACGCCGCGACCACCAGCGGAAAGGCCTGCAACTGCCGATAGCCGTAGAGCCGCGTCACGCCGTCGATCACCGAATCGATCATCGCGGTGCCCGCCGGCGCGTTGGGCAACAGCCGCTGATAGATTTCGCCCTGGGCCAGCGACGTGCCGATCAAGGCGTCATCGAACGGCCGGCGGGCGAGCAAGGTGCCGTCGGTCAGGCCGAGGAACATGGTGCCGTTGTCGTCGAGGCTGAAGCTTTTGAAAAAGCGGTCGAAGTACGACATCTTGATCCCGGCCAGCAGCACGCCCTGGAAGTTGCCGAGCCGGTCGTTCACCCGCTTGGAGATCGGGATGATCCACTCGCCGTTCTCCCGGCTGCGGATCGCCGGGCCGATGTGCGCCACCGTCGACTCGTTCTGCTGGTGAAACTTGAAGTACTCGCGGTCCGCCACGCCATTGCCCCGGGGCAAGTCAGGGAACGAGGTGATGACCCACTGCCCCTGGCGGTCGAACAGAAACAGCCCGTGCAGTTGCTCCAGTTGCTGCACCCGCCGGGCGAGGGTCTTCTGCAGCCTCGGCCGCTGGGCCGCGCCGTAGCCGTCATCCTGGATCCAGTCCACCAGGCTGGTCAGCACCAGGTCCGCCGCCTGGAAGGTGTCTTCGGCCTGCTGGGCCATCGCCCGCGTCAGGTTGGCCGAGGCCATCTGCGCGATCGCCAGGTCCTGGCGACGCGACTGTTCCAGTTGCAGGTACAGCAGGCCGAACAGGCACAGGCACACCGCGACGATGAACAGCACCGCCGCTTTGCGCAGCGGCAGGCGTTTCAACGTGCCGCCGGGCGGCTGGTGCGGGTCGTGGATTGGGATTGGCAAAAACGTGTCCTGGGCAGGTACTGCAAGGGCGCGGGCCCGAAACCCTTGGTTTCCGTGAGCGTAGTCCACCCGATTGTAAGGGGCAACCGGGTGCTACCGGCACAATCCCGGCCCGATGGATATCGGCACATAACGGTTTTGGATAACCGTTGCGCGTCGATTTATTTTTCTTGAGCGGTGATGCGAAGGGAACTGTAGGAACCGGCCTGCCGGCGGTGGTGGAATGTCTGACGC
This sequence comes from Pseudomonas sp. B3(2017), assembly GCF_002113595.1. NCBI lineage: Bacteria > Pseudomonadati > Pseudomonadota > Gammaproteobacteria > Pseudomonadales > Pseudomonadaceae > Pseudomonas > Pseudomonas sp. B3(2017). Next base: position 387,920 of record NZ_NEIU01000004.1, read on the forward strand.
ATCTAGGCTGGATGGGCTGACGCCATCGCTGGCAAGTCGAGTCGTCGCACCGCAGCTCCCACAGGTATCGTGGATCACCGAAAACCACTGTGGGAGCGAGCTTGCCCGCGATGAGGCCGACACTGCCGACATCTCTGCTGCCTGACACTCCGCCATCGCCAGCAGGCTGGCTCCCACACGGCGTTGCGGTGGCCGCAGATTCGGCATTCACCCAAATTCTCTGTAGGAGCCAGCCTGCTGGCGATGGCGGTCTGTCTGGCGCCCGGATCAGCGCGACGGCGGCACGCGGATGTCACCGGAGCGGCACTGGGTCTTCACGCCCTTGCCGCAGGCGCCGAACTGCAGGTCCTTGCCCATGCACACCCGTACTTCCGACAGCTCCGGGCCGCTGCAGATCACGGCGATGCCGTTCGCCGGGATGCCCGGGTTGCTCTTGCGGAACAGGTCGGCGATCTCCTGCGCCTCGAAGTAATACGACTTGCTGAACGGCTGCAGCTCTTCAGGAATCTTCACCGCGGCCACAGCCTTGTCCGCCGCATCCAGATAGCCCATCGCGCCGAGGCCGCTGCAGGTGCCGTGCTTGGCCCATTCGTGGTTGAGCAGCTTGGGCGTCGGGAACAGGGTCATGCCCTTGGCGGTTTCCGCCGCCGACAGTGTCGTCACCGGCGGGCATGACTCCGGCCAGCCACCCCCGGCGTACTGCGGCCACAAGCCATGCAGGACGAAGCCGTAGCCCTTGCCGGAGCATTGCGCATCGTCCTTGTGGGTCAGGCAGAAGGTCGGCGACCACGACAGCGTCAGCAGGTAGTAGTCGAACACCCCCGCCACCGACTCCGTGGCCGCCTGCTTGCTGGCATGGCTCTGGCGCGCCGAAGCCGTCTGCAGGCCACCGGCCGTCAGCGCGATCAGCGCCAGAATTGTAAAAAGCTTTTTCATGTTCCCGCTCCTTGGGACGTCTGCGTCCGTGGTTTTGGTGAGCTGACCCGGTTCGGGCCAGGAGTCGATTGGGGCACGCTTGTGTTGCAAGCGCATGACGCAGGGCAAAACGTGCATTACTTTGAAAGGACTACGATTGAGCTGACATCACCACAGGGAACCGACATGAGTAAAGCAGACGAACTGGCCGCGAAACTCAAACAGACCCGGCACACCCATGCAGACGAAATCACCTGCGCCGAACTGGAGATCGACTGCTGGCCCGCGCAAGTCTATGCCCTTTACCACCGCATCGAAGGCTGGCTGCAACCGGTGGCGGAAGTCGGCCTGAAGATCCGGCGCAACCCCACCCATGTCTGCGAAACCTCGCCCGACGGCGAAACCCACGACTACGCCATCGACCAACTGGTGATCGACGCCAACCAGCACAGCTTGACGTTCGACCCGATTGCGCGGTTCACCGAAGACGGCGCCGGCCGCGTGCAGATCAACCTGCCGGGCAAGGAGACCTCGCTGCTGCGCACCGTCGATGAGCACGGCGAAAGCCATTGGTGGCTGCAGACCCTTGAAACCGGACAGCAATTGGACGCCATCGCCCTGACGGAAAACAACCTGCTGCTGGTGGTTCAGGAAGGGCTGGGGCTGTAGGAAACCTCAACGCCGCCGCGACGAACAGTGTTCGACGATCACCCGGGAAACCGCCTCGATCATCTGCGGGTCGGCATGATCCGCGGTGTACAGGCGAAACTCCGCATCCGGCAGCGGCGGCAACCCTAACCTGGCATCCAGCGCCTCCAGCCCCGGCCCCAACTGGCTGGCGGCCATGGGCGCCACGGCAAATCCAGCCAACGCGGCGGCGCGCAGCCCGGCGGTGCTGGTGCAGAGCATGGCGGTGCGCTGGGCGATGCCGGCCTGGGCCAGGCGGGTCAACGCCGCTTCGCGGTACGGGCAAGGTTCGGGAAACAGCGCCAGCGGCAACGGCGTCGGCAACTCAACGACCGCCTGCGCCGACCAGGCCCACACCAACGGCTCCTGCCACAGCAGCAAACCCGGCTCGCGGGACTCGCACAGCGAACCGATCACCAACTCCAACTCGCCTCGCTTCATCTGGCCCAGCAGCGTGCCGGGAATGTTCACCTGCATATCGATCACCATGCCCGGATGCTGCGCGGCGCAGTCCTGCAACGCACGCAGCAGCCGGGGCTCGACGAAATCCTCCGAAACACCGATCCGCACCCGCCCCCGGAACGGCGTGCGCGTGAGCTGCGCCCAGGCATCGCGGTTCAACGCCAGAATCGTGCGCGCATAGGCGATCAGGCGTTCGCCGTCCGCCGTCAGGCGCTGGGAACGGGTGGTACGGACCAGCAACGGCTTGCCGAGCTGCTCTTCCAGGCGGCGCAAATGGCCGCTGACGGCGGACTGGGTCAAATGCAGTTTTTCGGCGGCACGGCTGAAGCCGTCCTCATCGACCACGGTGACGAAGGTCTTCAACAGCAAGGCATCGAACATAGTTTGCTTTGTGATCAATCGACTGAATATTCGCGATTTATAGTTTCAATCCAGCTATGTTGCAATGGCTCGAGTTCTCCCACCCGGATTTCGAGGCCTACCGTGACCACCCTTCTGCACATCGAATGCTCGCCCCGCAAACAACGTTCCGCATCGCTGGAAACCGCCCGCCACTTCATCCACCGCTTCCAGCAGCACCGGCCGCAGACGGAAGTCGAAACCCTGGACCTGTGGAGCCTGCCGCTGCCGGAGTTCGACGAAGAGGCGATGAACGCCAAGTACGCCGGCCTCAACGGCACGCCCCTGACGCCGGCGCAGCAAACCGCCTGGGACGGTCTGAAGGCGCTCGCCGCCCAACTGCACCGCGCCGACGTGCTGGTGCTGTCGGTGCCGCTGTGGAATTTCAGCATCCCGTACAAGCTCAAGCATTTCATCGATCTGGTGTCGCAGAAGGACATCCTCTTCAGCTTCGACCCCGAGCGCGGCTTGCAGGGTTTGCTGGAGGGCAAGACCGCCGTGGTGGCCTATGCGCGCGGCATGGACTTCTCCGCCGGTTCGCTCACGCCCGCCGACACCTTCGACTTTCAGAAGCCCTACGTGGAAGCCTGGCTGAACTTCATCGGTGTCACTGACGTGCACGGATTGACCGTCGAGAAGACGATCCTGGGCGAAGACGTCGACCGCGCCTCGCGTTCGGTGGCGGCGCAACAGGCCCGTGCGCTGGCGGACGCGCTCAACCGGTGAAGCTGTCAAAACTGTAATCCGCCCCTCAGCCAACTGAAAGCTGCCGGCCGCTAGCCTCCCCGTCATTGCCGAACCAGACGGCTCGACGGGGATTTCCGCGCATGCATTCCAACACCTCCAGACGCACTTTCGTAAAGGGACTGGCCGCCGGCGGGCTGCTCGGCGGCCTCGGGCTGTGGCGCACGCCGGTCTGGGCCCAGGGCGACGCGGGCCTGCCCAACGCCTTGAGCGGCAGCGAATTCGATTTGTTCATCGGCGAGACCCCGGTCAATTTCACCGGTTCTCCCCGCACCGCCATGACCATCAACGGCGGCCTGCCCGGCCCGCTGCTGCGCTGGCGCGAGGGCGACACCGTGACGCTGCGCGTGCGCAACCGGCTCAAGGACAGCACCTCGATCCACTGGCACGGCATCCTGCTGCCGGCCGACATGGACGGTGTGCCGGGGCTGAGCTTTCACGGCATCGAGCCCGGCGGCGTGTACGTCTACCGGTTCAAGCTGCGGCAGAACGGCACCTACTGGTATCACAGCCATTCCGGGTTCCAGGAACAGTCCGGCGTCTACGGCCCGCTGATCATCGACGCCAAGGAACCGGAGCCGTTCCGCTACGACCGCGACTTCGTGGTGATGCTCAGCGACTGGACCGACGAAGACCCGGACAGCCTGATGAAGACCCTGAAGAAGCAGTCCGACTACTACAACTTCCACAAACGCACCGTCGCCGACTTCATCCACGACGTCAGCGACAAGGGCTGGGGCGCCACCGTCGCCGACCGCACGATGTGGGCGCAGATGAACATGAACCCCACCGACATCGCCGACGTCAGCGGCGCCACCTACACCTTCCTGATGAACGGCCAGGCGCCCGACGCCAACTGGACCGGCCTGTTCCGCCCCGGCGAAAAGCTGCGCCTGCGCCTGATCAACGGCTCGGCCATGACTTACTTCGACGTGCGCATTCCGGGGCTGAAGATGACCGTGGTCGCCGCCGACGGGCTGCACGTCAAACCGGTCACGGTGGATGAGCTGCGCATCGCCGTGGCGGAAACCTACGACGTCATCGTCGAGCCCGCCGCCGAGGCCTACACCCTGTTCGCCCAGGCCATGGACCGCACCGGCTACGCCCGCGGCACCCTCGCCGCCCGCGCCGGCCTGTCGGCGGCGGTGCCGGCGCTGGATCCGCGGCCGCTGGTGACCATGGACGACATGGGCATGGGCGGCATGGACCACGGCAGCATGAACATGGACGACATGGCCGGCATGGATCATTCGGCCATGGGCATGGGCCCGATGCAGGCCCACCCCGCCAGCGAAAAGGACAACCCGCTGGTGGACATGCAAGCCATGACCACCGCCCCGAAACTCGACGACCCGGGCCTGGGCCTGCGCAACAACGGACGCAAGGTGCTGACCTACGCCGACCTGCGCAGCGCCTTCGAAGACCCCGACGGCCGCGACCCCGGCCGCACCATCGAGCTGCACCTGACCGGGCACATGGAGAAGTTCGTCTGGTCGTTCAACGGCGTGAAGTTCTCCGACGCCGAGCCCCTGCGCCTGAAGTACGGCGAGCGCATCCGCCTGGTGCTGGTCAACGACACCATGATGACTCACCCCATCCACCTGCACGGTCTGTGGAGCGACCTGGAGGACGAGAACGGCGACTTCCAGGTGCGCAAGCACACCATCGACATGCCCCCCGGCACCCGCCGCAGCTACCGGGTGACCGCCGACGCGCTCGGCCGTTGGGCCTACCACTGCCATCTCCTGTACCACATGGAAATGGGCATGTTCCGTGAAGTTCGCGTGGAAGAATGAGGGGCCGACCATGATCCGATTCGCAGCGTTACCCGTTTTGCTCACCAGCACCCTGTCCACGGCCATGGCCGCCAGCGACATGGCCGGCATGGACCACAGCCAGATGCCCGGCATGGACGCATCCGCCCTGCAGTCGATGGATGACGGCGGCATGCAACCCGCCGCGCCGACCGAAAGCCGCACGCCGATCCCGGCCCTGACCGACGCCGACCGCGCCGCCGTGTTCAACAGCCCCGGCGGGCACAAGGTGCATGACAGCGCCGTCCACAGCTATTTCCTCGCCGACAAGCTCGAATGGCAGGACGCCGACGACGCCAGCGTGCTGGCCTGGGACGTATCCGGCTGGATCGGCGGCGACACCGATCGGCTATGGCTGCGTTCCGAGGGCGAGCGCAGCAACGGCCGCACCGAAGACGCCGAGCTCCAGGCCCTCTGGGGTCACGCGATCTCGCCGTGGTGGGACGTGGTCAGCGGCGTGCGCCAGGACTTCAAGCCCGGCGCCCCGCAGACCTGGGCCGCGTTCGGCCTGCAAGGCATGGCGCTGTACAACTTCGAGGCCGAAGCCACGGCGTTCCTCGGCGAGGGCGGCCAGAGCGCCATCCGGCTGGAGGGCGACTACGACATCTTGCTGACCAACCGCCTGATCCTGCAGCCGACCGCCGAGCTCAACATCTACGGGCAGAACGACCCGCAGCGCGGCATCGGCGCCGGGCTCGCCAACACCGAGGCCGGCCTGCGCCTGCGCTACGAGATCCGCCGTGAGTTCGCGCCGTACATCGGCGTCACCTGGAACCGCACCTACGGCAACACCGCCGATTTCGCACGGGAGGAAGGCGAAGACCGCAGCGAAACGCGCCTGGTGCTCGGCGTGCGGCTGTGGTTCTGACCCCTTCACCCATCCCAAAAAAACACCGCCCCCGAGCGGAAAGAGGCCTTGCATGCGCACCATCAAAACCGCCGTCGTACTCGCCACCGGACTGCTGCTGAGCGCCCAGGTCCTGGCCCACCCGAAACTGCTGTCGTCCACCCCCGCCGAAGGCGCGGACGGCGCCGCCCCCGAGAAGATCGAATTGCGCTTCTCCGAACCGCTGACGACCCAGTTCTCCGGCGCCAAACTGGTGATGACCGAAATGCCCGGCATGGCCCACTCACCCATGCCGATGAAGGCCCGGATCAGCGCCGGCAACGACCCCAAGACCATGCTCGTCACCCCGTTGGCGCCGCTGCCGGCCGGCACCTATCAGGTGCAGTGGCGCGCGGTGTCGTCGGACACCCACCCGATCACCGGCAACGTCACGTTCAAGGTGAAGTGACCGATGGATGCGCTGATCAACGGCCTGCTGCGCCTGGCGTTGTATGGGGACCTGCTGCTGGTGTTCGGCGTGGCGTCGTTCGGCGTGTACAGCCTTCGCGGCGAACAGCGGCGCTCCGGCGCGGTGCTGGCGCTGCGCCCGATGCTGGCCTTATTGGCCGCATTGGGCGCGCTGCTGTCGGTGGCCGGCCTGGTGATGATGACTCGCAGCATGAGTGGCGAAACCGACCTCGCCGCCCTGTGGCCGCACCTGCAAATGATGTTGGGCGAAACCGATGTGGGAATGGCCTGGGCGGTGCGGGTCGGCGCGCTAGCGCTGGTGGGGCTGGCATTGACGATCCATCCGCGCAGGCCCGGCCTGAGCCTGTGGATCGCCTCGCTGGCCGGCGCCGTCGCCCTCGCCTCGCTGGCCTGGAGCGGCCACGGCGCGATGGACGAAGGGTCACGCCGCGTGTGGCACCTGCTCAGCGACATCCTGCACCTGCTCGCCGCCGGCGCATGGCTGGGCGCCCTGCTCGCCTTGGTGCTGATGGCACGAACCGACGCCAAGTTCGACGAAGCGCGGCTTAGGCTTTTGGCCTTTGCCGTCAAACGCTTCGAATGGGTGGGCGCGATGATTGTGGTGACGCTCACGGTCACCGGCGTGGCGAACTACCTGTTCATCGTCGGCCCGACGCTGGGCGAGATCCTGCTCGGCGCCTACGGCATCCTGCTGGCGGTCAAGGTGTTCCTGTTTGCCGGGATGCTGGTGCTGGCGGCGCTGAACCGCTTCCATCTGGGGCCATTGCTGGAGCGGTCGTTGCGCGACGGTCAGCACCGGGTGGCGGCGAACGCGCTGCGCCGCAGCGTGGCGGTGGAGTTGGGGATTGCGCTGGTGATCGTGGGGTTGGTGGCGTGGTTGGGGACGTTGAGTCCCGAGATGGAGGGACAGTGATTGGATCCAGGTGTTGTACAAAACAACATCAAAGTGATATCAACCTCGCACCTCCACGATGTATGGACACCGCATGCCGTTCCCAGCCAATGCCCAAGCCGCCGCCCGTGCGGCCATGGAAGACGTCAACCCGGACCTGGTCGACCCGTTCGCCACGGTCGTCGAGTTCCTCAGCGCCAACCCCGAGTTCGCCCCCAAGGCCACCAAAGCGGCGCCGCTGGGCAGCGAGGCCTACATCGGCCGGCTGGCGCAAAAGTTCTCCAACGGCCGCGCCGCCAAACAGCTGATACTGCCCAGAACCGTCCAAGATCCGATCATCCCGGTGATCATGGGCGCGCACGGCAACTTCGCGCCCGAAGAGCTGCAAAAGATGCAGACCGCCCATGCCATCGCCATGGCCGCCGAAAACCTCACCGGCGACCTGCTCGAAGACTACATCGCCAGCAAAGCCGAACCCACCGGCTGGGTGCAGTGCTCCGGCTACACCACCAAAAAGGCCGACTTCATCAAGCGCGCGGACGACGGCTCGGGCGACTGGAAAATCCTCCAGATCAAGAACCGCGACAACTCCGAGAACTCGTCCTCGCGCTCCGTGCGCGAAGGCACGAACATCCTCAAGTGGCACCGCACGTTCGCCCGCAAGGAAGGCTCCAACTGGCACAACTTCCCGGACGCGCAACTGGCGCCGCAGTTGTCCGAGCAGGATTTCCAGGCCTACGTCGTCCAGCAGATGACCTCGAACAACCCGACGTAATCCACCGGCCGCAAAACCAAAGGGCGATCCGCAAGATCGCCCTTTTTCATGGATGCCCGCCCCTTCCGGAACGCCCTGGCACTACACTGCGTCCACTTCCACTTCCCACAGAAGCCCCTCACCCATGACCACCCCAACCACCCGGATGATCTTCTGCGGCCTGCTGACCCTGGCCGGCGTCGCCCAAGCAGAGCCCACCTCCTCGCACCTGGACAGCGTCCAGCAACAAGGCCGGCTGCGCGTCTGCACCACCGGCGACTACAAGCCCTACACCTTCAAACGCGAAGACGGCGACTACGAAGGCATCGACATCGCCATGGCCCGCACCCTGGCCGACAGCCTCGGGGTCAAGGCCGAATGGGTGCCGACCACCTGGAAAACCCTGATGCCGGACATGCTGGCGGGCAAATGCGACATCGCCATGGGCGGCATCTCGGTGACGTTGGAGCGGCAGAAAAAGGCCTTCTTCAGCAACACCCTCGACGTCGACGGCAAGATCCCGCTGGTGCGCTGCGCCGACCAGGCCAAGTACCAGACCGTCGAACAGATCAACCAGCCCGGCGTGCGCCTGGTGGAACCCGCCGGCGGCACCAACGAAGCCTTCGTCCACGCCTTCCTGCCCAAGGCGCAACTGGCGCTGCACGACAACGTGACGATCTTCCAGCAACTGCTCGACAACAAGGCCGACGTGATGATCACGGACGCGTCCGAAGCACGCTACCAGCAGAAACTCAAACCGGGCCTGTGCGCCGTCAACCCGGACAAGTACATGCAGTACGGCGAAAAGGCCTACCTGCTGCCCCGCGACGACATCGGCTGGAAACTCTACGTCGACCAGTGGCTGCACCTGAGCAAGGTGACCGGCAAATACCAGAAAGTGCTGGGCGAATGGATCGCCGCGCCCACGGCACCGTGACCTCAATCGTCGTGCAACAGGCCCGAGCTGTACTGGTTGAAGTTGTTGCCGATGCTGCTCCCGCCGAACTTCAGGGTGTTGGCGTTACGGCCGTCCAACGACTGGCAGTCGGCGGAGAAGCACGTGGTGGTGGTCATGCCGCCGCCCGAACAGGCGCTCAAGGCTGAAACGGCGGCGACGATCAACAACGCGTGAATAAGTCGGGCATGCATGGCTGGGCTCCCTTGGGGTGCGGTCTTGTCGCTCCCATCCTAGGCGCCCGGGGTTGGCGGCAACATGAAACTTCACGGCTCGACAGCCGGGGTTCAGCATTGCCGCCCTGTCCTAGGCCATTCGCCGGGCCGTGGCTTACGTCTTCGGCTCGACGTTATCCAGCGCCTGATTCACCGCCACCTCGCTCAGCATCACCAACTGCGCAATGCCCAACGCCATCCGCCGCTGCCCGGCGCCCAGCACCGCAGCGAAGTTATTGAGCATCTCCGACGCCGAACCGAGGTTCTCGCTGGCGTTGGCCAGCAGGGATTCGGTGTCGTACACCGGGTTGGCCAGGTACATGGGTTCGGATTCATGGGGAGTGCCCATGATCTGCGCGGCAGGGTTGAGGTAATGGTCGAGGGCGCGTTCGGCGGCTTCGTTGAGCTTTCGGGAATCGATGGATTCGTAGGGGGACGCGGGGTCGGTGAGGGGTGGGTTGGGTGTTGGTTTGATCATGGATGGAACCTCTAGCGCGAACATTGGGGAAGCCATCAACCTCGCTACCAAACGAGGGTGGCGGCCATACGCGGGTTGGTAGACCGGTCGCACTAGAACCCGGCGCCCACGGATGGGCCCCACGCATGACCACCATGAAACCGAGCCCTGAAAAAGCGGCTGCACATGGGGGCACTGCACATCTAGAAACGAAACGGGCTACCAAACCCGATCACTGGTTTTCAGTGACCCTGGAACGATAAAACCCGTGTTCTAGACGCACAAGTCGGCGGATTCTGGCTTAGGTGTAGGGGGTGGTGCAAGGTGCGTGTAGTCTATAAGACACACCAGCTAAAGAACATTAAACACGCTACCTGATGGCATTGTTTAAAACACCTAAAAAATCTGATATGGATTGACGCGAGAGCACAGAACACCAGCCGCGATTACCGCATTGTAGAATCCCAGCTCAACGCATACACTTCACTTAGTAAAAAACTACAATACCAACTCAAAAAAACCTTAAAAACACACTCACATAATCTTCAGAAAAGGATAGCAAATGAAGTACAAAACAAGTGATGTTTTTGGCGTCCGCAGCCAACTAATCGAGTCTTACATAGAGAGACCTAGCGTTGACGAACTATTCAGCGCAGCACTAAAGGACAAAAACCAAGTCATAGTATACGGTTCATCAAAACAAGGTAAAACATCCCTAACACTAAAGCACCTAGAACCAAGCGAATACGTAAAAGTTGAGTGCTCGCCACAAACTCAAGCAATAGATATTTATCGATCAATCCTTCGCCAATCGAACATTACATATTTTGAGAGTGATACACAGGGACTAAGCTTCGAAATCGCAACAAATATAAGCGCCGGAGTAAAAGTAAAAGTTCCATTCATGGGTGAAGCAAATTTAGGATCTGGTACTGGAGACAAAAAAACACAAACCAACACTTCAAAAGAGCTTTACATCGAGTACAACCTGGAATTAGCACAAGACGTATCCGAACTTTTAAGAAAAAAAGGCATAGAAAAATTTATTGTACTTGAAAATTTTCACTATCTTTCCCTAGAGGTTCAGGAACGTCTCGCATACGATCTTCGGGTATTTCAAGACCTAGGTGTAATATTTATTGTATTGGGAATCTGGCGAGAAGCAAACAGACTCGTGCAGTTCAACGGCGATCTCCTAGATCGAGTAACTGAAGTACCCGTAGAGCCCTGGCTGGACGACGACTTCAAAAAAGTTATCGAAAAAGGCTCAAAGCTACTTAATGCCGACTTCAGCGAAATCCAGGAAAAACTGATAAAATCTTCATTTGACAGCGTCGGCGTAGTTCAGGAACTTTGCAAACAGTGCTGTATTGCAGCAGGACTAACTGAAACAACAGAGTCAATCACGAAGATTACGCACAACCATCTAAGGATGGCATTAGCGACAAAAGCCAGCGACTATGGCGGCCGCCACATTCGAAATTTTGAATCCTTTGTTGACATTGCACGCAAAACCAGCAACCAAAGCGGGAAACCCTCACTTGCCTTTCCATTTTATTTCATACAACTACTATTAAAAGCGGACTTAGACAATATTGAGCAGGGATTGTCTCGATCCAACTTATTAGAAGGCATCCGGAGAGTACACCACAGACCTGACGACGTCCGATCAGGTGACCTTGGCGCGTTTCTCCACAACATCACTCAACACCAAATAAACAAAAGAATTCAGCCGCCCTTTGTAGATTATGATCGAGGGAGCAAGCTTCTTAAAATCATTGACTCGTCTCTTTATTTCTTTTTACGGCATTGTGATCGCGAATCTATCCTTGCTGACATCCCACATCCTATTCTAGATTTCTCAGACGATTTGCTTTCAGGGTTAGATGAATTGGAACCATCAATCTAACCAAACAAATCGAGCGGATTTATTCATTAAAATACATCCGATCTAACCTCAAAATCAAACATCTCGACACCGCCATCCTCATGACCAAAGAACAAGTAAACTCCCAAGACGCCTCTGACACTTTCAACTCATACCGTGAAAAAATACCTCAGCCAGAATTAATATTCTCCTACAAGCAAAATTCAATCCAAACTATAAAAAACTCCTGCCTCGTATCCTTCGACACCAACGTTCTATTGGCACCATACAACTTAAGAAAAGAAAGCATTAATGAAATTGAAAAAATACTATCATCTTTGCGCAAACAGAACCGAATTTTTCTTTCCGCTCACGCGGCACGGGAATTCGCAATAAACAAGCAAAATAAACTGTCTGAAATCCATAACAGCATCCACGAAAGAAAAATAAAAATAAAACCAGCTCCAGAGTACCCAATACTATTTGATCTTCCAGAGTACGAACTACTAAACAAACATGCCGAACAAACCAAAAAAGCAATAGACGAATACAACTCAGCTCTTGATTCTATTGCAACAAAAATAAAAAACTGGACATGGAGCGATCCAGTCGTAGACATTTACTCAAAAGTATTTTCAAAAGAAACAATCCTTGATCACAAACTAACAATAGACGAACTATTTGACGACCTAAAGAGACGTAACAAATTCAAAATAGCACCTGGATACAAAGACGCATCAAAGGAGGACAATGCCGAAGGCGACCTTTCAATCTGGCACACACTACTGCAAGTAGGCGCAGACCGACAGGAAAACATAGTATTTATATCTGAAGATAGAAAACCTGACTGGTGGACACGAAGCAGCGGCTCCGCATTCACCCCGAAGTTTGAGCTAATTCATGAATTCCAGAACAAAACAAATGGAAAAGATATTCACTTTTTAATATTTTCTGAGTTCCTAAAAATTTTTGAAGTGCCGCAATCCGTTGTCAATGACGTTAAAAATGAAGAACTTCGACTACAACAAAAACACACACTAACTTACAACCCATACATACGCAGCAATCGTAAAAAATTATTTTTTGAATTATCCAAAAACGGTATCGACATCTCCACCTGCTCCGTTTGTGGATTCCAATCCAACCCAGATCGTTCAATACTTGAAATTCATCACATAACTCCAAGGAGCGAGGGAGGATCAGACTCAGCAGATAACATAATAGTTATTTGCCCAAATTGCCACAAAGAGCTTCACGCCAACAAAAAGAATGATTTCTGAACATCCTCATTTATCATTGAAGGGCTGATCTATATGCCCTTCCCCTTTTTTCCTAAGAATTTAGCCAAATAAGGGGGGGGG